>NZ_LUKQ02000622.1 GCF_001647025.1 Endozoicomonas atrinae
TACTGTCCAGAGCAGACTTAACTATGATTTCCATGAGAGGAGGTATCAACAGATAGATTATTAGGATTCTCTACTCTGGTTGATTCCTCTCATGGTTGCCTATTTCGGAAAACTGTCCGGACTATTGTTTTGGGATACGACACATAAAGTCTATCACTAAAAACCCATAAGCATTTGATTCTATTGGTGCCGAAGACGAGACTCGAACTCGTACGCCCATACAGGCACTGCCCCCTCAAGGCAGTGACATCTATATTAATATCAAATAGTTACTGTCACTTTTTTTAGGAAACCGAATACTTTAACTAATTGATAAGCAAACAGATATTTTTCGTTTTTAGTCTCTAAATTTCAGCCTCATATGTTGGTATATCAGGCACTTGACTACTAATTATTCCCTGCTTAATTAATGCCTTTCCACCCGGCTCGACATTTTCTCCCTGAACCCTGATACTCGTTCCATCTCTCAATGTTGCGCTGCTGGTTCCGTCGCCGTTGTTGCTGGTGATGGTGACGACGGTTCTGGCTCCTTCGGGTATCAGTGATTTGAATTGTTGCCAGATGTTGGTGGTGGCCATGTTGTTATCCTTTGTGAGGGGTGAAAGCCAGGCAGGTTTCGGTGTCTATTGTTTCCGTCAATTCAAAGTAACTATCAGGCCATTCATCGCACAGCTGGTGATAGCTTTGTACGGTGGTTCGTTTGCAGGGGCTGCTGAATACCTCCTCCAGCCATGCTCTGTTGCACGTCTGTACTTTCTGTTTGACCACATATCGTTTTGTTGTGAAGGCCTTCATTCTGCGTCCTATGCTGTTTACTGTGACTGTCCGATATCCAGCAGGCACCTAATACCAATCGCATTTTCTAAATCCTTAAGCTGCCGCCAACTATGCTTAGGCATCATTACCATGCATTATCTAGAACAGATGTCTCGTCGACCACAGCTACCCGAAGGTTTTAATGATGTTGATTTTC
>NZ_LUKQ02000623.1 GCF_001647025.1 Endozoicomonas atrinae
TGGACTGGTTGCGCTCCCACTTGATGCCGTCGTAGCGGTAAGTGGGCAGGGCTTTGGAGAAGACGTGGAGTTTCTGGTTGTAGATCACGGAGCTGACCACGGCACCGAGGGGATAGACCTCTTCTTCGGTGTGGTTGTTGTCGGTGTTGAAGGTGAGGCCGCCGCCGGACTGCTCAATCCAGAACACTTCGTCGTCGTTGATGTGCCGGATATGGGTGATCAGGTGGTGTGGATCACTGCGCTGGGTGGCGCAGGAGTCGCGGACAATCTGGCCCTGAACGTCGGGGTAGCCGTTGTTGAGTTCGATAAGGAACTGACCTTCGCCGGTCTCCAGGGAGATGGGATCGCGGGTGGTGTCGATCCCCCTGAACTGTTCGTAGGCGTGGGTCTTGAGCTTGATGGTCTGCGACGTGCGGTACTTACTCATCGGCGTTGATGTCCTGTCCGGTGAGCGGTGAGGTTGCTGGTGAGTAGTGCTTGTTGGAACCGCCATCGACCACGCGGGCGCGGAGGGGCTGGTTGCCGACGCCGTTGTTGAGTCTTCGCCAGAGTAAGGTGTTGAGCGTCTGGTAATGGACTTTGCTGTAGAGTTCGATCTTCGGTGATGCCTGTTGCAGTGCGTACTGGAACAGGAGCGCGTTCTGCATGATGAGATCGGGTACCGGACGGACTTCGCTGGGGTGGGTATAGTAATCCAGCGGGTCAGCGTTCCAGTAAGGGTGTGAATTGATCTCTTCCAGGGCCAGGTTGGCCAGATCAACGAACATGGTCAGGGTATCCCCGTCGACGGCACTGACGGAGAAATCCCCGAACCGGCGCAGGACTCGGGTCACGATGTCCTGCAAAGGGCTGAAGCTGTCCCGAATGTGCGGGGTGGTGCTCTGGTTAGCCATCGTAAGGAACGACCCTGCCGTTCTTGAAGGCTTCGTGAGCCTCGAAGGCTTTTACTTCGTCGG
>NZ_LUKQ02000624.1 GCF_001647025.1 Endozoicomonas atrinae
ACACCGGCTGGCACTATGGCCAGATGTGGGACCCATCCGCAAAGCAGTTCCGAGACAAGGGCAAGCAGCTAATGAGCACACCATGCCAGCCGGTCTTTGGTTACGACATTTTGAAGTTTTTTATGAAAGGGTAAGGGTATGAATAAGAAGCAAACCGTCAAGCTTAAGGAAATATGTGACCTGTACGGAATCTCCCGTACCACTCTATGGCAATTAAGGCAGACGCCAGATTTTCCTAAACCAGTAAACCTGCCCTACGGGGGAAAAATCTTTTTCCAGCAGGAAATTGATAACTACTTTCGTCAACTGCAAGGATAAATGCCAAGCCGGTTTAATCACCGGCTGCATTAATAATTGGTGCATAATGATCAAGCAGAAGACGCTGAGCCTCACGGCGTTTATCAAAGAAATCATCCACGTTGTAAACTTCCTCACTGGTCTTCATTACCTTATGACCTAAGCAGATTTCGGCCACACGATAATCAAAGTCGAGTTTCGAAAGTAATGTTCTGGAGGTGCGCCTTAAATCGTGCACGGTAAAATGTTTTACCGTATCGGGGAAGAATCCCTTCTTAAACATATTGTCGATGGCAGTATTCAGTGTATCCGGTCCAACATGATCAAACCGTTTACTGGATCGTCTTGAAGGAAAAAGGTAAGGACTGTACCCGGCACGGTATTTCAGCTCAGTTATCCACTCGATCACCTCAGGCTCCAGGGGGACATTAATTGGCTTTTTCTGAGCCTGTAAATAATTCTGTGTAAACGCCACCAAAACTATTACTCCTTGAACCGGTCAGGAAACATAATTTCAAACCGGTTCATGGCTGCTTTCCAGTTCCTGATCGGCATGGTCCATTTCTCGGAAGCTTTTTCCATGGCCAGATAGATTACCTTCATGACTGACTCATCAGTCCGAAAAATCTTCCGGTTCTTGATCGCCTTACGAATGACGC
>NZ_LUKQ02000625.1 GCF_001647025.1 Endozoicomonas atrinae
ACGCCTGATGCTGAGTATCGCTCTGATGAGCTTTATCACGAACTGTCCATCGACGAACTCGAACGTGGACTGGATGGCCGCAAGCCCGCACAGGTTGACCCAGACGTGGCGCGGGCCAAAGAAGAAGAGATGCTCAAAGCGGAATGGGAAATGGAGTATTCCCAGGTCAACAAAGGCCAGCTCTCGCAAGAAGCGTTTGTAGATTTCTACGGCCCTGACCTGCTCAAAAAATTCGACTTCGATAAATTCAATGCCTGGAGAGCGAAACGGGAATCCACGAAGCAAAGCACGACGCAACCTCTCGACGTCGAGGAACCCACGAAGCAAATCAGCGTCGAGCCTGGAACACCGGACTCACCCTCTGACGCGATCAAGCAATTCATCAACGGTGACACCGGAGCCATCAAGCGTTATGTCGAGGCCAATAAATCCCAGACACCAGAACCGGCAGTAGAAACTCCGGCAGCCCCGACACGTTCCCTCAACCTGCCCGACGAAGACCCCGCTCCTGACTACAAAATCTCCGAAGGGGCACCGGCCTCCGCTGGCGATTTCAATCAGCCAGGGCCAGGGTATCGCCGCGCCATCAAAGCCACCGACGCAAAAGGCAACACCTACTACCGTGTTCACGGTGCCGAATCCAAAGGCGCAACCCCAGAAGAGTCCTTCACCGCCATGCTCGGCAAGAGCAATCTCACCTGGGAACGGGGCGTCGTCGAATCCAAAGTCACCGGCAGTCGCAAGGCCGACAACCAGGAACGCGCCGCACAGTCCTGGATCGCGGACGCCGACCAAGACCACCCGAGAGAACTCAACCCTGTTCACGACGTCAAGGCACAGGCCGAGGCCGAGAAGATCGGCAAGTCCACCAAGGCCACGCCCTTCGAAGAGCTGGACAACATCAAGATCAAGCTCTCACTCAAGCGGCATATCAAAGCGTTGAATGTCGCGG
>NZ_LUKQ02000626.1 GCF_001647025.1 Endozoicomonas atrinae
TCGGGTCGAAGGATCGTGCCCGTGGCAACAGTGCGCTCAAGGGGGCGCTCGATGCGGAGTATGCGGTGGTCAAATCAGACGATGAAGTAAAGATCACCGCAAAGAAGATGAAAGATGCCGATGAGCCTGATTCTATGACCTTTCTCTTCAGCCCTGTACGACTCCCTTTCATGGATGAGGATGGTGAGCCTCAATACAGCTGTGTTCTAAGACACCTCGACCCTGAGGATGCAGAACAACTCGCCGGGTTAAAGCTTATTGGCGATGCTCAGAAGTCAGTTCTTCGCATACTCGATAATCTCATTTCTAATGCGAAGGCAACCTTGGAATCGCAAAGCCGTGATCCTGACGGTGCACTCATTGAGGCGAGGCAACTCCGTAAGGAATGTATTGATAAAGATACGGTATCTGCAAAGAACTGGAGCCGGACATATAGCGGGCTCGTAGAGAAGAATCTGATCATACAAGACGGTGTTCATGTCTCGTTATCAGAGATAGCAAAGGATGCTATTAAGTGACTTTTTACACTCAGAATGCTGTTCAAATTTTGAGCAAAAAAAGTCTTCTTCAGTAGGGTGACGATTTTTTGATGATTTTTAAGTACCTGAAGTCGTCACCCTATCCTCTAACCCCTTGAAGATATTGAAGTTTTGAATCGGTGAGCTTTATATTTTCATCATTCTTCATCTCTCTCCCCCCTTTAAAGGGGAGAGTGATAGAAGAGCTAATGATGGAAGCTGGAAAAATGCTCTACGAAGTATCAAGGGAGGTAGGACTAAAAATCAGGGAAGAGAGAGCAAAAAAGAATGAAAGTAATTATTGGAATAGACCCGGGTCTATCGGGAGGGATAGCGGTACTGGAGAGTACCAGTATGCAGCTGATGAAGCTCGTCGATATGCCGGTATCCCCGGAAGGGAATAAGCGGAAGGTTAACGGCTA
>NZ_LUKQ02000627.1 GCF_001647025.1 Endozoicomonas atrinae
GTCCTCTCGATTGGTCATGGCGCTGCTCCCTGCTTGATACCAACAGGAAAACAATCGGCCAGAAAAGGGTTAATCGGGAGGTCAAATTAAACTGGTGTTTTGAAGACTTATTACATCGGTGATGACAGCCCATTCATTCAATCCTTCTGAACTGCCATGTACCTGTTGACCTGAACAGCTTTACTCTGCGCTATGGTGTTCTGGTAAAGAAGATCCCGGGACTGACTGACGAGCAGAATCGCGAGGTTGCCCAAGCTTACATTCAGCAGGCGCAGGAAGCGTTCTATGAAGATGTTGAAATCTGGGACAACAAAGTCCGGATTGATAACCCACTGCTCTGTGATGGAGATGGCCCGGTTTATCAGCTTCGTAAGTGGTATGACCAGTTCTATACTGATGTCGCCGACCTGAAAGATGAGCTTAAGGAACGGAAAGTATTTAAAACTGAGTCTGCAGAAGCAGTTTAAAGCAATGGGCTAAACACTCAGAACAGGCGCAACAGGCGCCTGTTTGCTTATTGATTACTCACTTTTCAAAAACTGGCAGAACAGGCACACGATATATGACTGCGACTACCATAAGAAGACCCCAGACAAGTGTTGCTGTTTTTGAAACTGTATAGCAACTCAACAACTGAATCCCGGTAGAAAGCGAATTCATCAAAGTCCATATCCCTGACCAGAAATTCTGAAAATCCTGCCACTTCCATTAGCTCATTTCTGCAAATTATACCAATTGAATTTTCTAACTACTGTATAACTGCCCAATCACGGGAGCACAGACTGAACAGTCGACCAGCTTCGCTGCAAAGGTTATTCCAAGCTTCACAGCAACAATCTACAATATTTTCATAACCTGAAAATGCTTTGTTTGATAAGTCATGCTCCCGCATCCACTCCCATAGCCTTTCTGAGCTGTTTAACTCCGGTGCGAATGGT
>NZ_LUKQ02000628.1 GCF_001647025.1 Endozoicomonas atrinae
GGTGAGGGTACGGTCAGCGTATCGGAGAACGGCAAGCTGAAGCACTACCTGGTGCATGACAAGCTGCTGCTGGCCTCCATTCAGGACCTGGGAGCGCCCAACTTTGGCTGGATGATGAAGCTGTTGAACTGGCCACGGCGGTTGCTGACCGCCACCGTTACCGCCGACCCGGCCTTTATGGCGCGCAACCTGTTCAGGGATACGCTGTCCACCTGGGTGCATATTGCCCCGGAGGTGAACGGCAAACCCCTGAAGACCAATCCGCTGGCCGGTGCTATCCGGGGCTTTACCACAAAGCTGAAGAACGACGACAGCTACTGGAACATGATGCTGGCCGGAGGCGGCGGTGGGGGCTACTACAGCGTCAAGCCGGAGAATATCCGCAAGAAGCTGTCACCGGATGACCTCAAACGGCTGATCGACGTACCGGGCAAACTCTACGAAGTGCTGGAGGCTAACTGGCAGAAATGGGAGCGAGTCGGCTCGAAGTTTGAAAACAGCAACCGGCTGCATGTGTATGATCGGGTGATCCGGCAGGGAGGCAGTCCTGCTGAAGCGGCTTATCAGGCCATGGATGTGATGAACTTCCGGCGCAGTGGGCAGGGGCAGATTATCCAGTTCCTGGTGCAGAGCCTGCCGTTCTTTAATGCCCGGTTGCAGGGGCTGGACCGGCTGTACCGTGGTGCCAGGGTCGAAGGCCAGTCCGGCTGGTCGGCGGTGAGCAAATCGGTATTGATCCGTGGCGCGGCTTATGGTCTGGCAGCCTATGCCCTGCGGGCTATGTATTGGGATGACGACCGCTACAAGGACTTGCCGGAGTGGGAGAAGCTGGGCTTTCACCATTTCTGGGTCGGGGAGGACCATTTCCGCATACCCAAGCCGTTCGAGGTGGGCGGCATCTTTGCCACCATCCCTGAAATCATGGAGCAGAGCCTGA
>NZ_LUKQ02000063.1 GCF_001647025.1 Endozoicomonas atrinae
ATCCTGAGTTTTAATCTGACTGGCTATTTGATCTACCAGTTTTTCGTTGATTTCAACGCTCATTGTTATTCTCCATTTTGGAGTATTAACGACAAGCGTTTACACAATTTAAATTACATTCCCTCAGAAGTGAATGGCCACTGGCCACCCCATCTGCATTTTCAGGTCATTTCCGACCTGCTCGATCAAAAAGGGGACTTTATTGGCGTCGCGCCGAAATCCGAGCGGGACTATTACCTCAGTATCTGCCCTGATCCAAATCTGATTCTAGGGATTCCTTCTTTAAAACCACCAAGATCATAAAGCGCACGTTCTTGTGCTAAAAACGCTCACTTTTCATGCGATCTATCAACAAACTGCACAAATTCAGTGCTTATGCCTGTATTGAACCGGTTTCTTGCTGACTTATATCAAAAAATGAGCAACCCATTGGTTCTATTATTGATCTACGCCAGAAGGCCTGAGGTTCAGCGGGTTATGGTTTTTGCATACGCAAATCCACCCTATTTCAGCTGAACAAATATTGATCAATTTCACTTTATCGTGAAATATGTAGAGAGTATGATGATCCGTTGGTTTCATCATCCATCAGATCGAGGCTTTCTTTTTTGTCAGGTCAACCCTTGTCAGCACAAGCAGTGTCAGATCAAACAGCGCCAGCACCGCTGAAGATTGGTCCTTACCCCATCGCTAACCCGGTGGTACTGGCGCCCATGGCGGGCGTTACCGACAGTCCGTTTCGCAAACTCTGCCTGAAAATGGGTGCAGGCATGGCGGTGTCGGAGATGGTGACCAGCAACCCGAAGCTCTGGAATACCCGCAAGTCCAGGCTGCGCATGGATCACAGTTGTGAGTCCGAACCGCGCTCCGTCCAGATTGCCGGAGGTGATCCGGAACAGATGGCCGAAGCGGCCAGGCTGAACCAGGAGTTTGGTGCCCAGATCATTGACATCAATATGGGTTGCCCGGCCAAGAAGGTATGCAATAAGGCGGCGGGTTCCGCCCTGCTGCGGGACATTGAACTGGTGGAGTCCATCCTCAAAGCCGTAACCGCGGCGGTGGATATTCCAGTGACTCTGAAGATTCGAACCGGCTGGGATCCGGACAACCGTAACGGTGTTGCGGTTGCCAGACTGGCAGAACAGTGCGGCATTGCCGCCCTGGCGGTTCATGGTCGTACCCGCGCCTGCATGTATAAGGGTGAAGCAGAATACGAAACCATCGCCAGTATTGTCGAGGCGGTGAGTATCCCGGTGATTGCCAATGGCGATATCACCTCACCGGAAAAAGCACGGCATGTGCTGGACGCTACCGGTGCCAGCGCATTAATGATTGGCCGTGCCGCCCAGGGTCGTCCCTGGATATTCCGGGAGATCAACCACTTCCTGCAACACGGGGAACGGTTGGCCGCACCGGATCAGAATGAGGTTCAGGCAATCCTCCTGGGGCATCTTGAAGCACTCCATCAGTTTTACGGAGAGTTTCAGGGTGTGCGGATTGCCAGAAAACATGTCGGCTGGTACATGCAGGACCAGCCATCCGGCCTGGAGTTTCGCCGGCATTTTAATAAGCTGGAATCTTCGGAAGAACAGCACACCTGCATACGGGAGTATTTTCAGCGTTTTTCAGAGTCAACTTTTGCGAAGAAGTTAAAAGGTAACGGAGAGGACATAGCGGCATGACGGCAACACAAGTAATCATAGAAGAAGGTCGTCCAGTAAATGGCCATGGGGGAAGCCTTGCCACAGCGTCGAGAATCCCAGAGTCCCAGACTCTGCGCGACAGTGTGGAAAAGTCCATGAATAACTACTTTGCCCACCTGGACGGGCAGGACGTCACCGATGTCTATCAGATGGTTCTGTCTGAAGTAGAAGCGCCTCTACTGGAAACGGTGATGGCTTACGTTAAGGGCAACCAGACCCGTGCGGCCACGTTACTGGGCCTGAACCGGGGAACCCTGCGTAAGAAGCTCAAGCAATACGGTCTGCTTTAATTGATTTATTCATCATTCTTTTCAATCTAATCAGTAGTTTCTGGAACACCGGGCACTACTGATTTCACCTTTATTCCCTCCCCCCCTGCCAATAACCGCCATTTCCAGCTAAAATCTGCCGGAATTTTTATTCCAACAAACTGTGAGTGAGAAACGATGGCAGTCACGACACGCCCGATTCGCCGGGCTCTGATTAGCGTTTCCGACAAAACAGGAATTGTCGAATTCGCCCGGGCCCTGCACCAGCATTCGGTTGAAATTCTGTCCACGGGCGGGACTTATGCACTGCTGGTAGAGAATGATATTCCTGCCATTGAGATTTCTGACTATACCGGCTTCCCTGAAATGATGGACGGCCGGGTAAAAACCCTACACCCCAAGGTTCATGGTGGCATTCTCGGCCGCAGCGGTCAGGACGAAGCCATTATGGATGAGCATGGCATCAAGCCCATCGACCTGGTGGTCGTCAACCTCTACCCCTTTGAACAGACCATTGCCCGCCCTGACTGCGACCTGGCCACCGCCATTGAAAATATTGATATTGGTGGCCCAACCATGGTTCGTGCCGCTGCCAAGAACTACCGTGACACCACCATCGTGGTGAATGCCAGTGATTACCAGTGTGTACTGGACAGCATGGCTGACAATGAGGGCGTGATTGACCTGGCCACCCGTTTTGACCTGGCCGTTAAGGCATTCGAGCATACTGCCGGCTACGACGGCGCGATTGCCAACTACCTGGGCACCGTCATCAACAGCGATGAAGATGAACCGGAAGCCTTCCCCCGCACCTTCAACAGCCAGTTTACGAAAGTGGAAGACCTGCGCTACGGTGAGAACCCTCACCAGAAAGCCGCCTTCTACACGGAGAAGAACCCTGCGGAAGGCACGGTCTCCAGCGCTAAACAACTGCAGGGCAAAGCGCTTTCCTACAACAACATTGCCGATACGGATGCCGCCCTGGAATGCGTTAAAGCGTTTGATCTGCCAGCCTGTGTGATCGTCAAGCACGCCAATCCCTGTGGTGTTGCTACCGGCACTGACATTCTGGAAGCCTACAACCGCGCTTACGAAACCGACCCGACGTCTGCGTTCGGTGGCATTATTGCCTTTAACCGCAAGCTGGATATGACGACCGCCCGTACCATTATTGAACGCCAGTTTGTGGAAGTGATTATTGCTCCCGAAGTGGACGTTGAAGCGGCTGCCATTCTTCAGGATAAGCAGAACATTCGCGTACTGAGCGCTGGCCAATTACCTGCTGAACAAGCTCCTTTCCTGGACTTCAAGCGCGTTAATGGCGGCCTGCTGGTTCAGGATTCCGACATCCGCATTGTTGACCCTTCTGAGCTGAAAGTGGTGACAGACCGCGCACCGACCGAACAGGAAATGGCAGACCTTCAGTTCGCCTGGAAAGTCGCCAAGTTTGTGAAGTCCAACGCCATTGTCTATGCCAAACATGCCCAGACCATCGGTATCGGCGCCGGCCAGATGAGCCGTGTGTACAGTGCCCGTATTGCCGGCATTAAGGCAGCGGATGAAGGACTGGAAGTTCGTGGTTCCGTGATGGCATCCGATGCCTTCTTCCCATTCCGTGATGGCATTGATGCCGCGGCCATTGCAGGCATTACCGCCGTAATCCAGCCCGGTGGTTCCATGCGGGACCAGGAAGTGATTGACGCCGCCAACCAGGCCGGCATAGCCATGGTGTTTACCGGCGTTCGTCATTTCCGCCATTGATCATTGATAATTTATTTGAACCACGAAGAGCACAAAGTTTTTTAATTCAGAAATCTTAAACTTTGTGATCTTTGTGATCCAAAGCAAAAAAGGCTGAAGAACAGGCTCAGCCTTCGAGCAAACAAAAATTTCCCCAGCAGATATCACAAAAAGAAAACCTTTGTGCACTTCGTGATCTCTGTGGTTAAAAACAAGGACATCCTTTATGAAAGTGCTGATCATCGGTAATGGCGGGCGGGAACACGCCCTGGCATGGAAAGCCGCACAAGACGACAATGTTACACAGGTGTTTGTCGCTCCCGGTAACGCTGGCACCGCTTCTGAAAACAAAGTAACCAATGTTGATATTGATGTATTGGATATCGCCAGACTGGTTGAATTTGCTCAGGCTGAAAATATTGGCCTGACCATTGTCGGCCCGGAAGCACCGCTGGTCGTTGGCGTTGTTGACCAATTTGAAGAAGCCGGACTCGCCGTATTTGGCCCGGTACAGGCAGCCGCCCAGCTGGAAGGCTCCAAAGCTTTCACTAAAGACTTTCTTGCCCGCCACAACATTCCCACCGCTGCCTACCAGAACTTCACCGAGATTGAGCCCGCCAAAGCCTACGTTAAACAACAGGGTGCTCCTATTGTGGTGAAGGCCGATGGTCTCGCTGCGGGTAAAGGCGTGATTCTGGCCCAGACGGAACAGGAAGCCTTTGATGCCATCGATGATATGCTGGCCGGCAATGCTTTTGGTGAAGCAGGCCACCGCGTAGTGGTTGAAGAGTTTCTGACCGGTGAAGAAGCCAGCTTTATCGTCATGGTGGATGGCAAAAATATTCTGCCACTGGCCACCAGCCAGGACCATAAAGCCCGTGATAATGGTGATAAAGGGCCGAATACCGGTGGTATGGGTGCCTACTCACCCGCTCCAGTGGTGACTCAGGAAATTCATGACCGTGCGATGCAGGAAGTGATCATCCCAACGGTAGAAGGCATGGCCAGTGAAGGTATGCCATACAAAGGCTTCCTCTATGCCGGCTTGATGATTGATGCGGATGGCACACCCAAGGTACTGGAATACAACTGTCGTTTTGGTGACCCGGAAACCCAGCCAATCCTGATGCGCCTCAAATCCAGCCTGGTCGAACTCTGCCTGGCCGGAACCCGTGGCGAACTGGATAAGATTGACGTTGAGTGGGACAGCCGCACTGCCCTTGGCGTGGTGATGGCAGCCGGTGGCTACCCGGAAGACTACAACAAGGGGGATGAAATCACGGGTATCGACAATGTCAGCAATGCAAAAGTCTTCCAGGCTGGAACCCGTGTTGACCACGGAAAGACCCTGACCAACGGCGGCCGGGTACTCTGCGTGACCGCACTGGGTAATACGGTGAAAGAAGCCCAGGAGCAGGCCTACAAAGCAGTAAAGTCCATTGACTGGAAAGATGTCTACTACCGCACAGACATCGGCCACCGAGCCATCGCCCGCGAGGAATCTTAAGCGACTGAGTACTGAGTGATTTATTAGTAGACTGTGCGACCGCCAAGGATGGCGGAAGTGCCGGTAATGCAGGAGCAATTACCGGTGGCCTCCGTGGTTCAAGAAATCTTATCTTTTCCTCTTCGGAGCCTGTGACTATCACTCTTTAAACAAAAGCCCTTTCACTTCCTCTTACTGCAAGAAAATCCCCTGAATTTACTATTCATTTGTAAATCATCGACTGATTCACTGTCCAGTCTGTCAGTTTTCAGTATAATCCCGCAGTAAAGATGAAAAACGGAATTTTCAACAGTGTTTTATAAAGCCCTTATACGGCAAAAATGGACATTCGCACTGTTATGTATTTTATCGCTCACTTTCACCACCGTGAATGCCGCTGCGAATGTCGACATCAATCACTCATCCTACTTACTCCAGCCCGGAGCAAGTACAGAGTTCTTTATTGATGATACCAACCAGCTGACCATCAAAGCACTGGTTGATGAAGAGTTCAAATACCGCTTTGCCCCATGGCAGCCATCCTTACTGAACGCTGAAGAGCAGCAACAAAGTCTCTGGCTGCGCTTTCCTGTCACCAACCATACGACAGAAATTGTACATCCTGTATTGTCTGTGGATTATCAACAGCAGACACTGCCAACCCTGTACCTCAAATATACCAGGGCTGACAGCGGCAATACCGTTGTTAAACCTCTGCAACTGGACCGTGTCAATACCACAACCTTTACCCTGTTATCCGGCCAGACCGCATTCATTTATTTAAAGGCACCGTTTCATCCAGAGCTGACCAACAGCCTGAAGCTGGGAAGCTTTGACCAGCTGATCAAACAGCAGCGATACAAACTCTGGCAAACCGGGTTAATCAGCGGCCTGCTGATATCCATGATCCTTGCCAATGCCTGGCTTTTCCTGTCGCTGAGACAGGAGTCAAGAGCTTCAAACAGCCTGTCACCCTCTGGTCATCGCAGTTTTTTTCACCTGCTGCTGGCTTCCGGTGCCACTTTCACTCTTATTTTTATGGCATCCTGGCAGGGATACCTGAGTACATGGCTGTATATACCCATTACCGTAGAAGCCTGGCTCTACAAGTTATCACTGCTGTTAATCAGCCTGACCTTCTGCCAGCTGGCCATAAACCTCTTTGGCTATCAAAGGCCAATGCTGATCCGTTTCTTTAATATTTTTTCTTTTATTTACCTGGTAACAGCCCTCTGGCTGCCACTAAGCGACAGAAGCACGTTAAATACCCACTTACTGGTACTGACACTGATTGGCAATGCCAGTTTTTGTCTGTCTTTCTGGCTGGTCAAACCCCACCGACTCTATATCTCAGCCTGGTTGCTGATTCCCCTGGCCATCAGCCAGTTCATCTTCGCGCTGAACCATACGGGCGCGCTGGGAATATCTTCCAGAAACACCACCTGGCTGCTTATTCAAACTCTGGCTCTGACACTGGGCTTTCTGTCACTGCCCGCCAGAATTAACAGAAAAACACTCAGCAAGAGAAGGTTTGCTTACAGCGACAAACGTTCGGATGAACTTGATGAAGAGGCCATGAAGTCGCTGGGCCATGAAATGCGCACGCCACTGAACGGTGTAATGGGCATGTCAGAACTGTTATTGAGCACCCCCTTGACCCCGAAGCAGGAAGACTACGTGCAAACGCTTCGCTATGCGGGGTATGAGCTTGGTAACCTGGTGAACCTGCTGGCCTCCAGTATTAAAGCCCAAAACCAGGGGATAATGTCGGATACTCGCCTTGTTGATATACACAACACCGTGGAGGAGCTGATTCGTCATTTCCAGTATCGAGCGGAACAACAGAATATCGAAATCATCTGCTTTATCGATGAAAACCTGTCTTCTGAGTGTCATATCGATGGATATCGGGTTTCATTGATTCTGGAAGCATTTCTGTTTTATGGGCTGAATCAGGCTGAAATGGGCGAGGTTGCGCTTTCTATTCAAAAGGACGATTCAGGCAGGCTGCTGTTTGAGTTCAGTTTCAAAAACCCTGCTGGCAACAGCCTAGAGGAAAAACATTTATCCGGTGAGCACTCCTTATCAGAGATCAAGGCAGAAACTTCTATGGGGCTTAACCTGTACCTGGCAACTCACCTTATACGACAGCTTGGAGGAGAAGTCAGTAAACAGGAAAACACCATCTCATTTACCCTGCCCTGTAACTGCAGGGAAAAGAAATCCACACCCAGTCAACACGAATCAACTCATAAAAACCAGTATGAGAATATGCGGATACTGATAGCTGATGACAATACAACCTGTCGTAAGGTGCTGCGCCAGCAGTGTCAGCTATTAGGTATTTCGGTGATTGAAGCAGGAGATGGTCTGGAGGCGCTTGCCATGATTCGCAACGAAACCTACCTGAACAGGGCATTTGACATCATTATTCTTGATCACCATATGCCCGGACTGAAAGGTCTGCAGGTGGCCGAACGAATCAATGGTGACCCAAGTATTGACCCCATGCCGGCCATCATCATGTTGACAGGGGTCAGCAACCCACCCAGTAAGTACCAGTCCAGCAAACTGGGTATCAGCTCAATTCTCACCAAGCCGGTTACCCGGTTTACCGTACAAAGAGCCCTGATCAAGGCTCTTAACAGCAGGCAGCAGCGCTATACGGAAGCGTGATAACTGGCAGATAACTCATGAACCGCATTCACAAAGGCACCCGCCTTTTCCGGTTCTACAAACTGGTGAATGCCATGCCCAAGATTGAAAACATGCCCATTGCCAGTACCAAACTTTTCCAGAATGGTTGCGACTTCCTGGCGAATGCGCTCAGGTGAGGCATAAAGCGTTGACGGATCCATATTGCCCTGCAGCGCTACGCGATTACCGACTCGCTGACGTGCTTCACTGATATCGGTTGTCCAGTCCAGCCCCAGGGCGTCTGCGCCGGTATCGGCCATCGACTCAAGCCATTGCCCACCATTTTTGGTGAAGAGAATAACTGGCACTTTTCGGCCTTCATTTTCCCGCTTCAACCCTTTAACAATCCTGTCCATGTAGTGCAGTGAGAAGTCACGGTAGTTCTCCGGACTGAGCACACCACCCCAGGTATCAAAAATCTGAACTGCCTGGGCACCCGCTTCAATCTGGGCATTCAAATAGCTGGTCACCGAATCGGCAAGCACACTCAACACATGCTTCAGCAGTTCCGGTTGATCAAACATCATCGCCTTTATACGACGAAAATCTTTACTGCTGCCACCTTCGATCATATAGGTCGCCAGTGTCCAGGGACTGCCAGAGAAGCCAATCAGCGGCACCCGGCCATTGAGTTCACGACAAATGGTTCTCACCGCATCCATCACATAACCCAGGTCTTTTTCCGGGTCCGGCACTGTCAGCGCTTCAACGTCCGCAGCAGTGCGCACCGGCTTTTTAAATTTCGGCCCTTCACCGGCTTCAAAATAGAGCCCAAGGCCCATGGCATCTGGAATGGTGAGAATATCGGAAAAGAGAATCGCCGCATCCAGAGGGAATCGCTCCAATGGCTGCAGAGTAACCTCACAGGCCAACTCAGCATTCTGGCACAGAGCCATAAAGTCACCGGCACGAGCCCTGGTTTCCCGGTACTCTGGTAGATAACGACCGGCCTGGCGCATCATCCAGACGGGAGTTACATCTACAGGCTCCCTGAGCAAAGCTCGAAGAAAGCGGTCATTTTTCAATGGAGTCATAAAGCCTCGGAAATAACCTCCCACGGTATTCATGGGAGTTTAACGATCTGATTTTACGCGCTGCAACAAGCGTGGCTCACATAAAGAGCAATTGGGATCGCAAAGGAAAAAGAATTTGAACCACGAAGACACTGAGACACGAAGAAAAGAAGGGTATGGTTTGTTCCAAAGGTCGAATCAGAACAACCAGAAAACTTTGTGTCTTTGTGCCTTTGTGATCCCCCTCTTTAAAGGACAACCCCAAAGCACCGGAACCTGAATAACAACGCCTGCCCAGGCAGTTTAATCACCACAAAACAGGGGCGCATCCAACAGGAAATACGCCCCTTATATTATCTTAAAACTACCGACCAATCAGACATCCAGGTAATCAAGAATACCATCTGCTGCCTGACGACCTTCCCAGATAGCGGTTACCACCAGGTCAGAGCCCCGAACCATATCTCCGCCCGCAAACACTTTGGGATTGCTGGTCTGGAACTTGAATTTAGCTTTCTCAGGAGCCACAACCCGGCCACCTTCGTCGATCTGGATATCATGATCTTCAAACCACTCGGCAGGGCTTGGACGGAAACCAAACGCGACCAGAACCACGTCCGCTTCCAGTATCTGGTCACTGCCTTCTACCACCTGCGGACGGCGACGGCCATTATCATCCGGCTCGCCCAGTTCAGTTGTTACCAGACGGATGCCCTCAACCTTGCCATCACCAACAATTTCTACAGGCTGACGGTTAAAGAGGAAGTTCACGCCTTCCTGTTTGGCATTGGCCACTTCCCGACGCGAACCGGGCATGTTCTCTTCGTCACGACGATAGGCACAGGTCACTGACTTGGCCCCCTGACGAATGGAGGTACGGTTACAGTCCATGGCGGTATCACCACCACCAAGCACCACCACCCGTTTACCCTTCATATCAATAAAGTCTGCCGGATCCTGTTCAAAGCCGAGGTTACGGTTCACATTGGAGATCAGGTAAGGAAGGGCGTCATGCACACCCTCAAGGTCTTCACCCGGGAAGCCGCCTTTCATGTAGGTGTAGGTACCCATGCCCATGAATACCGCATCGTACTCTTCCAGCAGCTTTTCCATGGTGATGTCTTTACCGATTTCCGTATTCAGCTGGAACTCAATCCCCATTTCGGTAAACACTTCCCGGCGACGGCTCATGACATTTTTTTCCAGCTTAAACTCTGGAATACCAAAGGTCAGCAAGCCACCGATTTCCGGATTTTTATCAAATACGACCGGCGTCACACCATTGCGCACCAGTACATCGGCGCATCCCAGGCCTGCAGGCCCGGCACCAATGATGGCCACTTTTTTATCGGTCCAGGAAACCTTGGACATATCCGGACGCCAGCCGAGCGCCAGTGCCGTGTCCGTAATGTATTTCTCGGTTGATCCGATAGTGACCGCACCAAAACCATCATTCAGCGTACAGGCACCTTCGCAGAGACGATCCTGTGGACAAACACGGCCGCACACTTCTGGCAGCGTATTGGTCTGGTGTGACAGGTCTGCCGCCTCAAAAAGACGACCTTCAGAGACCAGCTTCAACCAGTCCGGAATGTAGTTGTGTACAGGGCACTTCCATTCACAATACGGGTTACCACAGGACAGGCAGCGATGCGCCTGATTTTTTACCTGCTTTTCATCAAACGGTTGATAGATTTCAACAAATTCTGTTTTACGCTGACGAAGACTTTTTTTGTCTGGGTCCTGACGACCCACATCAACAAACTGAAAGTTGTTATTAAGCCTTCCACCCTTGCCATTTTTTAAATGTAACTGTGACATTTCGCTGACCTCACAAAGCTGTTCTTATGTTCAATACCCGTTGCTCTTATTTCCATCACCACTCAGTAGCCAAAGCCCTGGGGAGGGGAGCCGTGGATAGCGCCCGTAGCGAGGCTGCAGAAAATTGAGGATCAAAGATCGGTTTTGTGAGGTCAATAGTGGTTCTATTTGCCGAACAAAACCGGTCTTTTAGACCAATTTGCTGCCGCCGCAGTAGGGCAGTCTATTCTCGGATTCCCTCCCTCTTACTCAGGGCTACCATGGGTACTGGCCAGCAAGGTATCGAGACTGGCAGCTTTTGGCTTCACCAGCCAGAAACGACCACTGTAGTCATAGAAGTCATCAATCAGTTCCTGTCCCCAGGCACTGCCGGTTTCTACAACATAATCTTCCAGAACACTCAGCAGGTGTGATTGATAAGGCTCCATGGCTTCATTATCAATGCGATGTATATCCACTAATTCATGGTTATAACGATCAACAAAACTTCTTTCCAGGTCCAGCACATAGGCAAAGCCACCGGTCATGCCGGCACCGAAGTTATGACCAGCCCAGCCCAGGACAGTCACCAGACCTCCGGTCATGTATTCACAACAGTGGTCGCCTGCACCTTCCACCACAACATTGGCACCCGAGTTACGAACACCAAGACGCTCACCTGCACGACCAGCAGCGTATAACGTTCCGCCCGTGGCCCCATAGAGGCAGGTATTACCAATAATGGAGGTTTCATGGGTAACAAAGCTGCTACCAGCCGGTGGGTAGATCACCAGCTTACCGCCGGTCATGCCTTTACCCACATAGTCATTGGCATCCCCTTCCAGACGCATTTCCAGACCACCAGCGTTCCAGACACCGAAGCTTTGACCCGCAGAACCGGTCAGATTCAGCTTCAGGGGCTTATCAGCCATTCCCTGGTTTCCGTAACGTTTGGCGATTTCACCAGAGAGACGGGCACCAATGGAACGATCACAGTTGCCAACCGTGAAACTGAACTCACCACCTTCCCGGTTTTCAATGATTCCCATCGTCTGTCGAACCATCTCTTCCGCCAGTTCACCCTTATCGTATGGCGGGTTACGATCCACCTGACAGGTCATCGGCTTATCCACAGGCACATCGGCACTGCCCAGAATTGGCGACAGATCCAGGTTCTGCTGCTTTTCAGTCAGGCCCGGCAGAAGCTCCAGCAGCTCAGTACGGCCAACCACCTCTTCAAGGGTTCTGGCACCCAGCAAGGCCAGCCACTCACGTACCTCTTCAGCAACAAATGAGAAGAAGTTCATGACCATCTCAACATCACCCTTGAAGTGCTCTTCACGAAGTGACTGATCCTGAGTCGCTACACCAGTAGCGCAGTTATTCAGGTGACAGATACGGAGGTATTTACAACCCATGGCAATCATTGGCGTGGTACCGAAACCAAAACTTTCCGCGCCGAGAATCGCTGCCTTGACCACGTCCAGACCGGTCTTGAGACCACCATCCGTCTGCAGGCGAACCTTTCCACGCAGATCATTACCACGGAGCGTTTGATGGGCTTCACTCAGGCCCAGTTCCCACGGAGAGCCGGCATACCGAATAGACGTCAGAGGACTTGCAGCAGTACCGCCGTCATAACCGGAGATGGTAATCAGGTCAGCATACGCCTTGGCAACACCGGCTGCGATGGTACCGACACCTGGCTCAGAAACCAGTTTCACAGAAACCAGCGCCTCAGGATTCACCTGCTTGAGGTCATAAATCAGCTGGGCCAGATCCTCGATGGAATAGATATCATGGTGCGGTGGGGGCGAAATCAGGGTAACACCCGGAACAGAGTAACGCAGGCGGGCAATCAGCTCATTGACCTTACCACCCGGCAGCTGGCCACCTTCACCTGGCTTGGCACCCTGGGCAACCTTGATCTGCAGCACTTCGGCATTGACCAGATAGTGAGGGGTTACACCAAATCGACCAGAGGCAATCTGCTTGATCTTGGATACACGATTAGTGCCATAGCGGGCTTCATCCTCACCACCTTCACCGGAGTTAGAACGACCACCAAGACGGTTCATCGCTTCCGCCAGAGCTTCATGAGCTTCCGGAGACAATGCACCAAGACTCATGGCTGCAGAGTCAAACCGTCGAACGATATCACCAACGGATTCAACGTCGTCCACCACCAGTGCCTTATCATTCAGCTTAAGACCCAGAAGGTCACGCAGAGTGGCCACCGGACGCTTGTTGACCAGTTCGGCGTACTTCCGGTACTCCTGATAATCACCCGTTTTAACGGCTATCTGTAATTGCTGCACCACATCCGGATTGAACGCGTGGTACTCACTGTCGTGTACATACTTCAGCAAGCCGCCCTGCTGAATGGGCTTACGGGCTTTCCATGCCGTTTCGGCCAGCAGACCCTGCTCATAGTGAAAGTCTTCAAAGCGGGCGCCCTGAATACGGCTTTGAACGCCGCAGAAGCACAGGTCCACGATTTCTCTGGAAAGACCAACGGCTTCAAACAACTGTGCTCCGCGGTAGGAGGCAATGGTTGAGATTCCCATTTTGGAAAGGATTTTCATCAACCCTTTGCCAATACCTTTACGGTACGCCTTGTAGGCCTCGCGAGGATCAGTCATTACCTCACCGGAGCGAATCTGGTCATTGATGATTTCATAGGCCAGATAAGGGTAAACAGCAGTGGCACCAAAACCAATCAGAACCGCAAACTGGTGGGAATCACGAGCTGACGCGGTTTCAACAATGATGTTGGACTCAGAGCGCAGACCTTTGCCAATCAACCGGTGATGCACGGCACCTGTCGCCATCGCTGCAGGCACGGGCAACAGTCCCTGATCGATATGACGGTCAGAAAGGCAGATTAACACCTTGCCGGATTGCACAGCCTTTTCCGCCTGATCACAGATATTCAATACCGCCTGCTCAAGACCAATAGACGGGTCGTAAGTCAGGTTGATGGTTTCTGTCTCAAAGGATTTATGCTGATGACGAACACTCATCAGGTCAAGGAACTTCGCTGTGGACAGTATTGGTGACTTGAGAATAACCCGGGCAGCGTGTTCCGGCGTTTCTTCAAACAGGTTCAGCTCACGACCCAGGCAGGTTTCCAGCGACATGACAATCGCTTCACGCAGTGGATCAATAGGAGGGTTGGTGACCTGGGCAAACTGCTGGCGGAAGTAATCATATACCGTCCGGGTTCTGCCAGAGAGCACGGCCATTGGCGTATCGTCCCCCATGGAACCAACCGCTTCCTGACCAGACTCGACCAGTGGGCGGATCACCTGATCACGCTCCTCAAAGGTGACCATAAACATCTTCTGATAGACATTCAGCTGCTCAGGAGAAAGGTGGTCAACTTTGTAATCATCTTCACTGAAGTGCGAACGGATACGGTAGGCGTTCTGCTTCAGCCACTTCTTGTAGGGCTGACGGACTTTCAGTTTGTCATCGATATCATGGGCCTGGTGCAATTCGCCAGTTTCGGTATCAATCGCCAGAACCTCTCCCGGCCCTACCCGGCCTTTGGCAACCACATCTTCAGGCTTGTAGCCATGAACACCCACCTCAGAAGCCACGGTCAGGTAACCGTTCTTGGTAATCACCCAGCGTGAAGGTCGCAGGCCGTTACGGTCCAGAGCACAGACGGCGTTGCGACCATCGGTGATAACCAGGCCAGCGGGGCCATCCCAGGGTTCCATATGCATGGAGCTGTATTCATAAAATGCTCTAAGATCTGGATCCATGGTATCAACATTCTGCCATGCGGGCGGAACCAGCATACGAATGGCACGATAAAGATCCACACCACCCGTGACCAGCACCTCCATCATGTTATCCAGACTGGAGGAGTCAGAACCGGTGCGGTTCACCAGAGGGGAGATGTCATCAAGCGTCGGCAGCAAGGGTGACTGGAACTTCTGACGACGGGCTTCTGCCCAGTTACGGTTACCGGTGATGGTGTTGATTTCACCGTTGTGAGCCAGCATGCGGAATGGCTGGGCCAGCTGCCAGCGCGGCATGGTGTTGGTTGAGAACCGCTGATGGAATACACAGATCGCCGTTTCAAAACGGGTATCGCCGAGATCCGGATAAAAGGTCGGCAGGTCCACCGGCATCATCAAACCTTTATAGGTGATGACCCTGGGCGACAATGAGCAGATGTAATAATCCTGGTCTTCCGCCATCACCATATTGGTGTAACGGCGTGCCATATAGAGCCTGGCATTGAACTCTTTTTCGTCAACCTCGCCTTCGGGGGTAACAAAGATCTGCTCAATGCCTGGCAGAAGGTCTTTTGCAATGGGGCCAAGGCAGTCAGGATTCACAGGAACCTTACGCCAGCCAACAACGTTGAGACGCTGCTTTTCCAGCTCTTTCTCAAGCGTTTTTTTACCTTTCTCTGCTTTGGCTTTATCAGTATTGAGAAAGACCATACCCACGGCATACTGCCCGGGCAGCTCGCAGCCAAACTTTTCTTTTGCAACCGTTCGGAAAAAAGTATCAGGTGTTTGAATCAACAGGCCACAACCGTCGCCTGTTTTACCGTCGGCAGCAATACCACCACGGTGAGTCATACAGGTCAGTGCTTCAATCGCCGTTTTCAGAAGGTGATGACTTTTCTTACCTTCCATCTGGGCAATTAGCCCGAAACCACAGTTATCCCGAAACTCCCCAGGATTATACAGACCTGCTTTCATAGGCACTCTCTCATCAACCCATTATTTTTCTGGCTCGCCTCGCCCTTAATAAAAGTCATCCCGACTTTCCCAGAGCCCCTTCCACCTTGAAGGAGACTCATCTCTGGAAGGCTTTATGTTCCACTTCTGAATCAGGTGGATTCCACGTTTTTTAAAGCTTACGGTGTACCGCTGGTACCCAGTATCTGTCGAGCCATAACTATTCGATAACCGGTGGGCTTTCTGCCTCTAATAACCGGACTCCCCCGCCATAATTATGCAGTTTAACTGCATAAAACCAAATCTGGCTTATGACCATCTGACACGCAAAACGGCTCGCCATTTTACACGGCTGTCGCTGCAATCACAAATGACCCTTATCAATGCAGGTAAAAACCACAATAAAAGACTGATAAATCGAAACTTTTTGCAGCAGATTCACACGCTTTCGGACAACTGTGATCATTTTGAGGTGAGCTGGAGAGAACTCTCCAGCTATTGAGAAAGTATTCAGGAACAAAACTGTTCAAGGCAGCCCATTAAATTTTTATGACTAAAACTGTCTGTCACAACTGCATCACCAATAGCGTCCAAAAGCACCAGCCGTAACTGACCATCCAGTACTTTTTTATCCACTGCCATTAACTCAAGAAAGCGACCCGGGGTAATACCTGAGGGAGGCGTTACCGGCAGGCTGACACGTTCAAGCAAAGCTACAAGTCTATTGACATCTTCTCTGGATATATTGCCTTCCCGACAGGAAAGGTCAGCAGCCATTACCATGCCGACAGCAACCGCCTCACCATGCAACCAGGACCCATAACCGGTATGCGTTTCTATTGCATGGCCAAAGGTGTGTCCAAGATTAAGAATGGCACGAATACCGGACTCGGTCTCATCCGCCTCGACCACTCTGGCTTTGTCCTGACAGGATTGATGGATGGCATAGGAAAGCGCTTCCGGATCACGATCCATCAAACGCCCAATATTATCCTTTAACCATTGATAAAAAGGCTTATCACAAATCAAACCATATTTGATGACTTCTGCCAGACCTGCCGAAAGCTCCCGGTCAGGCAAGGTGTTCAGTGTCGCCGTATCAATAATGACGGCATTGGGCTGATAGAATGCACCGATCATGTTTTTACCCAGGGCATGGTTGACACCGGTCTTCCCCCCCACTGAGGAGTCAACCTGGGAGAGCAGCGTCGTTGGTACCTGAATAAAGTCCACGCCCCGCTGATAGCAGGCCGCGGCAAACCCGGTCATATCACCAATAACACCACCGCCCAATGCGACCAGCGTTGTTTTACGAGTATGCCGTTCCTGTAGGAGCCGATCGAAAATAAGGTTCAGTGTTTCAAGGTTTTTATACTTTTCACCATCTGGCAACGTGATTATCGTCAGATCATAATTTGTCAGGGTGCGCTTAATGAGTTCCAGATAGAAAGGAGCAATCGTATCGTTGGTGACTATCGCTACATTCCTTCCTTTGATGTAGGGCTGAAAATAGTCAGGGTTTGAAAAAAGATCAGGGCCGATAAAAATAGGGTAGCTTCTGTCTCCCAGATCGACTTTAAGTTCCAACATGGCTGATTACTCCCTCACTGTTTTTCAAAACCAACCGTTTGAATTATTTTTTTAATAACCTGGCGGGGTGACATGGTGGCAGTATCCAGAACAAGGTCTGCAATGGATCGGTAAAGCGGATCACGTTCTTCAAGCAGCCTGGTCAGAACTTCTTCACGGTCTGGCCTTTGCAGTAACGGCCGTCGCTTATCCTTTTCCGTTCTCTGCAATTGAATGGATACAGGAGTACTTAAATAAACAACAAATCCATTGGTGCTCAAGTGCCGCCTGTTCTCAGATCGACCAACAGCACCTCCACCGGTTGCCATGACCACGCCTTTCTGACAGCAAATTTCTTCGATAACCTGGCTTTCCCTGTCCCGGAAACCCTGCTCACCTTCAACATCAAAAATCCAGGGAATATCCGCTCCACTACGATCCTCAATGACATGGTCCGAATCAAGAAATGGACACGCCAGCTCTTTTGCCAGCATCCTGCCAATGGTACTTTTGCCTGCCCCCATGGGCCCAATCAGATAGATATTTGTTAATGGCATGCTCTTTGCCAGCCTGACTTCCTGCCTGTGTGCAGCGAGCGTAGCGCATCGTAAGCAGTTATGACAACAAAAAAACGGGAGCCGAGGCTCCCGTTAGACATTTTAAAACCCGCGATAAGTAAACAGTTTACCGCAATGAAACTCCGTCAGTAACGATTCTGGGCGTAATAAAGACCAGAAGTTCTTCTTTATCATCACTTTCAGTTTTGTTTCGGAACAAGCCACCAACCCAGGGAATATCTCCCAGTACTGGAACCTTAGTAACACCTTGTTTTTTACTCTGCTTAAAGACACCACCCAGAACGACGGTTTCACCATCTTCAACCAACACCTGAGTTGTAATTTCATTGGTCGAAATTATCGGTACGTTATTGGATGCCTGATCAGTTGTGTCGTCATTATTGATCTTGATATCCATAATGACCCGTCCATCCGGAGTAATCTGAGGTGTCACTTCCAGACCCAGCACCGCATCCTTGAATGCAACAGAAGTTGCTCCACTGGAGGTTTTCTCTTCGTACGGAATTTCTTTACCTGACTTGATCACCGCTGTTTTCTTATCAGCCGTAATTACTTTTGGCTGTGAAATTACTTCACCACCACCATCACTCAACAGGGCAGAAAGCTCAAGATTCAAAATGGTACCACCATTGGTGGAGAAGCCGATGGCAATCGCACTTGAACCCGTTCCTGTTACACTCAGGTCAGTGAATACATCGCCATCCTGGCCACCACCAACAGAAACCTGACTGTTTCCTGAAACAACATCATCTTTTGAGCCACTCCACTTCACACCCAGCTCCTCTTTGAAATTCGAGCTGAGTGTTACGATACGAGCTTCAATCATGACCTGACGGATGGGAATATCAAGCTGATCAATCAGCGCTCTCAATTCATCCAGCTTGGCCTGAGTATCCTTGATCAACAGACTATTGGTTCTGGCAACCACCTGAACCGAGCCCCTTTCTGTCAGCAGGCTGGCTCCTTCTGTACCCTGCAGTACCGTTGCAATTTCTGCAGCATCAGCGTAGTTAATCTGAACCAGATCGGTATACACGGGGGCTAATTCACGAATCTGTTTTTCGTTCTCCAGCTGCTCACGCTCACGTGCAGCAATTTCCGCAGCCGGTGCCACAGTGAGAACATTTCCTTCCAAACGCTTATCAAGCCCTTTGGCCTTAAGCACAATATCAAGTGCCTGGTCCCAGGGAACATTCTGCAGCCGCAGGGTAACATTACCCCCAACGGTATCCGACGCAACAAGGTTCAGGTCGGTAAAATCAGCGATCAGCTGAAGAACCGCCCGAACTTCAATATCCTGAAAGTTTAACGACAGCTTATCACCTTTATAGGAAAGCCCTGAGTTTCTTCTGCTGCGATCTTTAGGGTCTGGAGCCTTGACACTGACAGTCAACAGGTTATCTGTCTGATAGGCCAGATACTCAAACTCTCCCTTGGGCTCGATTATGATAATGCTGTTACCGTCCTCAACAGCAGCATCAATAAACTTGACCGGCGTGGCAAAGTCGACAACATCCAGGCGATTTCTCAAATTCTGAGGTAGTACATTACCCTGAAACTCCAGACGGATACGCCCCCCCTGCTCATTCATATCCATCGGGATCTTGGCATCGGACAGAGCGATGATGACTTCACCCTCACCATCATCACCTCGCTGAAAATCAATATCTGTGATCCCTCGTCTCATTTGAGCAGCCTGATACGATGGCTGGCTTGTCTGCGCCGACTCCCTTTGAACCGCAGCCGCACTGTTATCTTCACCAAGATAAATACTGAGCGTCCTTCCATCAGCCTGACTGCTGAAGCGGGTAGGCTGCTGAAGGTTAATAACCAGACGGGTTCTGTCACCGGCCTCAAGTACAGTTACACTCTTGGCATTATTAAAGCCAATCTCGTTGTACTTCGGGAGTTCACTGCGAGTGAAAGGCAGGTCTATGGAAATTCGTGGAGGCTTCTCGATACTGTAGCCATGAGCAACCGGCGCCGCACCATCAAAGGTCAAACGAAGTTCAACCATTTCACCCGGCAATGCCGCTGCATCCATATTTTTCAGGGTGACACCCCACGCCGAAATAGGCAGCATTGCCAGCAACGTGTACAGAAGCCCTCGAACAGCTCTAGCCTGCAACAGGGGACTAATATTCATCTAACTTACCTATTTCAGAATTAGAATTGTTGTTTTCATCGGCATCATTTTTAAATAATCCAGCCCATTCCGCCATGATGGCTCAATACCACACCCTTTCATACTAAGAAGCTTCCCCCAGAAAAAAACAAGCCGCCCATGCCTGAACAACAATCGACTAACTCAACACAGCCAGCAGCGTACTGTCAACCGTTCAGGGTATGACAGCAGCATCCTTGCTGGAAATATGATGATCAATTCACAATAACGGAAATAAAATCACTGACTATTAAAATTAACGCGGAGAACTCTTGGTCGCTCAATCCAATACCTTGGACCTGCAGGAACAATCTCAGTCACACGCAACTCCTGGTCATCAATATACGTTATACGACCATGGTTACGCCCAAGGTAATCACCTACACGAACCCGGTGGACACCGTCAGTACCGCGAACCAGACCCCAGAATCCTTCATCATTACTGATAGAGCCTACCAAACGGAACGAATCCATTTCAAACTGCTCCAGATACTGTTTAACACGGTATGGATCCGGCTTGATGTTGCTATTGAGCTGTTCAGTCGTCAGTTCAATTCTCACCGGCTGCTTAAAAGGACTCCGCATGGCAGATGCCTGATAAGTATATGCCTCATATGGCCTGAACTGGGGTAATGGATCAATATTACCCGTTGGACGGGCCCTCATCTCAGCCATATAGTCATCAATGTCTTTATACCCCTGACGCCCTCCATCTGAGCATCCAGCAAGAATCAGCGCGGTACCCGCAACAATTACAAGTTGAAGCAGCTTCATCATAGCCCCCCTTGATCATTGTAGCGGTAGGTTTTTGCAAGGATGCTCATGGTTAACTGACCATTCTTGCCCGGACGAATCTCAAAGTCATGCAATGTGACTATTCGCGAAAGACTGGCGACACCACTGACGAAGTTGCCCAGATCATGGTATGTGCCCGTCACGCCAATACTTATTGGCAGCTCAATATAAAAGTGGCTGACATTTTCATCCTGAAGTTTTATTTCTTCGATCTGAAGGCCTGCGCCGCGTCCAGTAAAGGTAATATCCTCCAGCAGACCAGGAACCTCTGTATCACTGGGCAGCTGCTTTACCAGCGCACCAAAAGAGTTTTCCATTTCCGCCATCTGTTCACGGTAGGCTTTCAGGTTTCCAGACTGGAATGCTCTGATTCGATACTGCTCACGTAAATCCTGCTCTTTACTGGCCGCGACATCATACCGTTTCTGCAAACTGGTCAGGTGAAATTGATAACCAAACCCAAGAATCAAAGCCAGAGTCAGAATACAGGCAATAACCCTGACTCCCATAGGCCATGAGCCGATGTTATCAAAATCAATGTCATTCAGATCAAGCTCATTCAGCTTTTGTAACGAATCTGCAAGGCTCATAGTCCCCCCTTGGCCTGAGTGGGATTGATCTGCTTAACGGTTAGATCAAACTCATTCCAGCGCTGACTGTTTGCCGATACTTTCCTGACCGCCGTCAGATTTGGCTCAGTAAACCATTCAGAATTATCGAAGTTTCTCATCAAGGCAGAGATACGATTATTGGACTCGGCAACCCCAACAAGAGTCAGGCGATTTCCCTCCAGCGTTATCTGCTTGAAATAACCCCCCTCAGGAACCACTCGTGCAACCTGATCAAATATACGAACAATCACAGGACGGTTTCCCTGCAGGTTTTGAATGACCTGCATCCTCTCCAGCAATTGTTCTTTTTTGGTTTTCAGATCCTTGATTTCACTGATCCGCTGATTAAGCAGCGTAATTTCATTCTGCAGATATTGGTTACGGCTCTGCTGGTGACTGATGTTATGGCTGATGTAAAGATCACCAATAAAGACCAGGCCAATACCAACCAGCACCGTTACCGCCCAGACGGCAATGAAACGCTGCTTCCGTTCTTTCCTGAGCTCTTCACGCCAGGGTAAAAGGTTAATTCTTGCCATCAGTCGAAACTCCTCATGGCAAGGCCACAGGCAATCATCAGAGATGGTGCCTCACTGGCCAGTTGGTCCGTATCCACTTTCCCAGCCATGGACATTCCGGCAAAAGGGTTTGCCAGTCTGGTCGGGACCCCCAGTTTATCTTGAATCATTTCCGCCATACCTGAGATTGATGCTGAACCTCCTACAAGAGCAATAGCATCGACATCATTGAACTGGCTGGAGGAATAAAAGAATTGCAGTGAGCGCGATACCTGCTGAACCACCGTTTCACGGAATGGTTCCAAAACTTCAGGCTCATAATCATCAGGCAGCCCACCCTTACACTTTGCTTTCTCGGCTTCTTCAGGGGTGAGCCCGTAGCGGCGCTGAATCTCATCCGTCAACTGCCGCCCACCGAATAACTGCTCGCGGGTATAAACGGTTTTACCCCGACTGATCACATTCAATGTTGTTTTCGTGGCACCAATATCGACGACAGCAAGCACCGGATCCTGATCTGGCAGATCAAGCTGGCCTTCAATCAATTCGCATGCCCGCTCCATGGCAAAAGCTTCTACATCAACAACCTTGGCAGTCACTCCCCCAAGCCGAAGTGCCTCCTCGCGCATTTCAACATTGTCACGACGACAGGCTGCCAGCAAAACTTCAACTCGCTCGGGGTTTTTCTCGTTCAGGCCCTGAACCTCAAAGTCGATGGCCACTTCATCCATGGCATAGGGGATATACTGGTCTGCCTCAACAGAGATCTGGGTTTCCATCTCATCTTCACTGAGGGAGGCATCCATATCAATGGTTTTGGTAATGACGGCAGATCCTGACACAGCAACTGCGGCGTTTTTCAGGCCAGTTCTGGAGTGGGAGAGAGCCCTTGCAACGGCTTCACCAATAACATCAACTTCATGAATATTATTTTCAACAACGGCTCCCGGCGGAAGGGGTTCAACACCAAAAGCTTCAACTCTGTAACCGCTGCCCCTTAGTCCTAACTCAAGGACCTTGACAGATGTCGAGCTTATATCCACCCCTAAAACGGCATTTGATTTTTTCTTCAGCAGCCCAAACACTGGTGCAATCCTTGATTATTAGTTATAAGATCAACAGCTCTAATTAAATAACAGTCTGTATACTTTCGCAATTATAGCCGCCATTCAGCCAACTCTAAACACTGGTTTTTTAAGGAAAATCCTTCTACAAACCAAGACTGTAACGCATACAGGAAAACCACATTTTCAGCTGAAGGCCATTTCACCGTATAATACTCAGTCACGAACGGCTGTCAGGACGACTCTTGTTATGACAAGACAGTTTAAAAATGTCACAACTTCAGCCGGTGGCCTTCGCTTTATCAGGATGCCCTAACAGCATGAAACGGTCGGTTAAACTTCTTAAATTCCTGTTCTGGTCACTATTAACAGTAGCCAGTGGAATTCTGCTTGTCAGTGCCAGTGCCTATTTATACCTCAGTCCTTCGCTACCTTCTGTAGAATCGTTGCGAGACGCCAAATTACAGACACCTCTGCGAGTTTACTCTCAAGATAATCTGCTCATTGCCGAGTTCGGCGAAAAACGTCGATCCCCCATTCAGTTTGAAGACGCCCCCACTCACCTGATCAAAGCCTTCATGGCCGCCGAAGATGACCGTTTTTACTACCACCCCGGCGTTGACATCATGGGCCTGATGAGGGCTGCGGTTCAACTGGTCAGCACAGGCAGCATTCAATCTGGCGGTAGTACAATAACAATGCAGGTGGCCAAGAACTTCTTCCTGAGCCATGAGCGGGTATTTTCACGAAAATTCAATGAAATCCTACTCGCTTTGCAAATAGAACAGCAACTGTCCAAGGATGAAATTTTTGAACTCTATCTCAATAAAATTTATTTGGGAAATCGTTCTTATGGTGTAGAAGCCGCCGCACAGGTTTACTATGGCAAAGCCATCAATGAGTTGAACCTGGCTCAAATTGCCATGATTGCCGGTTTGCCAAAAGCACCTTCCCGCTATAACCCGATCAACGACCCCAAACGAGCCCTGATCCGACGTGACTGGATCCTGGGAAGAATGAAAGATCTGGGCTACGTGACATATGAAGAGTATATCGACGCAGTCAGCCAGCCAGTAACTGCCCGCTATCATGGTGCAAAAATCGAACTTGAAGCGCCTTATATAGCCGAAATGGTTCGACAGCAAATGGTTGAACAGTATGGCCCGGATGCATACACCGAAGGTTTTAAAGTCTACACCACCGTAAGCAGTGATCTCCAGAAGGCGGCCAACCTCTCGGTAGCCAATGGGTTAATGGCTTACAACGAACGCCATGGTTACCAAGGGCCGGTCACCAACCTGTTTGACAATATTCCGGAAGAGGGCTGGCAGCAGAGGATCAACAAAACCCCATCTCCCGGCGTTCTGTTACCCGCCATGGTCACCCGGGTCGGAGAAGAGGACGTTGAGATCGGCCTGAAAGACGGCAATAGCGGTAAAATCAGCTGGGAAAACCTGAACTGGGCAAAACCTTTTCTGACCGTAAACAGTTTTGGTCATACACCTAAAACACCTTCAGATGTTCTGAAAATCGGGGACCAGATATGGGTAAGGGTCACAAAAGATGGCAGCTACCGTCTGGCCCAGGAACCTAAGGCACAGGCAGCTCTGGTATCAATGCAACCGGAAAATGGTGCCATTCTGGCTCTGGTGGGTGGGTACAACTTCTATGACAGCATGTATAACCGGGCCACTCAGGCCATTCGTCAGGCAGGCTCATCTTTCAAACCCTTTGTATATGCTGCCGCCATTGCTAATGGCATGACTGCGGCAACTATTGTCAATGATGCGCCGATTGTCTTTGATGATGCGAACCTTGAAGATAGCTGGCGTCCAAATAATGACAATATGAAGTTCAATGGCCCCATGCGTCTGCGTGAAGGTCTCTATCGCTCAAGAAACCTTGTATCTATCCGCGTTCTTCGCCAGGTGGGCATCAGCAAGGCAGTTAATTATCTGAAGCAGCTTGGCTTCAAGGAAGAGTCTTTAAGCCGGGACCTGTCACTCTCCCTGGGCAACGTCTCCATGACACCGCTTGAACTGGCTTCTGGCTATGCCGTTCTGGCCAATGGCGGCTTCCGTATTGAGCCCTGGTACATCCAACGAGTTGAAACTACCGATGAACTCATTTTTGAGGCCAACCCGGCAATAGCCTGCAATGAACGCTGCATTGCCAGCCTGAATAAAAACACCACGGAGATTGAAGGCGAAGAAGAAAACACCCTTTTCAGCGATCCAGAGTTTGAGGAAATGCTGATTCAGGAAGTCCCGGCTCAAACTGAACCCAGCGATCAGCCTGTCATCGCCAAATCCGTTATGTCACCTCAGGTTCACTACATCATGAACGACATTATGAATGATGTAATCTGGAAAGGTACAGGACGACGGGCCCAGGCATTAAAGCGGCATGATATAGGCAGTAAGACCGGAACCACCAATGACAGTAAAGATGCATGGTTTGTTGGATTTAACCCGGATGTCCTGACTGCCGTCTGGATGGGCATGGACGATTTCTCAACACTTGGGCGCTGGGAATATGGCGCAAATGCAGCTCTGCCAATCTGGCTTGACTATATGCGTACCGCCCTGGACGGTAAACCGGAGCATAAACCTGTACAGCCGGAGGGTATGATCACCCTCAAGATTTCACCAGAAACCGGAAAGCTTGCCCTGCCCGGAGACCCCAACGCAATTTTCGAGATATTCCGTCAGGAAAATGCCCCACAGCAATACAGTGATGAAGGCATGCCATCTCTTGGTGAGATGGACCATGAGTTTTCCCCGGAAGACCTCTTCTGATCAGCCTGCAATCAGTTCAAGATACCTCCTGGACTACCGGGAGTTTATTGAAACAATAAATTGGTGCAGATCAACACCCAACTCTTATAAAACAGACATAGTGCTCAGCTCTACAGCGAATGGAGCTGAACACTGTGTCATCCTTCCTCGATATGCTGAGTACTTTTGTTGCTGTCGCAGAAAAAGGTTCTTTCTCGGCGGCTGCCCGCAGTTTGGGCAAAGCCCAGTCGGGTGTCAGCACCGCTGTCAGCAACCTTGAAATCGACCTGGGTGTTGAGTTGTTTGACCGCTCTCACCGGGTTCCAGAACTAATATCGGCAGGTAAAGCACTGTTAAGGGAAGCTGAAGCCGCCCTGATGCAGGCAACTCGTTTAAAAGAGCATGCCTACCGATTAAGTGCAGGCAAGGAAGAAGAGATCATCAATCTCGCTCTGGATGAGTCTTTGCCTTATGCCAGCGTCTCTGCCATTTTCGAAGAGTTTGCTGAGGTCTTTCCAGATGTCTCCATCAATATTGAACACGCATCCTCCATTCAAACCATGTCACGGTTGAACAGCCAGACTCTGAATATCGCCATTCTGTTGAGTCAGGATCAGTACAAACAACCTCTGCGATTCCAGCGCATTGGACGCATGCTGATCTCCGAAGTCATTCACCACAACCACCCTTTGGCCTCACGGACAGTTGTCACCACGGGCGATCTGGTTGAATACCGCCAGCTGATCTATAGCCGCTCTTTAAATACTCTGTTAAAGCAGGAGCACCTGGTATCAACAAGACAATGGTTCTGCGACAACTATGGAGCCCTTATTGCCATGATTAACCAGGGACTTGGGTGGGCAGCTATTCCCAACAGTCTGGTCAAGGAAAGACTGGAGAGTGGGGAGCTTAAGCGCATCAAACACGAAATGTACCCTTACACTCAGTGGGAAGTCAGCATTGATATGGTTTGGAACTCTCTGGCCACCATTGGCAAGGGAGGACTCTGGCTACAGGAACGCTTTGCCCGAGAGCCGATATACTGTGCCTGAAGCCTAATAAGTGAAGGCTTCAGGTACAATATATGAAACATCAGGCAACCTGTTTCCAGAACGTGTAATGGGGTTTAAGACACTCTTCCGCCAGCACGCCTCCGACGATGTCGATCTTACGTTGTCCACTGTTTAATACTGTGTCACAGGAAAGACTGCAGGTTGGATTTTCAGGATGATTACCTGTGCACTCAAGCAACTGCTCTTCAGTAAAGCCATATACGACACGACCAATACCAGACCAGTAGATACTGCCTGAGCACATGGCGCAGGGCTCACCATTAATATAGATGGAGCATTGATTCAAATACTCCTCACTGTATTTAATGGAAGCGGCGGTCGCCAGATTTCTCTCTGAATGCCCGGTTCTATCCCCCGTGGTCACCACTGTATTTTCAGCTTCCAGCAGTACCTCCCCTTCCGGGCTTACCAGAATACAGGCAAAGGGGTGATTGCCATTGGCCACAGAGCGTTCAGCAACCTTGATCACATGACGCATTAAATCTTCGTCGTTCAGCATGTTCTCTTTTCCTTTTTAAGACATTTATCATTAAGCCTGACTATCAGGTTGCCAGTAGCAGAATCCCCATGTGGAGATCCCACACCCTGAAAGCAAAATGACATCGCCTGCGATGGCAATCGGACCAGCCCCCAGGCAACTCATGAAAGACCCAACACTCAATACAACAATTCCACCCAACGCCAATGACTTATACATGTTCAGGCTTCCTGCGTTTTTTGATGGGTAACCAGAGGCTCATCACCGCTGCTCAGCATTTTCAGATGACTGGCTTTCATAATCAGTGCGTATAAAAGCGCGGCACCCAACATGGCATTCAGTGATGCAAAGCCAATATCAATGGCTAACGCCACACCAATACCGGTCAGCCAGGCAAGAATGGCGTAGGGATTAACCGTTTTGAAGGAAAGGTTCTCAATGTGATCCGGATACTGCTTATTCCAGAGGTAATAGAAATCGACAAGGACGATACCGGTCAGTGGTGGAACAATGATCGACAAACCGGTGAGCATGCCGAAAACGGCTCCAATTTCATAAGGCTTAAACAATGACAGCACAGAGGCAAGAATCATTATGCCAAGCATAATGGTTTGTCGTGAGACTTTTGGAAAAACACTGCTCAGCGTCAGACCAACGCTGTAGAGATTCGCGCTGTTGGTTGTCCACAGGTTGGTAGTAAGAAGCACAAAGGCGGGAACAACCAGGCCCAGGCCAAAAAGAATTTCAACCAGGTCCCATTGCTGAGAGGCCGCCCCCACAATGGCGCCCACACCAATAATAAAGCTGTTAACAATTAACAGCCCAGTGGCACAACCAGCGATGACATGTTTGGTTGAGCGGGCAAACCGGTTGAAATCAGCAACGGTCGTGGAAGCACCGAAAATCCAGGTACCCAGAACCAGACCCACTGCAGTCATAAAGCTAACAGTCTCTTCACCTGAGAATGTGGCAACGGTTGCCCAGCCGCCGCCATCCTGAATTGAGCGCATGGCTGTTGCCAGGCAGAGCATAATCATGGTCGGTATTGAAACCAACCCCACCACACTCATCCACCGCATGCCTTTCAAAGCAAACAACCCCATAAAGAGACAGGAGCCAATCATCGCCAGCGCTTCAAAGAAGGGACTCAGCTCAAAATAGACAGCAATCAAATGACCAAACAGCGCAGCCTGAATGACATACCACCCCAACTGGATAAAGGCGTACATAATGGCAGGAATTTTTGCCCCGAGGCTGCCAAAACTGAACCGGCAAATCAGGGCAAAGGTGTAATACCAATTGAATTTTCTAACTACTGTATAACTGCCCAATCACGGGAGCACAGACTGAACAGTCGACCAGCTTCGCTGCAAAGGTTATTCCAAGCTTCACAGCAACAATCTACAATATTTTCATAACCTGAAAATGCTTTGTTTGATAAGTCATGCTCCCGCATCCACTCCCATAGCCTTTCTGAGCTGTTTAACTCCGGTGCGAATGGT
>NZ_LUKQ02000629.1 GCF_001647025.1 Endozoicomonas atrinae
GGTGAGGGTACGGTCAGCGTATCGGAGAACGGCAAGCTGAAGCACTACCTGGTGCATGACAAGCTGCTGCTGGCCTCCATTCAGGACCTGGGAGCGCCCAACTTTGGCTGGATGATGAAGCTGTTGAGCTGGCCACGGCGGTTGCTGACCGCCACCGTTACCGCCGACCCGGCCTTTATGGCGCGCAACCTGTTGAGGGATACCCTGTCCACCTGGGTGCATATTGCCCCGGAGGTGAACGGCAAACCCCTGAAGACCAATCCGCTGGTCGGTGCGATCCGGGGCTTTACTACGAAGCTGAAGAACGACGACAGCTACTGGAACATGATGCTGGCCGGTGGCGGCGGTGGGGGCTACTACAGCGTCAAGCCGGAGAATATCCGCAAGAAGCTGTCACCGGATGACCTCAAACGGCTGATCGACGTACCCGGCAAACTCTACGATGTGCTGGAAGGTAACTGGCAGAAATGGGAGCGAGTCGGCTCGAAGTTTGAAAACAGCAACCGGCTGCATGTGTATGACCGGGTGATCCAGCAGGGAGGCAGTCCTGCCGAGGCGGCCTATCAGGCCATGGATGTGATGAACTTCCGGCGCAGTGGACAGGGGCAGATTATCCAGTTCCTGGTGCAGAGCCTGCCGTTCTTTAATGCGCGGTTGCAGGGGCTGGACCGGCTGTACCGTGGAGCCAGGGTCGAAGGCCAGTCCGGCTGGTCGGCGGTGAGCAAATCGGTATTGATCCGAGGTGCGGCTTATGGGCTGGCAGCTTACGCCCTGCGGGCTATGTACTGGGACGATGACCGCTACAAGGATTTGCCGGAGTGGGAGAAGCTGGGCTTTCACCATTTCTGGGTCGGGGAGGACCATTTCCGCATACCCAAGCCGTTCGAGGTGGGCGGCATCTTTGCCACCATCCCTGAAATCATGGAGCAGAGCCTGA
>NZ_LUKQ02000630.1 GCF_001647025.1 Endozoicomonas atrinae
GAAAATCAACATCATTAAAACCTTCGGGTAGCTGTGGTCGACGAGACATCTGTTCTAGATAATGCATGGTAATGATGCCTAAGCATAGTTGGCGGCAGCTTAAGGATTTAGAAAATGCGATTGGTATTACATAGCCGAAGACACCATTGCTAACTTTGAGAAAGAGACGGGCATCAAGGTTCATTACGATGTCTTTGACAGTAATGAAGTACTGGAAGCAAAGCTGCTATCAGGCGGAACCGGGTATGATATCGTTGCACCGTCTGCAGAATTCCTGACTAAACAGATCAATGCCGGTGTTTATCAGCCTCTGGATAAAAAGAAACTGTCCAACTGGAAACATCTGGATGCCAGCCTAATGACCCTGGTGGAAACCTACGACCCTGATAACCAGTTCTCTTTCCCTTATTTATGGGGAACCACTGGCATTGGTTACAATCCGGATCTGGTGAAAAAGCACTTGGGAGAAAATGCACCCACTAATAGCTGGAGCCTGATATTTGATGAAAAAAACATCAGTAAACTCAGCCAGTGTGGCGTCGCTTTTCTGAATGCCCCTACTGAAGTGATTCCAGCAGCCCTTAGCTATCTGGGGCTTGATCCAAACTCAACCAATAGAGCAGATTACGCAAAAGCCGAAGCGCTGCTGATGAAAGTTCGTCCCTATGTCACTTACTTTCACTCTTCCCGCTCAATTTCCGACCTGGCGAATGGTGATATCTGTGTCGCCATGGGCTGGTCAGGGGATGTTCTTCAGGCTGCAGACCGTGCTGCAGAAGCTGACAATGGTGTAACCGTCGAGTATGTTATACCAATCGCATTTTCTAAATCCTTAAGCTGCCGCCAACTATGCTTAGGCATCATTACCATGCATTATCTAGAACAGATGTCTCGTCGACCACAGCTACCCGAAGGTTTTAATGATGTTGATTTTC
>NZ_LUKQ02000631.1 GCF_001647025.1 Endozoicomonas atrinae
CCCGCCCTTAGATACTTTTCACATCGTCAATGCCAAACTGCTTGAGCACCTGAATGGCATTGGTTTTAACGACTGGGTCAGCAAAGCCAGCGTCTTTGAACACCACGCGCATGACTTCCGGTTGCAATTCTTTCTTGAGATCACCAATGGCATTGACGACATCGAGAGTGATCTCATCATCCAGACAGATCATCAGAGCGCCGCAGCCAATGTTGTGCACGGTTTTACCGGCGAGAATGTGTTCTTCGATGGGCAGGGTCAGGTCGAGGCCGTATTTCAGCAGGATTTCGTAGAGTACATCGTCGGCGGTGCGGTCTTTTTTCAGGCTGTCATCCGCTGCGGCAATCATATCTTCCAGGTTGTCGAAATCGGCATCCCAGGGTTTGATATTGCTGGAGTCGAGTTTGAAAACTTTGAAGCCGGTATCTAGGTTTTCTTTATCAACTTTATTACCTGCTCTTCTAATACGCTCTTTACAAACATCTGAGATTGTTTTGAATCCAGCCTTATACTCGTCACTTTTCTTGTCACAAGGTTCAGGAAGCTGAACGGTGATAAACCTTACTTCATGGTTAAATTTTTCATTAAACGAAAATGTTGATGCTGCTGTTGTTCCATATCCGGCAAAGAAATCTAAAATGATATCATCTTTCTTTACTGACATGCTTAGTATGTTATGCATTAAAAATGGCGACTTGGGATAGTCGGGGCTGATATTATTAAATAGCTTTTTGAACTCGCGGGTGGCCACATCAGATGATATCGCACCTCCCCACCAAAATGATTTTGGCTTTGAAGGGAATGTAATTTAAATTGTGTAAACGCTTGTCGTTAATACTCCAAAATGGAGAATAACAATGAGCGTTGAAATCAACGAAAAACTGGTAGATCAAATAGCCAGTCAGATTAAAACTCAGGATGATC
>NZ_LUKQ02000632.1 GCF_001647025.1 Endozoicomonas atrinae
TGAAGCCATAACCCAGATCGTACTGACGGGCGGCTTCATTGAGCTGGTCGTACTTGATCTTGTTGTCGGTGAACATATCCGCCGCGACCTTGTAGACACTGGCCGCACTGCTCAGGCCATCGGTGGCAGTCTTGGCAGTATCCAGTCCCAGCTCCGCCACATCCAGGTTGCGGTTCCAGCTTTCCTCTCTGGCGGTGTCGCGCACCTGATTCTGAATGGCCGAGAGTCCCGCCGCCTTGTGCAGGGCATTGCTGGTACCAAAACCCGCAAACCGTGCCGAATTGGGATTCACGCCCATCCGGCGCATATCCCGTTCGTACTCCGACTGTTGCAGGTCCGCATTGGCCTGATAGTCGCTGGTCGCCTCCCCCAACCGGCTCTCCAACTGGGCATCCGATACCGTGGCGTTGTCGCCCAGGTACTGGAAGTTGGGCTGGTAGTTGTCAAACACATCAAACAGCTTGTCGCCATACTCCTTTAGCTGGTCTGCCACATCGGTGGCCGCGTCGATATTGAGCTGGTAACGCTGCTCGCTGTCGTCGTAGGCGTAGCGGGGTGTGATCTCCGGCAACCCGTAACCGTTGCTGCTGTTCCGATGGTTGTTACTGCTTCCCAGTGAAAAGGTATTGAAGTTCCCCATCTGGTCCAGGCTTTTCTGGTAGGCGCTGTTGCCGGTCAGGCCGTAGCTCATGCCTGAGTCCGGTATTCCCCGACGGGTCATACCCTGTGATCGTGTCATGCCCATGGTGAGTCTCCTGTTTATTAGCCCGTGGCCGTTTATTCGCCGGTGGCCGTCCAGTGGATAATGGCGTCGGATACGCTGACATCGGTGGCACCGAGGTCATAAGCGGTGGTGTCCCAGTAGAAATTGTTAAGCGGGGTATCACTCACCGGTTGCGCCCGTTGGTAATAGATGGTGG
>NZ_LUKQ02000633.1 GCF_001647025.1 Endozoicomonas atrinae
AAATCATCATTGGTTTCGGTGCCTTGTCCGGCGAGTACGGTTCGGCAAATCCAAACCGGAGCAAGGCAGCCATCGGTATTAAATCGGATAGCGTTGCCCACTGCCCAACCACTTCCCCAGCCTGCGGCTCTCAACGTGAAATAAGGCACACCCGTTTCCGGGTTGATGGGGGCTGAATCTGCAGCAGTGTTCCCGGTATCAATAATCCCGAGCTTTTCCTCTACGATCTGGAACGCTGAGCCACTGGTGAAAATAATTGCCCACTTTCCATAGATAGCTCCCTTGTTGGTCACTTCGACGGGATAGTTAATGGTGTTGAATTGGGCGGTGGTCTGGTCACCGATCCGGTTATCTGTCCAGTTCGGATCACCGTTGTCCCATACTTTCTGGCTGAAAAAATCTTTTACCCGGGCTTGCAGGTCTCCATAAACCACGGCGCTGCTGATGCTTGTTTCGCTGGCGGGTAAGTTCCAGGGCACTGGGGCAATAATGGAAAGATCACCGTTGATCTGAACGTCGCTCAGGACGCTCATGTGCTCCACTCGGTCTTTAATGGTAAAGGGGGCGGTCAGTGGGTTGCTCTGGTCGTCTATCAGGCTCAGTGGGTCTGCAAAGGTAATGGTTCCGGCTTCCCGGTCGGTGGTGTATTGATCCGCTTTCAATAACACACCGGTGCTGTCCTCCACTATTATTTCGGCCTGATGGTCACGGCTCAGGTTGATAACCTGGCCTGCGGTAGGGGTAGCGGCATCGGTGCTGCTGGTGTGGCTGATCACCACGATGTCGCCTGCTCTGAAAATGGGCACCTTGCCATCCGGTGGTAAACGCACCGGGTCTAGCCCGATCAGTTCGGCGTCCAGCGGCAGGCTGGTTTCCACAATGCAGTTATATCGTATGCTCTGCGGTATGACGAAAATTGG
>NZ_LUKQ02000634.1 GCF_001647025.1 Endozoicomonas atrinae
GATCATCCTGAGTTTTAATCTGACTGGCTATTTGATCTACCAGTTTTTCGTTGATTTCAACGCTCATTGTTATTCTCCATTTTGGAGTATTAACGACAAGCGTTTACACAATTTAAATTACATTCCCCTGTAAAAGACTAACAACTCATCATTTTCAGTTAAACATCTCAGAAATACTCAAGGTAATCTCTTCAATCTCCTGAACACTGGTGGGCACGACTAGAATGGTATCATCCCCCGCCACACACCCCATAATTCCACCTTTAACGCCAATAGAATCCAGCAGTCTGGCAATCATCTGGGCAGCGCCCGGGCTGGTTTTGATCACAATCATCGATTCGTTGTGATCAACCTCTTCGACCAGGTCTTTTACTGCAATACTGGAGTCCATCTTGCCCAGCTCAGGGGGAAGGCAATAGACCAGCTCATTCAGTGCATTGCGCGCCCGGACCGCACCAAAGCGGCTGAGCATGCGGGAAACCTTGGACTGACTGATATTATCAAACCCCTGCTCCTGCAGAAGCGTGACAATCTGGCTCTGGGAACCGCAGCGCTCTTCTTTCAGCAACTGACGGAAAGAGCGAACCAGGGCATCCTGTTTTTGGCTAGTCATAGTCGTCAAATAACCTTTCAGGAAAATGCTGCTTACTGATCGTTAAATAAGCCGAAAGCGTCCAGTGGCGCAGCATTTCTTTAATAAACAGTTCTGATACCAATTGAATTTTCTAACTACTGTATAACTGCCCAATCACGGGAGCACAGACTGAACAGTCGACCAGCTTCGCTGCAAAGGTTATTCCAAGCTTCACAGCAACAATCTACAATATTTTCATAACCTGAAAATGCTTTGTTTGATAAGTCATGCTCCCGCATCCACTCCCATAGCCTTTCTGAGCTGTTTAACTCCGGTGCGAATGGT
>NZ_LUKQ02000635.1 GCF_001647025.1 Endozoicomonas atrinae
GTTCTTTCAGCAATACGGACAGGAAGAGCAATGCCGAGATCAGTTTTTCAAATGGCGCTGGGCGAATGGTTTTGAATGCCCTCTGTGTTGTTGCCGGGAGTATTGCATCCTGAAAACCCGAGAGCTTTACCAATGCAACCGCTGCCGCCATCAGACATCGCTGACCAGTGGCACCATTCTGGAAGCCAGCAAACTGCCCTTTACCATCTGGTTCCTGGGCATGTTTTTGATGACTCAGACCAAGAATGGCATATCGGCTCTGGAGCTCTCGAGACAATTGGGAATCTCTTATAACGCCTCCTGGCGCTTAAAGCACAAACTCATGCAGGTAATGAAAGAACGGGATGACAGTCGTCCCCTGCAGGGGCATGTGCAAATGGATGATGCGTACTGGGGTGGTGAAAAACACGGAGGCAAACGGGGAAGAGGCTCTGAAAACAAGCACCCCTTTGTTGCCGCCGTGCAAACCAACGAAGAAAATCACCCGCTGTATATGCGATTCAGTATGGTCACCAGTTTCCGGAAAAAGGAGTTGGAACTCTGGGCGAGAAAGCACCTTGGTAGTGATACCTTCTGCGTTATCAGTGACGGACTCGGTGCATTCACAGGAATAGCTGACGCCGGACACCCACATACTGCAGTTGTGACAGGTGGTGGTCACGAATCGATGGATAATGAGCTGTTTACGTGGGTCAACACGATGATCGGGAATGTCAAAAATTCCTTGAAAGGCAGTTATCACAGTATTAACCCGAAGCATTTGCCAAGATATCTTGCTGAATATTGTTATCGATTCAACCGGCGCTTTGATTTGAAAGCAATGGTGTCAAGGTTGGGTTACATGGCTGCACGAACTTGCCCCATGCCAGCAAGGCTTCTCAAGCTGGCTGAGGTACAGTGGTAATCAGG
>NZ_LUKQ02000636.1 GCF_001647025.1 Endozoicomonas atrinae
TTGCCGGAGTGGGAGAAGCTGGGCTTTCACCATTTCTGGGTCGGGGAGGACCATTTCCGCATACCCAAGCCGTTCGAGGTGGGCGGCATCTTTGCCACCATCCCTGAAATCATGGAGCAGAGCCTGAGTGGCCGGGAGGATATGAAGTGGACCAGAGACATGGTGGTCGGCCTGATCAGTGATACCTTTGCCATGTCACTGGTGCCGCAGGCCATTGCCCCGATGGTGGACGTGGCCAGAAACAAGAAAGGCTTTACCGGTGCGCCGATCCTGTCCATGAGTCTGGAGCGCAACAAGCCGGAAGCCCAGTATGACCCGTGGACCAGTGAAACCATCAGGCAACTGGTGCAGGCCGTACCGGAAGGTGCGCCGGACTGGATGCGATCCCCCAAGCAGCTTCAGTACCTGCTGGAAGGGTATTTCGGCACACTGGGGCGGTACGCCATACAGGCAGCGGACATTGCCACCCGTGAGATCACCGGGGCAGCGCCGGCACCGGCCATGAACAAGCGGGACATTCCTGTGGTCGGTTCCTTCGTGCGTGACGGCGTGGACGCCAGCCGCTACACCACCGAGCTGTACGGTATGGCCAGAGACGTGCAGGCGCTGGACGCCACCATCAAACGCTATCAGGAGTCCGGTGAAGACCGGCAGGCGAAGGCACTGGAGCAGTCTGCCGCCGCCAGACTGAAAAACAAGGCCGGACTCCAGAAGGCCAGCCGGGACATCAGCAAGCTGCGTAAGGAAGTACGCAAGGTGATGGAAAGGCGGATGATGGACCGTGACACCAAACGGGAACGGCTTGACCGTCTGAACCGGCAGATCAACCAGATGGCCGCCGATGCGGTGAAGAAGTACCAGCGGCCCTTCCGACAGGCAGGGCTACCGTAAAAACACGAAGAAGTAAT
>NZ_LUKQ02000637.1 GCF_001647025.1 Endozoicomonas atrinae
CAGAACTGGAAACGGGACTTTGAACCATGGCATGAGTATTACTGGCAATTCTGTGACCAGCAGTTAGACCGAATGGCATTAGTCCCGGTTGCAAATTCCGTTCAACGGCTGAAATATGGCAAGGAGCAAACTGATTAAGTTTTGAACAATTCTTCGCCAACACTTGCTAATGATTACAAAAACGGGTACTTTGTCCGAAGAATCAAAAACCTCACCCAGAGATGGCGTGGGGTTTTTTTATGCCCTAAATTTTTCTGTGCAGGACGCACTTATGGCTGACCTCTCCGACCGCCTGGATCGTATTGATACGAAGCTGGACAAGTTGAGCGAGGCGGTATCCCAACTCGCCAGAATCGAAGAACGAATTTCCCACCAGAATGAAAACATGGGCACGATTGATGCCCGTCTCAATGATATGGAAACCCGTATCCGTTCTCTCGAACAGGCCAGCAGTTCCCGAGGCGTCATTCTCGCCGGAATGGAACGGTTCGGCTGGATCATCATCTCCGCACTGGTGGGATTAGTGGCTTATTTTTTCAGGAAGTAATTGCTTCAGGAAACCCCCATGACTCCAAGGATGGATACTAATTTCATCGTGATCCACTGCTCGGCTACCCGTGCTAATCAGCAAGTAACCGTTGAGGATATACGGCGCTGGCATGTGGTCGATAATGGCTGGTCGGATATTGGCTATCACTGGATCATTGACCGTAATGGCAAGATTCATCATGGCCGAAATGCACAGGCTCAGGGAGCACACATAAAGGGGCATAACCACGAGTCCGTGGGTATCTGTCTGATCGGTGGCATCGATGAGAATGGCAATCCTGAGGACAACTACACCTCGGCACAATGGCTCATGCTGGAAATGCTGGTAGAAACCCTGGAGCTTCGTTATCCACAGGC
>NZ_LUKQ02000638.1 GCF_001647025.1 Endozoicomonas atrinae
GCGGTCATCAACATGCTCATGCCGCTTGCGGTCTTGTTCAGGCTCTGGGTCTGTTCGCCGTGGGTGTAGCTGGGCAGTGAGGTTTCCTCGTCGGCAAAGCGCCGGAACAGTTCAAAGATGCCGGACAAGTCTTTCTGGTTACTCTGGATATTGATAGCCTGAATCATTGGCCCCTCACCGGCTTCCCCGTCATAAAACCAGAGTCGGTAGGGATAGATCTTCTTGGCATCTTCCAGGCTCATGCCTTCCGGAAATTTGCTCACATCCATCTGGAACATGGGGCCAGCGGTGAGGGCGGCATTGTCCAGCAAGGCTCTGCCAGTGGAGTTCATAACATCCTGGCTGTCGTTCATCATGTAGGGAATGCCGATGCCCCAGAACCGGTGCAGCACACTTTCGTAGGGAACAAACTTGTAGGGGATCGCTTCCGGCTTCAACGGGTTGAGCCGTGCCATAATCATCCGGCCATCGCAGATCCAGATGTTGGCCTGATACTCGGCCTGCTCATCGATGTCATCAACGCCGTATTCCTTCAGCTGCTGGCCATCCACCGGTCCCCAGTACTCAAGGACATCGAAACGGTTGGGCGTCACATACTGCTCATCATTGTCGTTGATATTACGCAACTCCCGTTCGTAATCTTCAGGGACATGGTTCCCCTGGGGAGACTCCATAAGAATGGCGTGAATGGTCTCGGTCTCAAAACCGTGACTGCCTGCCAGTTCCCGTAGCTCATGTTTGGTCAGCACATGGCGGCGGAACAGATCGTTGGGCTTGCCGGGATCGTGGGAATAGGGATCGGGAAACAGATCAAAGACACTGGCCCATTCAATATCCGGCTCAATGCTCTGGCGCTCGATCAGTTTCCACTCATCACCCTCGCTCTCCCACTTCTCATGGTTAC
>NZ_LUKQ02000064.1 GCF_001647025.1 Endozoicomonas atrinae
GTCCTCTCGATTGGTCATGGCGCTGCTCCCTGCTTGATACCAACAGGAAAACAATCGGCCAGAAAAGGGTTAATCGGGAGGTCAAATTAAACTGGTGTTTTGAAGACTTATTACATCGGTGATGACAACGTTACCATATAAGGTAATTCCCTTTTAGTCTGCAGTTGTTTTACTTTGAAGAGATGCTACCGTCTTTTGAGTTGCCAAAGACTTCTGATTTTTTTCTCTGTTCCCAGCGGACGGCAGTGACAATCCCGAATATTCCATTTTCATTGGGGCGCCGCCACCGGACAGGAGTATTGTCATTTCTATTTTTAATAAGCAGCTCAAGAGTTTCCATTAAGTCTGGGTGGTAAGCTTCATTTCCTTTAGGGCCGATTTGATATCCTTTGGATCGGTGGCATTTGTAATTTAAAAAACTACCATCTCTGGCAACAGGGACCAGAACTGTCTCTTCATTTTCTATTGAGTGGTATTGATCAATAATTTTTGGAGGTTTGAATGCGGGGCATTTACTCAACCAGTCTATAGCGGTTGATACATCCACCAGTGTTTGGCTCTCATCTCTGAAGGTTTCCAGTTTCCTCGTTTTACCCTTGGGTAGAGAAGCTGCATTGGCTACGGAACCCGGATTGATATGCGCCAGCCAGCTAATTTCTTCCAGAGTCAGTGCATCCATCCTTGTGTGTTTGAAACAGGAACTGACGTCATAGGCAACCGTTTCACCCTCGGCGAGCTCAGGGGGGTCGAACTGCCTAACCAATGGTGATAGTTTGATGTGGGCCCAAAAGGTGTTCAGTAAATGCTCGCAACTGCATAAAGAGTCCACTTTGGCAGTAAACTCGTCAAGCAATCGTACTGAGTTCAAACAAAAGGGTACGACATCCGTTGCCCTGAAAGACGCCCGATATTCGTGATCACCCTCGAGAATGTACTCTCCGGTGGTTACTGCATGATGCAGCCACCAGACCAGTTTTGTTAATTCGTCATGGTTACTGTCAAAAACAGAGAGGCTACTGTCAATAAATGCTTGTGCAGCTGGATCCTCTATATCCTTCAACCAGTTGAGTTCAGCAGAAACCTTGTCCCAGCTTATGTCTTTATTATCGTGGGCATAGATTGTGAATAGCGTCATCACGTTTCTCCGGAAACTGATATTTGTGCTAGATATGAAACCTATACTACTCTTTGAAATAATTCCAGTGTTAGTTCTGAATTACTTTTTGGCTCATATGGCTCGTTATGAATGACCACGCGCAATGGTTTCAGTCCACACTGTCCATCCGAGCAGTGAATGCCCTTTACATCCGGAGTTGTCGTGACCAGTGAAACAGGCCGGGTACAATCGGGGAAGATAACGGCAGCTTACCGTGATAAGGTGAAAGCCTGTTCTATTACCCAAGCGGCAAAGTGGGGCTAATAACAACCGCAGTCAGAGCCGGGAGCAGTTCCTTGGGTATGTCTGATGATCCATGAGCCTATGAGATGGATAGGCCGATGTTGGGTGGCCGGATATAACCATAATAAAGATGACCCTGTGATCTGGCCGATTGGCCTGCGTTACAGGCTTTTGAATCAGGGAAGATATAATGAAGAGAAATAAATCCAGAGATTCGTAGCAGAGAAATTGCTGACCTAGCCTAAAGGCAAACTGGCACCGTTTGACCTGAAATAACACCCAGGCCTTGGCTGGATAATCAGAGCCAATAAAAACCATCGCTACCTGCTAATGATGAGAATGATGTCAGGATGAAAGATCGTGTCACGGCCATCAGGATCATGGTAAAGCGATGCGGTGACATACCCACTCCAAGTCATTGGCTGGCAATTCGTCCATCAAGAGTGAAATCTTCAGTCCTGAAGTGATAGCCAGTGAGTACTACTCGGCAGAAAAGTAAGCTGGTGAACAATGCCGATTCTATTGGTTGTGGGTGTTGCTTGAGGGGCGTTTGCCGTTGAGTAAATAAGCCTGAAAGCGTGTTAATATATGACCGCAGATAATGCTGTTCTTTCGCTTTAAGAAGTTGAGCGACGTGAATTGTTGTAAAAAAGTGTTGTAATATTTTTGTAAATCAGAAAAAGACTTAAAAAAAACATCGGTTTTACAGCAAGTTAAAGCAGTGCTGACTATCGAAATATAATTTCGTTATAATTCCCGGTTTTCTCTGGTCATTAGCGTGTCTGTATGGCTTGAGTTTTCAGGCCAGGATAGGCATTAATTACCGGCTGGATGCAGAAACGGTGCTGTTTCTGAGCATTGTCTGGAAACTGTCCTATTGTTTTGATTCCCATGATGAGTGTGTTTTATGCAGAGTATCTCCCAGCGTATAGCTGAAGAGTTGGGTGCCAGACCTGAACAGGTCACCAGTGCTGTACAGCTGCTTGATGATGGATCCACGGTTCCTTTCATTGCCCGTTATCGTAAAGAGGTCACCGGAGGTCTGGACGATACTCAGCTGAGAACGCTGGAAGAACGTCTCCGCTATCTGCGAGAACTGGAAGAGCGTCGTGAAGCCATTCTGAAGAGCATTACAGAGCAGGATAAGCTGACGCCTGAACTGGAAAAAGATATCCGCTCTGCAGATACCAAAACCCGCCTGGAAGACCTTTACCTCCCCTATAAGCCCAAGCGTCGTACAAAGGCTCAGATTGCCCGTGAGGCGGGTTTGGAGCCTCTGGCAGATATGCTTTTCAATACGCCAGAAAAAGACCCTGAAGTAGAAGCCGCTGCTTTTGTGGATGCTGATAAGGGTGTTGAGGATACCAAGGCCGCTCTGGAAGGTGCCCGCTATATCCTGATGGAACGTTTCAGTGAGGATGCAGAGCTTCTGGGACAGCTGCGTGAGTTGCTCTGGAATGAAGGTATTCTGAGCAGTCGCGGAGTTGAGGGTAAAGAAGAGGAAGGAGCCAAGTTCCGGGATTACTTTGAACATGATGAGCCACTGAAAAGTGCTCCATCTCATCGTGCGCTGGCCATCTTCCGTGGTCGAAATGAAGGCGTATTGCAGGCTAACATCCGCCTTGCCAATGAACCGGAAGACCGTCGTGAAACCCACCCCTGTGAGAAGCTGGTTGCTGATTTCTGGAAGGTTGAACAGAATGGCCGAGCAGCAGATGACTGGTTGAAGGATGTGGTTCGCTGGACCTGGCGGGTTAAGCTGCTGTCTCAGCTGGAAACAGAGCTAATGACCCGCATTCGTGAAAACTCTGAAGACGAAGCCATCAAGGTCTTTGCCAAGAACCTGAAAGATTTGCTGCTGGCAGCTCCTGCTGGACTCAGACCAACCCTGGGTCTGGACCCGGGCTTGAGAACCGGCGTAAAGGTTGCTGTGGTCGATGGCACTGGGAAGCTGGTTGAGCATACCACCATCTATCCCCATGCTCCCCAGAAGAAATGGAAGGAAGCGCTTGGTACTCTGGCGACCCTCTGTTTGACTCATCAGGTTGAGCTGGTCAGTATCGGTAATGGAACGGCATCCCGTGAGACAGACCGTCTGGCCGCTGAACTGATGCGCAGTTATCCAAAACTTGGCCTGACAAAAATTGTTGTCAGTGAAGCAGGTGCATCCGTGTACTCGGCATCTGAACTGGCTGCCCGTGAATTCCCGGACCTGGATGTTTCTATCCGTGGGGCCGTATCCATTGCCCGTCGTTTGCAGGATCCTCTGGCAGAACTGGTTAAGATTGAGCCGAAATCCATCGGCGTTGGCCAGTATCAGCATGATGTCAGCCAGATCAATCTGTCCCGCTCTCTGGAAGCGGTCGTTGAGGATTGTGTAAACGCCGTAGGTGTTGATCTTAATACGGCTTCCAGCGCTCTACTGGCTCGCGTATCGGGTCTTAACCGTACTCTGGCAGACAACATTGTTGCCTATCGTAATGAAAACGGTGCATTCAGAAGTCGCCAGGACCTGCAGAAGGTCGCCCGTTTTGGTGCTAAAACCTTCGAACAGGCCGCAGGTTTCCTGAGGGTTATGAATGGTGATAATCCTCTGGACAGTTCTGCTGTGCACCCTGAGGCGTATCCTGTGGTTGAGAAAATTGCCAATCAGTCCAGCCGTGATGTTCGAGCTCTGATTGGTGACTCTGCCTTCTTAAAAGGCCTGAATGCTGCGGACTTTACCGACGAAACATTTGGTTTGCCAACCGTTACTGACATTATCAGTGAATTGGATAAACCTGGTCGTGACCCACGTCCGGACTTCAAAGCGGCCGAGTTCAAGGATGGCATTGAAGATATCCGCGATCTGAAGCTGAATATGGAACTGGAAGGTGTGGTAACCAACGTAACCAACTTTGGTGCGTTTGTGGATGTTGGTGTCCATCAGGATGGCCTGGTGCATATCTCGGCTTTATCGGAAAACTTCGTTAAGGATCCCCGTGAAGTTGTCAAAGCCGGTGATATCGTTAAGGTCAAAGTCATGGAAGTGGACGTTGCACGTAAACGTGTTGGGCTTTCCATGCGGATGTCGGATAAGGCTGAAGAGCGTGCAGAAGCTCGCCAGCAACCACGGCAGGCCAGAACTGAAAAGCCTGCAGGCCGCAGCAAACCACAGAAAGCCAGTCAGTCTGGTAATCGTGGCAAGAAGCAGGACTCAGGTGGTACTTTTGCAGATCTGTTTGCCAATGCGAAACAGCTTCGCAAGTAAACTCTTCTGTGAAAAGTCGGTTCTGACCGTGTCAGCAAAGACATCGTTAACGACGATGGTTGCCCGATAAAGAAAAAGCCAGACAATTACTTGTCTGGCTTTTTTAGGGGATTTAGAAAATTCAGGCTGGTATCATACGAATCGCAGGATGTAATCAGATGCTAAGCTGGTTGCTATTTTATCAGGCTCTTTGAGGCTTTCTTGCTCGGTGTGAAGCCGAGTATTCATGAGAGTTCGTTTATATTGTCGATGTTCCTGGCATCAGTCTTGCCAGTAAGAATCAGCGCTTCGAACGAATGTTAGGTTCTGTTGACATAAGGTTCTAAGCTCAGTGGCTCGTAAAGCCGTATTCCACGAGGCGAGCTGGTGCAGGTGTAGTGGTTCTACATCAAACCAGCTCAACGAAGCAGGAAGGCGGTTTTACGAGCCACCCTACGGGCTCAAGCCAGAATGCTTCTGCCGTTGTTGCAAGAACTTGAAAGACGTGAGTATTCCTGCGTCCTTGCGCCTAGCCAGAAGCATTCTGGCTTAAGCTGAGAAAGGAACCTTATGTCAACAGAACCTAGACCTGTACCTAATTATTATTGGATCTGTACCTTGGCTACTGAGTATCAGGATCGTCTGGAGCTTTTCCAGTCCCGTGCTAACCATTCAGTTCTCAATGGCATTTGTCATGGCATTGAACGTGAAACTCTCAGGATTACCTCGGATGCTCGTCTTTCCCAAAAGCGCCATCCTGAGAAACTGGGGCGTTCATTAACTCACCCTTACATCACCACAGACTATTCTGAGGCACTGCTTGAATTCATAACGCCAGTACATTGTCGAATTGGTGATACGCTCTCTTTTCTTGAGCAGCTTCATCAGTACACTAATCAGCATATTGATGGGGAACTGCTCTGGGCGGGTAGTATGCCTCCTTTGCTGGAAGGAGACGCCAGTATTCCCATTGCTCAGTATGGCAGCTCCAATATTGGCTTAATGAAAACGGTTTATAGAGAAGGACTCTGGCATCGTTATGGTAAGCCAATGCAGACCATTGCTGGTATTCACTATAACTTCTCCCTGCCAGAAGAGTTCTGGGCGTTGTTACAGCAATACTCAGGGCAAGAGGGCATCAAAGCTCAGAATTTCAGGTCGGCCGGTTATTTTTCTCTGATCCGGAATTTTTTGCGTTACTCGTGGCTGTTAATGTATCTGTTTGGAGCTTCTCCAGTTGTTAGTCGAAGTTTCTTTGCCGACGGAGGAGAGCATTCAGGCCTTAAGTCGCTGGATAAAGACACGCTTTTTCTTCCTTATGCGACATCGTTACGCATGAGTGATATGGGTTACAGTAATCATGCTCAGTCTTCACTGAATATTTGCTACAACACACTGGACGATTATGTGGACAGCCTTTCCAGGGCTATTCGAACACCATACCCTGCCTATGAAGCCATTGGTCTGAAAAAAGAGGGTAAATACCTTCAGTTGAATACCAATCTTCTGCAAATAGAGAATGAGTATTACAGCACTATCCGCCCTAAGCGGATTGCCCGTTCCGGTGAAAAACCAGTGACGGCTTTGCGCAATGAAGGCGTTGAGTACGTTGAGGTGCGCTGCCTTGATATCAACCCCTTTGAGCCACTGGGGCTGAGTGAGTTAGATGCCCATTTTCTGGACGTTTTCCTCGTCTATTGTTCATTGCAGAGCAGCAACCCTATTCATGCAGATGAGTGCGCTGAGGTCAGCAATAATTTCAAAACAGCGGTTACGGAAGGTCGCCGCCCGGGCGTCGAGTTGAGACAGAGAGGTCAATCAGTTGTACTCCAAAACTGGGGGCTTCAGCTGCTGGATGACATGACTCCAATTGCTGAGATTCTTGATCAGGCAAATGAGTCTTCAGCGTTTGTTAGGAGCTTGTGCACCCAAAGAGAAAAGCTGAGAGATGTCTCTTTAACGCCTTCTGCTCAGTTGCTTAGTACCCTTGAAACTAAGGGTTTCGGTTATATTGAGTTGATGATGTCGTTATCGGAAAAGCACTCCAAAAGCTTCTCAGAGCATGGTTTGAGTGATGAGCGTATATCCTACTTTGAACAGGTTGCTCAGCGCTCTGTTGCCGACCAGCTGGCAAGAGAAAGCAATGATAAAAATGACTTTGATGAGTTTTTGCAGGAGTATATGGTTGCAGAATAGTTGTCTGTTCTATTGCCTTTAATCAGTAGCTTGGAGAAAGGACTCTCTGGCGAGATTGTCTGAGAATATTGCTGATATCGGGGGATGGTAGAAAATAGAGGATGAAAATTCCCATTTATTTAATAGATAGTATGGGGTGAATAGCGATCCTATTTGCCGAATAGAATGGAGTTTTTGATCAAGTGACCGCCTCCACGGTGGGGTGTTCTATTCTCGAACAGTCTTTTTGCTGAGCTGTTAATGTCTAAAGGTTTTTACCTGTTTCTATGTCGTGATGCAGGTAGAGTTTATTCCTTATGACCACGCATATGAAAGTTTGCTAATTAAATATACACCGCTAACCAGTAGAATTAGATGACTATTTGCGAGCTAGCTGTGCATATTTTCATCTTGAAAGAAGGTCTTGGAGGTTGATTTTTGATAGGTGGAACCAGGGTTCTCCTAGTATCTGAATCTAGTAATTAAAATAATTTTTTTTAATTAAATTGGTGTTTATTAGTTGAAAAAGTTGTTTGGTTAATAGGAAAAAACCCTGAAACCATTGAATTCATGACGTTCTTGGAAAACTTGCATTTTAAATTGTGTTGTGTTTTGGAAAAATAAACGCTTGCCGCAAAAAATTCACTGTCATAACCTAGCATCTTAGCTGCCTGACACAGGCGCTTATGAGGTCCCCACTCACGCAGAAGAGATCTAATTGTTAAAGAGGAACTGTCTATCATGCTGGAGGGTTGCCAAACGGCCAGAGAACGTTGGGGAGGTGTATCAGAAATTATTGATCGCTGGCTCAACGAGCGTCAGGAGCTGATCGTCCTTTACTGCTCCATCAATGGAATTGATCAATTTGATGATGACAAGCGTCCGGTGGCAAGTAAATTGAAGGAGTTGTGCCAGATTTTAGTGGATTATGCTTCAGCTGGTCATTTTGAGGTTTACGAGCAGTTGATTCAGGAAGCCCGCGAGTTTAATGATGGGGGAATTGAACTGGCTCATACTATGCTGCCCAAGCTTGAAGAGAATACTTCAAGGTGTTTGAAGTTTAATGATAGCTGTGAATCAATCAGCTCTCTGCAGAGACTTCAGGGTGCTGTATCAGAATTAGGTGAAACACTGGAAGAGCGCTTCAGCCTTGAAGATAAAATGATTGAAACGCTGCATGAATCTCACCGGGAAAAGCTGACTGAATCATGATTTTCGGATCAGGTGAGGACAAACTGTGTGCTGTATTCAGACTATGCAGTAGTTTTGTCCTCATTTCAGTATCAGCTGCTTTTGTTTACATCCCTGAGTTCTACTTTGAAAATAATTGCTTCATTGGGCCCAATGATTCCAGGAATACCGCTGGAGCCATATGCCAGAGTAGAGGGAATAAAAAGCTCCCAGGTCGACCCTTCAGGCATTTTCTGTATTCCTTCTGTCCAGCCTGCGATGACCCTGTTTAACTGGAAAGTTGCCGGTTGGTTACGAGTGTAGGAGCTTTCGAAGAGAGTTCCGTCTATCAGACGGCCTTCATAGTGAACGGTTACATGATCAGTAATGGAAGGCTTGATGCCATTGCCTTTTGTGAGCACCCGGTACTGAAGACCGCTCTCCAGCACAACGATTCCTGGTTTTTTACTGTTTTTTGCCAGAAAAATCTGACTTTTCTCAAGACTCTCCTGGGCTGCTTTTTGGTACTTAACCTGTTCAAGGTTTTGCTTTTGAACCTGAGCTAAATCAACAAAATAGGAAACTTCATCCTGCGACAGCTGTAAAACCTGTTTGCCAAGGTTATCCTCAACCCCTTGGATAACGGCATTAATATTAATCCCATCAAATTGTTTGAGCTGCTCTGCCATGGATACTCCAAGGCTGTAGCTTAATTTGTCGCTTTCTGTTTCCAGAACAGCAAATGAACACAGGGAGTAAGAGAGCAGGGTAACGCTGGTGAGCGTTTTCAATATCATATATACACTCTTTTTGAGAATTTTGTATCTAGCGTTTCGGTTCAGTGAACTCTGAGCCCTATCATTTAGTAAATTAGTTTTTTTGGCAACCCCAGTTTACCGCTGTGTAATGAAAAAAGTGCCTTATTTAAAGTGTTTTTTGTTGTAATAAGTATGAAAAATAAACGTCCTGTTCTTTCTATCTATTTAAGAAAAATGTAATTTCATTATCAAAAAAATAGAGAGAAAGCTAAAAAAAAATTTGCAGATGACGAATAAGCACTCTATGTTGGAATTAAAACTGGGTATAAATTATTCGGTTTTTATTACGATGTACTAACTACTAGTAGATTGGTTAAATTAAAACGAGGGACGACCCAATGCCTGCAACAAGGAAGACTGCAGCCAAAAAAAGCACTGCCAGGAAGGCTGCTGCTAAAAAGGCTCCTGCTAAAAAAGCGACTGCCAAGAAGACTGTTAAAAAGGTCGACATGGTGAAGAAGTGGGAAAAAGAAATTGATGCGCTGAAGAAAAAGCTTGAAAAAGCCAGAGAAGCGCTGAAAAAGGCCAAGGCTAGTGCAAAGAAAGCTACTGCTAAAAAAAGCACTGCTAAGAAAACCACTGCCAAGAAAAAGGTAGCTGCTAAGAAGAAAACTACTGCTAAGAAAACTACCGTCAAAAAGGCGGCAGCTAAGAAAAAGACAGTAGCCAAGAAAAAAACAACAGCTAAGAAGAAGGCTCCTGCTAAAAAGGCAGTCGCTAAAAGGAAGCCAGCAGCCAAGAAAAAAGTAGCTGCTAAGAAGAAGCCAGCTGCCAAGAAGAAAGTTGCAGCTAAAAAGAAGCCAGCAACTAAGAAGAAAGTAGCTGCTAAGAAAAAGCCAGCAGCCAAGAAAAAAGTGGTGGCTAAGAAGAAACCAGCAGCTAAAAAGAAAGTAGCAGCTAAGAAAAAGCCTGCAGCTAAAAAGGCAACTGCCAAGCGGAAGGCTCCTGCCAGAAAGGCTGCACCTAAAAAGAAAGCTCCAGCCAGAAAGGCCGTAGCCAAGAAAAGGGCTCCAGCCAGAAAAGCAGCTGCAAGAAGGTCTCCTGCTAAGAAGAAGTAAAATAGTTGGTAACTTGAAGTTTAAAGGGGGAATTCTATTCCCCCTCATTATTTTGAACCCTCACTGCTTTCTCCTCTAAAGATATTCGATTTCATCGGGCTTGCTACATATAATGCCCGCCATGATCACATTGAATTCCATCAGCCTTTTAAGGTCTGGCAAACTCCTTCTGGAGAATGCATCAACAACAATCCATTCTGGTCAGCATGTTGGCCTTGTGGGTGCTAATGGGTGTGGCAAATCAAGCCTGCTTGCGTTGCTTACAGGAGATTTGCAGCCTGATAAAGGTGAGCTCGCGTTTGATAAGGGGCGTGGACTGGCGCATATGGCTCAGGAAATTGACGTCCTGGACCGTAATGCTGTGGACTATGTATTGGATGGTGATGCTGAACTTCGACGAATAGAGAAGTCGATTGCTGATGCAGAAGCATCAGGAAAGCACGAGAAACTGGCAGATCTACATGAGCAACTGCTGAGTGCTGATGGCTACACAGCCCGTTCTCGAGCAGAGCAGCTGTTGCATGGATTGGGCTTCAATCATGATGTACTGAAAAAAAATGTTCGTGATTTTTCCGGTGGATGGCGGATGCGCTTGAATCTGGCAAAGACATTGATGTGCCCGTCAGATATTATGTTACTTGATGAGCCAACCAACCATTTGGATCTTGATGCCATTGTCTGGCTTGAAAACTATCTGAAGCGATACCCGGGAACATTGCTGGTTATCTCCCATGACCGGGATTTTCTTGATGCCATTACTGATCACACACTCCACATAGAACATCAAACACTGTTCCAGTACCGTGGAAACTATTCGGCTTTTGAGAATCTTAGAGCACAGAGACTTCAACAGCAGCAGGCTGCTTTCGAGAAGCAGCAGAAGCTGCGGGCTCATATGGAAAAATTTGTTGAGCGTTTCAGGGCCAAGGCGACAAAGGCCAAGCAGGCACAAAGTCGCTTGAAGGCTTTAGCAAGGCTTGAAGATATTTCAGCTGCCCATGTAGATTCACCATTCTCTTTTACCTTTCCAGAAGCCGATAAGATGTCTGCACCGTTATTGGTTCTGGATACGGCTGAACTTGGCTATGGTGATAAGCCGTTATTAAAACTTGGTATCAACATTCAACCTGGCAGCCGTATTGGGCTGCTTGGAGCAAATGGTGCCGGTAAATCGACCCTGATCAGAACGCTTGCTGGGGAATTGCCACTGATTTCAGGAAAGGTTCACCTGGGAGAGCACTTAAGCGTTGGCTACTTTGCACAGCACCAGCTGGAGAGTCTGGATTTTAATGCAAGCCCTTTGCTTCACCTGCAAAGGCTGTCTCCTGATGCCAGAGAGCAGGAGTTGAGAAACTTTCTTGGTGGGTTTGGTTTTCATGGGGATAAGGCTCTGGAGTCTATCCAGGGGTTTTCCGGTGGTGAGAAAGCGAGACTGGCTCTGGCGATCATTGGTTGGCAGAAGCCAAACCTGTTGCTACTCGATGAGCCAACCAACCATCTTGACCTTGATATGCGTCTGGCCCTGACCATGGCTTTACAGTCATTTGAGGGGGCAGTAATTCTGGTTTCCCATGATCGTAACCTGATTCGCAGCACGACCGATGAACTTTATCTGGTTCATGATGGCCGAATGGAAGAGTATTCAGGTGATCTTGACGACTATAGTCAATGGCTGGTTCAACTTCGCTCTAAGGAGCGTAATGAATCCCGTGGCACCAGGAGCGTAGAGAATGCCGGAGAAATGGCCGGTTCTTCACAACAGAAGAAAGACTTGCGACGCCAGGAGGCTGAAAGGCGTAAGGCACTACGGCCTTTGAAGCAAAAAGCGGAGAAACTTGAAAGTCAGCTGGAAGACCTGCAATCCTCTCTGGCGAATGTGGAAGAACTGCTCTCAGATCCTTTGGTATACGAAGAGACGGCCAGAGAAAAACTGAAAGAGCTGCTAACTCGACAAACAGAACTTAAACGTCAGATTTCAGAAGCTGAAGAAGTCTGGATGGAAGCTCTGGAAGCTATCGAAAACGCCGAAATTGACCTGTGAAACTGTGGGGCAGGGATGCCCCGCAATCATACTGCCAACAGAGCCTAAGCGACAGCTTCCTGCTCGCTGGTTTCTTCCTCTGTTACGATATCCAGTTTACCCAAAAGAGCGGTCACACGTTCACCCCATGCGGTGAGCTCCTGCTTAAGCTGGATATTCTCTTCTTCAAGGCGGGTATTAGCAGACCTTAGGTCTTCTACTTCCATTCTTGAAAGTTCCAGTTTATCAATCAGGCTCTGGAGTCTTGATTCAAGCTGGCCTAGGGATTCAATAGACATAACGACATTTGCACCGAGAGGTCTGTGAAAAGTATTTAATAGTTTGCACTATTGCGGGAAGTTACGATAGCACGTTTTTATCTGAACAGTTTGCTGCCATTAAGAATACTTCAGTAAAGCCTGACTATACTAGGTTTAATTCAAGATAATCGTTGAATTTATCTGTATCAGTACGATGCATTTTAAAGCAGAGCAATCTGTTGCCTTGTGGGCTCATTCCGAATGAAGCTTCATTGCAGGATAGTCCTTCATGGGAAGACAAGTACCCAGAAGCCTATTGCTTCGGGAGTTCCAAATGAGCAAGACTTTTCAGCCCTGTGCCAGAATTATTTCAGCCTTGAATGTTGAAGATGAGGCGATTCGGGCTTTCTACATTTCTTTGATCAACAATCAAAGTGTTGATGAATACATTAATGAACGACACCTGCACTTTTGCTCACGACAGGTTGAAGGCTACTTTTTGAGTCATGTCCTGGCTTTGACGGAACTGGCTTTGGAGTTGCCTGTAGTCAGGACGTAATTGCCTGCGGCTAGCCAGGCAATCGTTAGATAATCAGCCCTGGATAAGCTGACAAAAAAAAATGAAGAAGATAAACTGCCTGCAGTTTCCGCTGCTCTCATTGTTTCTGAGAGAGAGTTCTTTAATGATTAATAACAAGCCTGAAGAGTCATAGTGAACACCCTTCAGTAAAGCTAAGAGAACTTTACTCCGGATTGGGAATGTAGAAAGGCACTTCCAGAGAGGTGTGCTATGGCCAAGAAAGAGAAACAGGAAGTTTATGCCTGAAGTGATTCCTGCCGATTCGGTTGGGCTCGTAGAGCCCAGAGCGATACAGTTTAATCAGTCACTGTCGTTGAACTGTGGAGAGCTGCTGGATGGATTTCAGCTTATGGTTGAAACCTATGGTGAGCTGAATCAGTCTCGCTCCAATGCTGTACTGATCTGTCATGCCCTCAGTGGGCACCATCATGCGGCAGGCTATCACAGTATGAAAGATCGTAAGCCCGGCTGGTGGGATAATTTTATTGGCCCCGGAAAACCCATTGATACCCGTCGGTTCTTTGTTGTCTCTCTCAATAACCTGGGGGGGTGCCATGGCAGTACTGGCCCAATCAGCACCAATCCCAAAACTGGTAAACCTTATGGGCCAGACTTTCCGGTGGTCACTGTAGCAGACTGGGTAAACAGTCAGGTCATGCTGGCTGATCATCTGGGTATTCAGCAATGGGCTGCGGTTATCGGAGGGAGCCTTGGTGGGATGCAAGCCCTGCAATGGAGCATTGCTTATCCTGAAAGACTTCGACATGCCGTCATCATTGCTTCAGCCGCCAGGCTGTCTGCCCAGAATATTGCCTTTAATGAAGTAGCCCGACAGGCCATTATGTCGGATGAACAGTTTTTGGATGGCCGTTACCTGGAAGAGAGCAGCATACCCCGCAAGGGTTTGGGGCTTGCTCGTATGATTGGGCATATCACTTATCTGTCTGACGATGCCATGGGAGCCAAATTCGGCCGTGAGCTGAAAAATAAAGGCTTCAGTTACGATTACAATGTTGAGTTCCAGATAGAAAGTTATCTTCGTTATCAGGGCGAGAGTTTTTCCGGAAGCTTTGATGCCAACACCTACCTGTTAATGACCCGTGCACTGGATTACTTTGATCCAGCCAGTAATTATGAAAACAGCCTGCCAGATGCGCTAAGCAGAGCAACAGCCAGGTTCTTTCTAGCGTCCTTCTCAACAGACTGGCGCTTCTCACCTGAACGTTCCAGGGAGATTGTCGATGCACTGATGAGGGTGGATAAGGATGTGACTTATCTTGAAGTGGATGCTCCCCAGGGTCACGATGCTTTTCTGATGAATATTCCCCGCTACGTGCGTGGTTTGTCGGCCTATTTGAACCGGGTGGCGGAGGAGTGCTTATGAGGCGGGGGGATTTTGAAATTATCAGGAACTGGGTTGCACCTGACAGCCGGATTCTTGATCTGGCCTGTGGTGATGGGCAGCTTTTGCATGAACTGCAGCGAGAGAAGCAGGTCAGTGGTTATGGTCTGGAAATTAATACCCAGAATATTGAAGCCTGCATTGAGCGGGGGGTAAACGTCATAGAACAGAACCTGGATCGCGGTCTGGGGAACTTCAAAGATGGTAGTTTCGATACCGTTATTATGACGCAGGCGCTTCAGGTTATGCACTTCCCAAACCTTGTACTGGAGGAGATGCTCCGGGTTGGGCGGGAATGCATTGTCACTTTTCCTAACTTCGGGCACTGGCGTTGCCGCCTCTATCTTGCAGCCTATGGCCGCATGCCGGTCTCGAAGTTTATGCCTTATACCTGGTATGACACACCCAATATTCACTTTTGTACCTTCAGGGACTTTGAAGCTCTGTGCCAGGAAAAAAATTACCGGGTATTGAACCGAATGGTCGTGGATCAATCGTATTACAGTGGGTTGGCAGGCAGGGTCTGGCCAAATCTGATGGGAGAAGTAGCCATTTATCACTTAACAAATGGGAAGGTGGAGGCTGCATAATGGTGATGCTGCACAGTTTAACGTTAATGACTCAGCGTTTGATGGCATGCCTGGCCTTGCTGGTGCTGGGGGTTATTGGAATGGTGAGCCCCGCGATCGCTGAAAGCCAGATTCCGGAAGCCAGGGTGATGAACCAGGAACCCATCCAGATGGGCAACTATCAGGTTCATTTCAGCGCATTCAATAGTACATTTGTACCGCCCGGTGTTGCAGAGCTATATAACCTCCGCCGAGGTAGCCGCTACGGTATCGTCAATATTGCGATTAGTGATGTTTCATCTGATGAGTTGGGCACGGCAGTAACCGGTGTGGTCAGTGGCCATACGATGAACCTGCTTACTCAGAAAGTGAGCTTAAAATTTTCTGAGGTCAAAGACGGCAGTGCGATTTACTATCTGGCCGACTTTAAGTTTTCAGATGAAGAGCTGCTAAAATTTGCCATAGATGTTAAGCCTCAGGGAAGCTCACGAAGTGAGACGCTTCGCTTTGAGCAGACCTTTTACCAGTGATTGATGAACAGTGTTATGACCAAGGACATTCGTCAGGTAGTACTTGCCAGTGGCAACAAAGGCAAACTGGCTGAATTCCAGCAGCTGCTGGAACCCCTGAACATCAGGATGATGCCACAAAGTGAATTTGGCATCGGAACTGCTCTTCCGGAAGCGGAAGAGACGGGCCTGACCTTTATTGAAAATGCCATTATCAAAGCCCGTTATGCTGCCGGGGTATCGGGCCTCCCGGTTATTGCCGATGACTCGGGTCTTGAAGTTGATTATCTCAACGGTGAGCCTGGCATCTATTCTGCCCGCTATGCGGGGCCAGAAGCTTCTTCTGCAGATAATAACCAGAAGCTGTTGAATCGACTGCAGGGTATCAAGTCTGGTGAGAGAACCGCACGATTTCACTGTGTGCTGGTTTACCTTCGTCATGAGCACGACCCTACTCCGATCATTGCTCATGGTCAGTGGGAAGGTTATATCATTGAAGAGGCTCTGGGAGATCATGGATTTGGCTATGACCCACTGTTTCTGGTTCCCGCGGAGCATCGTACGGCTGCAGAACTGCCCTCAGAGTTAAAGAATCAGCTGAGTCATCGAGCTCAGGCGCTACAGCAGCTGGCAGCCCGCCTCAAGGAGATAAAACACTGAAGTCAGCTTTTCTGCCTCAGTGCTGTTAACATGCTCAAGCTTCCTCCTCTTAGCCTTTATATTCATGTTCCGTGGTGCGTGAAGAAGTGTCCTTATTGTGATTTCAACTCGCACAGGATCACTGGTGATATTCCTGAAGACGCTTACATCAAAGCGTTGCTGAATGATTTTGAAAACGAACTGCCAAGCGTCCAGGGGCGTCCAATACACTCGATTTTTATTGGCGGTGGGACGCCCAGCCTGCTGACAGCAAACGCTTATCAGAAGCTGTTTAAAGGCCTTCAGGCGCGGGTGGTGTTCTCGGATGATATCGAGATCACCATGGAAGCTAACCCTGGCACCTATGAGCACGATCGTTTTCAGGCTTATCTGGATGCTGGGGTGAACCGTTTGTCATTGGGCGTGCAAAGCTTTCAGGATGAAAAGTTAGCGGCTCTGGGGCGTATTCACTGTGCCGGTGAAGCCAGACAAGCCATTGCTTCAATCACCAGTCACGGCTTCAGCAATATCAATATCGATTTGATGCACGGTTTGCCTGGTCAATCTCCTGACGACGCTCTTTATGACCTGAAGCAGGCTATTGACCTTCAGCCAGCGCATATCTCCTGGTATCAGCTGACCATTGAGCCAAATACGGTTTTCTACTCCAAAACACCGGCATTACCGCCTGATGATACGCTCTGGGATATTCAGGAAGCAGGACAGGCCTTACTGGCATCAGCGGGGTTTCAACAGTATGAAATATCTGCCTACAGTCAGCCTGGCCGACGCTCAAAACATAACCTGAACTATTGGCAGTTTGGTGATTATATTGGCATTGGCGCGGGAGCCCATGGCAAGTTAACAGATATATCGACGGGACAGATTTATCGAAACTGGAAAACCCGTATGCCGGCTGATTACCTGGCTGCTGATCACTATATCTCCCATGCCTTTGAGTCAGGACGACGAGTGCTGGAAGCTGATGAATTGCCTATTGAATTTATGATGAATGTGCTGCGGCTTCATGATGGCGCAGAAACTCAACTCTATGTTGAACGAACGGGACAAACACTGGGTGATATAAGCAGGCAATTACACTTAGCTCAGCAGCAAGGGCTGCTTGAGCCTGTTTTGGCAGAAAATAATCGACTCAAGCCTACCTCTACAGGTAGGCTTTTTCTGAATGATTTGTTGGAGCTGTTTGCGTAAGAGATTCGCTTGTCATTGAGGTATGTTCAGGTCAGCTGTGTTCTGTGGGTCTTATCACCATAAGCCGTAGTAATATTTATTTCGAAGGTAACCGCTTTACCAGGGTCAGGTGTTATATTTTTTACTTTCTCCAAAAATGGTTGAACACATTGATGTACTTTCTCTTTAAATTCAGGGATATCACCATCGGCCAAGCAGTGTTTATTTGCATTTTGGTATTCACGACTAAGAGCCCCCAATCTTGTTTGACTACTGCGTAGGGCGTCGGTCGCAATCTGTTTTAATGCTATGCCCCAGGATAGTTTTCCGTGAGCATCCTTTAGGGCTGTTTGAAGAAATTTAAGAGCATCGTTAACATTTGATGTGGCACACTCAATATGCTTCTCCACTATTTTTCCCAGTGTTGAGGCAATTTTTTCAGGAGTGTGGGACACTGTGTAGGTGGCTTGAATTGTTCTTTGACTGTCTGAGTGGCTTTCAATCTGACTCCTTCCACTACTGAGCATGGCAGTTGATTGAGCCAGAGGTGCTGTAGAAGGTCTTTCTCTAAAACTAACAAATTCTCTATTAAGTGCCTCACTTTTTGAGTCAAAATCTGAAAAAAATTCCTTACGGCGAGCTTCGCTGTCTTTCTTCCACTCAGACCTGATTTCATTCACTCTTTGTTCCATATCTTGTTCCATTTTCTCAAAGCTACTTGGTTCCGAAGGCCTGGGTCGGGCTGGTAGCTCACGACTACTTATAGTTGTTTCCCGGAACGTGGTTCTTACATGACCGGGGTTTGTTTGATGCGATGAGGGCAATGATGTTCGGCTACTGGAGTGGGACTCTGTTCTCATTGATGAAGAACGGCTTTCATGTTGGGAACTTACTGATGGTTGTCGAGGAGTGTGTTGGGAATACGAGGGGTTTGAAATAGAAGGGTGACTGAATAAATCTTCTACAGCGGGACTGGATGTTGGTTTGCTGCTGGTACCTGGATGAATATGAGAGCGACTTGCCTGTTGCGATGATGTCCCGGAGCCAGATGGGCCAGTATTTATACCGGTATGACTTTTGAGATAGCTTGAGGAAGAAGATTCTCTGGATGTTATGTTGTGCGTATTTAAACCTCTTGGGTTTGTTGTAGTTGATCCATAGTGTCGGGTATGTTCTGGTAATTTTTTGTCTGCCTGAACCTGCCTGTACTGTGGTGGGTGCTCTGGACGAGGCTGATTTGGTACTCCCGGTGCAGCAAAATTTTGGACTGGCCGAAACGGGTTTGGACGTAGTTGGTCTGCCATTTTGAATACCCATTAAGTTAATTTAATGGGTATATAGATGTGTATTTTATGGAATAGTTTTAGATCGAGTGGAACCCTTTACTCAATCTGAAATTGAGAACCGCTATAACCTTATTCATGATAGGGGTATATTGAGCCGCCGACGTTTACCGCCCAACTGCACAAGAGCTGGTTCTATAGGGTACGCTTGAATAGCAAGTCCCAGACCCCATGCCCTAATCGATGACCCCGCTTTTCAAACTTGGTTAGCGGACGGAAATCCGGTCTTGGTGAGTAACCGTTATCAGTGGCCAGGTTCTCGAAACCTTCTGCTGAATTCATGACTTCCAGCATCTGCTCGGCATAGTTTTCCCAGTCAGTTGCCAGATGAATAATGCCGCCAATTTCCAGCTTGGGACGAATAGACTCAATAAAAGCGGGCTGAATCAAGCGGCGCTTATGATGACGTTTTTTGTGCCATGGATCCGGGAAGTAAATCTGTACCCGCGCCAGGCTGCCATCAGGCACGCACTGTTTCAGTACTTCAACAGCATCGTCACAGTAGGTTCTCAGATTGTTGATACCCGCCAGACGAGCTTCATTAAGAAGACTGCCCACACCCGGGCGGTGGACTTCAATGCCAATAAAGTGCTTATCACCCTCCTGGGCAGCCATGGTTACCAGGGAATGTCCCATACCATAGCCAATTTCCAGAACTCGTGGTGCTTCATCAGTAAAGGTATTCAGGAAACCCTCGGTGCCCTGCTCCAGTGTCAGTCCCCAGTCTTGCCAGCACTCGTCCCAGCCTCTCTGCTGGCCCGTCGTCATACGGCCTGCACGGAGCACAAAGCTCTTGATCTGACGCTTGTGGGGGATTTCCTGTTGTGGGTCGTCAGTCTCGTCGACCGGTTTCACAGTATCGTTCATGGACATCTGAGTTCGTAAAAAATAATCGGTGTAAGATACTGGCCAGAATATAAATTGCAAATTCAATGGAACTAAATCTGCCCGTTCAGGATCTATCCAGTATTACAAATTTAACTGCAGATGTTCAGTCTTTCTGAATGCTATTCAGGGCAACTTGCTCCAGCAGATTTTTCAAAGGTGTTTAGTGTTATGCCAGGAGTGTCAGGTGTTTATGTTAGTACTTCTGCGTGTAACCAAGTTCAGGTTGCTGCAGAAGACCTCGGGAAAAGGGATGTTCTTGAGACATTAAATCACATGAGCTGCCACTGTGGACGGCTTGATGTTAACGGTAAACGAGTTAAGACCTGTGAACATGTGCTGTGCAGGGTATGTCTGGATAATCATGACAGGCTGGAAAAACACACGGGTTGTTCCTCGTGTGTCAATGACAAAAATCTCACCGAGTATACCTGTGAAGAAATAGAATGCCTGAGAAGCCTGAAAGTAAAGTGCTCTGAACCTGATTGTAATATCGAAAAGAGCCAGGAGGATATCGATGCTCATATTGCTACTCATAGCAATAGTCCGCAGCTAACAGAAAACCCTCCAAGTGTTATGCAACCCGAAGTTGTCATTTATGCCAATGGCAGAGCTATACCTCTTCAGGGGGATTCTGCAATTTTTATGTAACGAGTAATCGTTTCTTTTATCTCTGATAATCTTTAGCAGCAAAGATTGCTAATGTTAACCAGCCTAGAATAAACGCAATGCCTCCGATGGGTGTTACCATCCCCAGCCAGCGAATACCGCTCAGGCTTAACAGATAAAGACTTCCTGAAAACAGGACAATGCCCACAGTAAAGAGACCTGTACTCCATTTCAGTTTTTTTGAGGAAGGGTAATTGACTCCAAGCAAGGCAACTAAGAGCAATGCCAAACTGTGGTAGAACTGATAGTCCGCTGCGGTCTGGAAAACGTTCATCAACCGTTCGGAGATAACTCCTTCCAGCGCATGAGCGCCAAAGGCGCTCAGTGCCACTGCCGTCATACCGCTGATGGCGCCAACAAACAGGCCATTCATTGTTTATGAATCCTTGGCAGATTGGTTGCACTGTCAGCCGCTAATAACAGGCCTTCCTGGAAATAGCGCGAGCTGGTTTCAAACTCATCAAGGTGTGCGAGAAGATGACCCAGCTCGTTATAAACATCAACACTTTTACGGAGCCTGAGGCTGGCTTCAAGGTATTCCCGGGCTTTACCCCAGAGCTCATTGCGCAGTGCCAGACGACCAAGCGCCAGTAATAGCTCAGGATCATTTGTACGCTGGTTGAGCAGTGATTCTGCAAAAAGCAATTGCTTTTTCAGATCTCTACCCGGCGTCTTGCCATAAAGGCGGATCAATTGCTCGCTATAGCAGTGATTGAGGTTTTCTCGCAGCAGCAGTTCGGTTTTTTCTTCGGCACCCAGCCGTACGAGGCAGTCACAGTAACGATAGAGGATAACCGGATCCTTTCTCTGGCTGTGACTCAGGCCGGACCAGATATCGTCAGCTGGTTTGGTTTTCTCTTCAGCAGAGAAGCGGTTTCGACCGTAATTATAAGCCTGTTCGAAGAGGGCTTTAAATGCCTGTTGTTCCAGCTGATGGTATTCGTCATCCTTAATTACTTTCTGCTTGCGAAGCTTGGGCAGCAGTTTCTCCAAAGATTGCCAGTCATGCAGACGGATATAGACCTGTTTGAGCATTTTCAGAATGTAGCCATGACGAGGGTACTTTTTGTGCAGGTGTTTCAGTGTTGCGAGGGCCTGTTCCAGGTGATTACTTGCCAGCTGAAGCTGGGCCTGGGTGATGCCGATTGCCATTTCTGCACCAGGCGCTTTGCTGTCAGCCTGCCTCAGCCAGTTTGCACTGGCTTCGTAATTTCCAGCTTCATGGGCCGCTCTGGCGGCGGCCAGGTAATTGATCAACGGTGATTCACCACTTTTCGCCGCCTGGCCAAGGAGTCGTTCGGCTTTGCGCCAGTGACCTTTGGTAAACTCAGCCAGACCGCGATCAAACAGTTTCCTGGCTTTTGCTTTTCGGGCACCCGTTGACAGTGGGTAGATAAAACTGAATGTGCCCAGCAGTAACCGGCAAATGATCACGCCAAGCCAGACCAGGCCAAGGGAAATAACAACCAGCAGCAGCAACCCCCAGAGACTGCTTTCAAACGTCATCTCATCGTAAGCAATCAGAACATAACCATGGTCATTCACCATGATATTGGCCAGTAAAAAGCAGGCCGAAACAATGATCAGGAACAGTGCAAACCCTTTCATGAAATTTGCACTCCCTGTTCAGCAGGCTGATCCGGCTCTGTCACTGGTTTACTGCTTTTCTCATCGTCTTTTCCCGGTGATACTGGCGTCACTTTGTTTTCTTCGGGCCCGGTGGTCGAATTTCGTTCCTGCTGTAATGTGGGAGAGGTATTGGAGCTGGACTGGTGGTCTTTCAATGCATCCAGAGAACGATGGATATTGGGCATTTTTGGGGTTATAGAGAGCCCTTCCAAGTCCGCAAGCTCTCTAGCCAGCTCATTGCTTGCCTCACCACCTAACATAAAATAACGACTCAGCCAGTCACTGGTTTGCTTGAGACTGTTCTGATATATCGACTGTTGCCCTGTTATCAGTGCCAGTTTGCTTTGTTCGATCAGCATTAGCATCTTCTGACGAATTAACTGGTCCTGTTCTGGTGTCAGCAATACTTCAATGGGTTGTTCACGCTGGGTATTGATACGAAAGAGGCTGGTGAAGCGGTGCCAGGTATCCAGTAACATCGCCTTGATGGTTTCCTGCCAGGTACTTTCAGCTGGAGGGGTGGCTCCATCCGTGACAGTTGATCCAGGTTTCAAGGCAGTGGCCACATCCGCAATATGGCTATCATCCAGGATAACAAGGTCAGGGATTAGATCTGCAATTGCCTGGAGTCTGAGCCAGATGCTTTCCTGGTTCAATATGGCGGTAGATTTCAGAACCGCCATATCTTCTGCCAGGGCTTCTCTGACAGGAAATAGAGTGTAGTCGTCCAATTGCCCCAGTATCTGCTCTGCACTGGCCATAAGCTCGAGGGCGCCGGTGATGTCATTGACCGTCAGTAGCCGCTGATTGGCAAGACGTATGAGGTATTCGACTTCAGCAACACGCCATTGGTTACGTGTAGAGCCTTCAAGCTCTCTGACTTTGCTAGAAAGCGTATCAATTCGGGATAAAAGTCTGGCTTCGCGTTGTTGCAGAGCTTGCAACTGTTCTTTTTGTCTCTCAATATCAGTTGAGGCGTTTTGTGCCACTGTCGTCAGCCTGGCCTGATGACGTGCGATCTGGGTCTGCAGCTGGTCCATTCCCTCACGAAGCACCGGCTGGCTCTGTTCCAGCGGCATGGCACGCCAGCCGATGTAGCCACTAAGGCCCAGGGCACAGGCGGATATCAACAGGGCAAATCCTGCCAGACCTTTACCTGGCCCCTTGGTTCTGTTCTTTTTGGCGGCTTGCTTTTCTGAATTGGACTCTGTCGCTGAAGTGATGTCTGTTTTCTGCTGAACATCTTCAGGTGTATTTTCTGGTAAACGGTCTGTGTTCTGGTCTGTATCGCTCACGCTTTGGCCTTCCGATTGTTCTAGAGGATGGTCAGAGAAAGTGTCGCGATCATTTTTCTGGATCTTGTAGGATTCGTGATCACTTCTTCAGGGGATCCCATTCTCTTTTCAAAAGAGTCTGATTTGAGGTGGTAGGGAGTCAGAAAACAGGCCTCCACCCTCACTACCGACGCTATGTCGGGATAGCCTCCAGTGCCGGCAACATCATCTCGTTGCTGGCTCCACAGGTATTGGTTACCTGTTGGAAACCCAGACTATGTGCCTGTCTGGCAACCCGTTCACTGGGAACAAGCAGCCGGTAGTCAGCTCGATAGGACATGGGTAGGTAGTACCCAAGATTTGTCAGGGTTTCTCCACTACCACAGAGGATGACATTGATTGAATGGCTTTCCAACTTTTTTACGACTGCATTGCGCTCATAGGTTGGGCAGGAACGTTGATAAACATCCATAGTGTGAACACTGGCACCTGAACGACTGAGCTGCCCCTCCAGCACCTCTCGTCCCCCTACTCCTTTGAGAATAAGGACTTTCTTATCCTGCACATTGCTAAATGCTTCCAAAGTAAGAAGGGCTTCACTGTCTACGCCGGTTTCCGAATATTGAGCCCTGATATCAAACTGCTCAAGTTCAGCCGCTGTGCTGCTGCCAATAGCAAACCACTGGCAGTGAACCGGTAGCTGTGGCCAGTATCGTTCGATCAGCTCAACCCCCAGACGGGCAGCCGGGCGGCTGGTAACAATAACATGGTCGAACTGGTCGAGCATCAGCAGGCAATCTCTCATTGCCTGTGTTTCTGCCAGGGCATTAATACCCAGCATGGGCAGCGGCCAGGCCAGGCCACCTGCTTCCCTGATGGCTTCTGTCAGTGCCTGAGCCTGTGGCTCAGGACGGGTCACCAGTGCTCGGATATGTGACAGGTTCATTGTTCTCTAATTACCCGATAGTCAGTGATGAGACAGCTCAGCAAGTATCTTGTCCGCTCCCTGTTTCAGGAGAGATTCAGCCACCTGAATACCTGCAGATTCATAATCTTCAGCGGCGCATGTCACTTCACTTCGATAGATGGTTTGTCCATCAGGGCTGCCGACCAGACCTCTGAGAAACAGCTGATCTCCGTCCAGTTCAGCAAATCCGCCAATAGGTACCTGGCAACCACCATTCAGGCGTCTATTCATGGCTCGTTCAGCACCAACCCTGATTGCGGTTTGCTCATCGTGCAAAGGGGCAATAAGCCGCCTTGTTTCTTCATCACCCAGACGCAGCTCAATACCTACGGCGCCCTGTCCAGCAGCCGGCAGGCTCAGGCCTGTATCCAGATAATCACGAATACGGTCGGCCATCTCCAGTCGAATCAGCCCGGCGGCTGCCAGTATGATAGCGTCATACTGGCCATCATCCAGCTTGGCCAATCGGGTATTCACATTGCCTCGCAGAAACTGAATCGTCAGGTCAGGACGGGCGGCCAGTATCTGACACTGCCGGCGAAGGCTTGAAGTGCCCACAACGGACCCTTGTGGCAGTTCATCCAGAGAGGCATAGTGATTTGAGACAAAGGCATCCCGTGGGTCTTCGCGCGGACAGATAACCCCAAGCCCAAGACCTTCCGGAAACTCCATGGGGACATCTTTCATGGAGTGCACAGCAATATCTGCACGGCCTTCCATCAGCGCATTTTCCAACTCTTTGACAAACAGCCCCTTGCCACCAATTTTTGCCAGTGGAGCGTCTAGAATGCGATCACCCTGACTGGTCATTTTGACCAGTTCTACCTGAATATCCGGATGGTGGTATTCCAGCTGCTGCTTGACATACTCTGCCTGCCACAGGGCAAGGGCACTTTTACGGGTCGCAATACGAACGGTTTTCACAGGAATGACGGCTTCTGTTGTTGAAATAGTGCTCAAATTGAGTGCCAGTCAGCAACTGGCAACGTAGTTGTAGGGGATAATACGATAGACGGGCTTTAAGAGACAGTTTTGCAGTTAGGCCAGGCATGTCCCTGTTGTTACAGGGACTGCATTATCTTCTTGATCTGTGGCACATGACGTCGGCTGATGGACAGTGGCTCTGGTACTTCCCTGAGATGGATAAAGCAGTGGCCCTTGTCATCACGGGACAGGCTTTCAATAGCATCGCGACGAACCAGTGCGTTTCTGTGAATCCTTACAAAGTGCTGGCTGTGGTCTTCTTCCAGGGTTTTGAGCGGGTCATCGATCAGCACTTCACCATGACGGTGATGAACCGTCACATATTTATTATCCGCCATAAAATAGAGCACATCATTCAGGGGAACTAGTTCAATACCACGCAATGTTTTGGCCGCGATATGGCCCTGTTCTTTATGCTCTGGCAGATGGTCGTTCAGCCAGGCCAGTTGCAGACGATTCAGTTTACTGGCACGTTGCAATGCCTGATTCAGGTCTTCCTGGCGAATCGGTTTCAGCAGATAACCCACGGCCTGGGCATCAAAGGCTTCAAGAGCATGATTGTCGTAAGCGGTACAGAAAACGACCGCCGGTGGTTTGTCCATGGAGCTGATATATCTGGCAGCTTCCAGCCCACCCATAACGGGCATGCGAATATCCATCAGCACAATATCCGGGTGGTACTGGCCACAGAGATCAATGGCATCCCGTCCATTACTGGCCTCATTTTCAAGCACCATAAAGTTATCAATCCGGCCAATCAGGTGTCTCAGCCGTTCCCGGGCCAGTGGCTCATCATCAACAATTAAAACGGCACTTTTTTTTAAATTCGTATCTATACGTCTTCCGCCTTCCATAAATCCATTATCTCTTGTGTTATCAATGCATTGTGCCGCTTCCCATTATATCGGCAATGTTTCACTATTATTCAGTACTTTTGTTCCTGTAAGCTAAAAACAGCCACTCAAACAGCCACCAAAGTGGAAAGGAACCCAAAAACAGCCACCATGTCTAATAAACCACAGAATAAAAACAGAGAGTAAGGAGAAGCTATGGACGTGATAACCGATGTGGCACTGGCCGAAATTCAGGCGGAAGTGCATGGGTCAAAAGCTAAACGTGAACTGACTAATAAACTGGATGACTTGCCGGGTGTTTTGTTAGCAAGAATAGCCGCCCACAAAATAGATTTTTATTACAAATTTCAATGGGAGAAAAAGAGAGAATTATTACATCTAGGTATGTATTCCCCTCGGATAAGGAAAGACAGAATAACTCTACCCCAAGCATTTGATGAGGTAACTAGACAAGCGGAGATAAGAAAGGAAGGGAAAAATCCAAAAGAAGTGATACAGCAGCAAAAGGATGAACAGGAAGCAGGCCTGCGGCGCAGAATAAAACTGGCTGATACCCAAGGCTATGGGACTTTCGGGCGATTATTGCAGATGTATGAGGATTCGTTAGAAAACCCTGAAACGAGAGCTGACGCTAATAGTTCATTCAAACGGTTAAGAGAGCACCTGCCAGAGCTGATGACCATGCAAGCCAGAGACATCGAGTGGGATCACTTACAGCCTGTTTTTGAGGATTTGCTTGAAGAGGGGAAAGGCCCGATGGCAAATCATACGCTGGCTTACTTAAAAGCGGCATTCAATAAGGTCATGAAAGTGGTGCTAGATAGCAATATGACCATTGGAGCAAAAGATGAATTCGGTTTGATTGCTAACCCTCTGCAATTCGTGAAACAAAACCCGAAATACAACAACGCAGGAAAAGATGACTGGTCAGAGTTAGAGCTGGCGACCATTTGGCACAACGCAATAAAATATAAAGGCCCTGTAACGGGACGTTTTATCCGATTTATTATTGCAACCGGTGGTCAGAGAATAAATCAGACGTTAAGAGTCAGCTGGAAAGAATACCTGTTGAATTCAGAACATCCTTTTTTTGTTATTTCCAACATGAAGAAAAAACGAGGAGGTAAAGAAACTCCGCACATAGTACCGCTTAACAAATTAGCACTGGCAGAAATAAAGGCAGTGAAGGAGATAACAGGGCATTGTGACTATCCATTTGCAGGGCGTATCGGTTCAGGCTTAAACCAGCATCGGCCATTGGCAAGCAAGCGTCTTTATAGTTCTATGCAGGAGTTGAGCAAAAAATCCAGACTAAGGCCTCTGACCTTAGGCGCAACCAGAACGACCGTAAAAACATTATTAGGCCCGTCAGGCATAGATAAACACATAAAAAACATGCTTCATGGTCACGGTTCAATGGATGTAGCAGACAAAAATTACGATAAGTTTGATTACTTCGACGAGAAGAAAAAAGCGATGGATGTATGGAACGACTTATTAGAGAAAATACTGGAAGAAAATAAACCGATGGGGATGAGCTAGGGTAAATTACCCTAGCCTCCGTTTTTCTACCCAGGCAATAATTTCTGAACGTTTCCATGCAACAGAGCGAGGCCCGATCTGAACACGGTTCGGAAATTTACCGTCTTTTTCCTGCCGGTAGATAGCGACACGATTCAGGCCTGTCAGTTTTTCCACTTCAGCAGAACGAATAAGCTCGTCGTCTTCAGTGTTACCAGGGAGCTGCATAAAGCAGGCATCGATAGCAGCTTGCGTAGTGACCAGACGACCTCCTGCTGTTTTTGCATAGCGGATATTTTGCCGCCTTAGAAAGCGCTCCAATTGATCAACGGAAACGTAGCCTGTCCATTGCAGCAGACACTCAGTATCAATCAGTCGTTCAGCACCCATGACCATCACCTCCCTTATAAATGCTCGCCATCGATATCGGAAACGTTACGCACCTTCAATTCGGGCTTGCTGTCCACGTCTGAGTGCCGGATAACAAATTCACCGCCCTGAAAGGTTTCATACACTGGCTGTGCTTTTGTCAGCAATTTAAGCAGCACGACCGCATCCTCCACCGAGTTCAACATCCATTGATTCGAGCCAAAAGAAACCACGTACACATTCTCATCCATAAGATTATCCTTTTTAGAGGCGGCACCCATCAGAGTGCCTTATTGAGATCCGCAGCACTGGAGACAGCGCCGTCGATAATTTCACCGGTATCCATATCCACCACGACACCCCCGTCATCGTTACGCAGCAGCGCCTCGTTATGTTGAGACAGGCCAGCGTCCGCCCGTTCATCCAGACCGACAGCGGTGAGTGCTTCAATAGAAACCGGGAGGTATTTAAACAGCCGACGGACAACGCTCTTTTTTGCCATTTCTTCAAAGTGCGTCTGCCACGGCCCGTCGTTTTTGGCTTTTGAGGAGTCACGCACTTTCATGATCTCCTCTACGGTCATGTATTCCACTTGAGAGCCACCGCCCTGCAGCTGCGCCACAGCGTAGA
>NZ_LUKQ02000639.1 GCF_001647025.1 Endozoicomonas atrinae
AAGGAAAATACATGGGACGTATAAGAACAGTAAAGCCTGAGCTGTTTATTCATGACGAGCTTTATGACGCTGAACATAATAGCGGCCTTCCTTGCCGGTTGGCCTTTATTGGATTGCTCACCCTTGTTGACCGGGAAGGTCGTTTTCATTGGAAACCCAGGCAGATCAAAGCACAGCTATTTCCTTATGATGACATGGAGTTTTCCCATGTACTGGAAGCATTAAAAAACAGTGGATTTTTGACGCACTACCAGGTGGAAGGAAAGCAGTATGGGGTTATCAAGAGCTTTGCCAATCACCAGAAGATCAATGCCAAAGAAGCAAAAAGCAAACTACCAGCGCCCGAAAATGGCGAAGAAATCAAACCAGAACCACCGTTAACGGAAAAGATTTCAAGCGAGAAAGTAATTCCGGTGAATTCCGGTGAATTACATTCACGAACGCCAGGAGGTCAGGAAAATTTCTCTGGGGAAAGGAAGGGAAGGGAACATGGAAGGGAACATGGAAGGGAACATGGAAGGGAACATGGAAGGGAACATGGAAGGGAACATGGAAGGGAACTGTTAAAAGACCCTTGTCGAGTAGACACTCGACCCGACGAAGACGAGCAGACCGGTGAAGTGATTTTATCCGGTGAGCCACTGCCAGAAGCTACCGATCCAAAAGCCAGTGCAAGCAGCCAGCAAAAACAAACCAGAGCCATCGATGACATTTTCCAGTGTTGGCAGAACATCATGGGTCACCCCAACGCCAAGCTGGACGACAAACGTCGGAAGCTGATCCGCAACGCCCTGAAAACCGGCTATGCCGTCAATGACCTGAAGACCGCCATCCTCGGCTGCAGCTACACCCCCCACAACATGGGCGACAACGACCGTGGCCAGCGGTACGACGGCT
>NZ_LUKQ02000640.1 GCF_001647025.1 Endozoicomonas atrinae
GATCATCCTGAGTTTTAATCTGACTGGCTATTTGATCTACCAGTTTTTCGTTGATTTCAACGCTCATTGTTATTCTCCATTTTGGAGTATTAACGACAAGCGTTTACACAATTTAAATTACATTCCCTTTGTACACTTTTATATCAAACTTTTCATCATTTGATGGTGGCTCAAAATAGCTTGTTACTTCATGGAACATGGCTTCCGTTGTAAAAGCGGAATCTTCTATTCCTTCACTCCTCATAGCCAATTGCTTTAAACACAGCTCATCACTTGCTTCAACATAGTGCAGTTGGTGTGGATACCCTAAATCAATAATTTCAAGAAACCATGATCTTTGTTTCTTAGTGTTCGCTGGAAAATCTAATACCACTGATATCCCTTCATCTAACAGGTTTAGAACATGTTCTTTGATTAAAGGCTTCAATCTCGATGAATACACTATGTAATCTTGAAATGTTCTAATTTCATCCTTAAATAGTTGCTCAAGCCATTCATCTTCTGAAATTAGAATCGTGTTATTTTCATTAGCAATTTCTTTGGATAACGTAGATTTTCCTGCTGCCATTTTTCCAGCAAAGAAGTGCATTCTTCCTTTATTCTTCACGATCTATCCTTATGCTGGTGTTACCCACGAAAAGTGGACACCTATTGTTGGTTTCACTCAACAGGACTTAAATATCCCAGTGATGAATGCCGTCTGATTCGGTTATAAAATATTTCGATGTATTCAAAGATTCCAGATCTGGCTTCTTCGATACTCTGAAATCGTTCGGCATAAACTAATTCAACTTTTAACCGGCTAAAGAATGACTCCATAGCTGCATTATCCCAGCAGTTACCAGGTCTGCTCATACTGGGCTCTCCACCATATCGCCGAATCAAACTCTGGTAAC
>NZ_LUKQ02000641.1 GCF_001647025.1 Endozoicomonas atrinae
GGGATGGTTAGCACCAAAAGAACAAATTAAAATTGACTTCTTTAGGAATCTTAGGCAATGGCGTTGGGTAGAGAAAAATATCCCATCATTGAAAACACTTGCCAGCAAGAATATTAAAGAGTGGTATCAGCTTTGGAAGAGTAATGTAGTCTATACATTGGGCTGGGGTTCGAGTTTTACAGTTCTCAATAAGACTGCACCAGATATTAGCAACGGGAGATCAAAAACATTTGAAACGTTATTAGGCTCTGGGGGACAGCTTGAACAGTGGACTGATCAGCCAGGAGAAGGAATACCAGATGTTGGGCGTCTTCTTCAAGGTCTCCCTGCATACAGAAAAGTGACTTCAGGCCTGTCCCATATGGGTAAACCGCTCTTTATTATAGCGGATGCCTGTATTGATATCCGTAACCAAACAGAAGATATTCAAGACCGATTTGTGCACTATCTACATAGTGTTGCAAAAGCTATGCAGGCGAAAGTAGATGTCGGGCTGGCCATAAAATCTCATTATTCCGGTAAACTATCGGTGAAAAGATTATTTAGTGTTGATGATTTTAAAGTTTTATTACGTTACAATGTAACAAGTTATGGGATTATAACAGCTGAGCAGATAAGAAACGTTGGTATGCTTGAAGATAGCAGAATTAAAGGGATGATGGATGACGAGGATCTGGTTGTTATTAGGTCAGAAGAGTTTCAGAAAATTTATGATGAATATATTGAAAGCGTCGAGAAAAAATCGATGGTGGTTAAATAGTGTACTTATTACGCCATGTGCGACTTTTAGGTTTGCATAAGGAGACATGACTGAACCTGCTTTCTGCTATTAAAAGCAGTAAAAAGCAAAAAAGAAGGTTTCAGTCATGCCCGTTGAAGAGTTTATCACTACAG
>NZ_LUKQ02000642.1 GCF_001647025.1 Endozoicomonas atrinae
TGCTGCGCTTCGTCGTAGCCCTTACCGTAGGCTTGCTGGTATTCGTTGGCGAGCTGGGCGGTGATGTTGGCACGACGGGCGTTGTTTTGTGTGGATTCGAACATGCCAGAACGGATGGCATCGGCTTCGTTGACGGAGGCCACTCGGTCGGCGGCGCGGTCAATGGCGGAGGCGTAGAGATCACCCCTTCGCTGGGCTTCGGCGTCGACGTGGGACTGGTCGTACTGGGTGAGCGGGACGAGATCACCGAAGCCGTTGATGGTGTTGTTGAGAGTGGCTGAGAGTGAGTCGATCTGGCCGAGAATGTTCTGTTGCTTGTTGAGTTCGTAGTCCCGTTCGGACTGGGCCAGTGCTTGTGCGCGGTAGATTTGGTCAAGGTCAAACTGTCGTTCAAGTCCGGCCAGAGCATCGGCGCGGGACTGACGGTCGAGACCGTAGTTGCGCTGCATGATGGCCTGGGCTTTTGCCTCTTCATATTGGGATTTTGCCCAGTCGCGCTGCTCTTCGGTGAGCTGCTGGTTCTTGAGAAATTGCTCCATCTCGAAGGCGCGTTGCTCGGCGGCACTGGCGTCAAGCTGTGACTGCCGGTCAAGCATGTACTGATATTCGCTGAGCTGCTGGGCGCGGTTCTGTTCGAGCAGGTCTTTGTTGTAGTCGTAGGTCTGCTCGGCGAACATGCGCGACCAGTCGTTCTGTTCACGCTGGTAGCGGTCGTACTCTTCGAGGCGCTGCATCTCCATCAGGGCGAGCTGATAGTTCAGTTGAGTTTGACGACGCTGCTCCTGTAACTGCTGCTGTTGCAGGGAGGCGGCCTGTGCGGCCTGATCGGCGGCGGCTCCGGCCTGCATTCCAGATGTTAAGGCTCCGAGACCGGCACCGATAGCGGTACCCCA
>NZ_LUKQ02000643.1 GCF_001647025.1 Endozoicomonas atrinae
ACCATTCGCACCGGAGTTAAACAGCTCAGAAAGGCTATGGGAGTGGATGCGGGAGCATGACTTATCAAACAAAGCATTTTCAGGTTATGAAAATATTGTAGATTGTTGCTGTGAAGCTTGGAATAACCTTTGCAGCGAAGCTGGTCGACTGTTCAGTCTGTGCTCCCGTGATTGGGCAGTTATACAGTAGTTAGAAAATTCAATTGGTATAATTAGCCGCCTGGGCATGGAATAAGCAGTTGCCATCCCTGGTAACATCTTTCAATCTTAAGCGGCGATCATGGCCTGACAGCATTTGGTTGATTGTCGATCTCTGACGGTGAATAGCCCGCTCTAATCTCAGAGCCTTTTGGCTCGCGACTATTGCCTGCTGAAACTGTAATTCCTGAGCAATTACCGCTCGTTTACGTTGTTCCTGCTGGAATGTTTTCATGCTTGCTTTTATCACCCACTCAGGAATGGGTTCATCGACCAGGTAATCATTACGGGCAGCAAGGTTTTGATTGGCAATAATTGACTGAGCAGTGCGTGGAGCAGGAGTGGGGGAGGGCGCTTGAACGGCCCTGGGAGCACGACTGACAGGAGCCGGAGAAACACTTTTCACCGGTAAATGATGTTGACTCCACTCAGAAAATCGACTCATTGCCGTCTCACAATGTACGCCTCCATAAAACTGGTTGATGGTTTTCAAAAAGGTTTTATTACCTGTAACCAGATAAAAGAGAGTGGCACATGACTGTAATTTAGCGGCATCAACCCTGCTGTCATCACCGATGTAATAAGTCTTCAAAACACCAGTTTAATTTGACCTCCCGATTAACCCTTTTCTGGCCGATTGTTTTCCTGTTGGTATCAAGCAGGGAGCAGCGCCATGACCAATCGAGAGGAC
>NZ_LUKQ02000644.1 GCF_001647025.1 Endozoicomonas atrinae
GCTGATTGATTGGGGTTGTTTCAGTTATGTTTATTTGCTGTGCTGCCTTTGGTTTCATTTCCTGCAAATTGGCAGACAAGCCTAAAAGATCCATAACGTCATATCCTGTCAGCTTCTCGGTTGCCGTTGCTGCCATCTGTCTTATATTTCCATCGGGCTCTATGGATTCAGAAAGGGTCTTCATGGAATGATAAACGGCAGCGATGTTCTCCACCTGGTCTATGATGGCGTGCTGGTTGGTGGTCTTACTGATGTTGGTCTGCTTAAATTCCAGCTGCTCCATCTTTGAATCAATCGCTTCCTGTCGTGCTTTTTTTCCTTCTGGAGTCATAGCTGATAGAAGGACATGGTTAGCGGCGTTAATGGAAAAGTAATAGATATTGGTTTTTTGTCCTGAAGGTGTGACCTGTTGGTCACAGCTAAAATCTACCCCTTTTTTGAACTTATGACGGGCGATCTGTTTGCGGCATCCATCATTAATCCTGCCGTAATTAAACCCGCAGATATCCAATAGTTTCGTGCCTTCGACTTTTTCTTCTTTGACGATGCCCGCTCTGCGAATCATCAGCTCTGCCTGCTCGAGGTTCTCGATGCTTTGCGTTTCTTTGATTGCTGTATTACTCATAGGTTTTCCTCTGCTCGTTGGTCAATCATGGCTTGCAGACTTTGCCCCGTCTGCTGGTGGGTTATCTCTACTTCTGGAAATTTGCGCCTGAACCGTTCCAGAGCCACGTCGCAATACTCGGGGGCAAGCTCCATTGAATGCATCCGTCGTCCACTGTTCTGGGCGGCGATCAGGCTGGTGCCGGAACCGTTGAACGGCTCATAGCAGCTTTCGCCTTCGTGGGTGTAGGCTTCCATCAGGTGCTGTGGCAAGGTGACCGG
>NZ_LUKQ02000645.1 GCF_001647025.1 Endozoicomonas atrinae
ATTACCGGCATCGATGACTGGATGACCGACACCGCCCAGAACGCCGCCTATGTGAAAAAGCAGTTTTTGGAGCAGAAGATCGCCCTGGAGGAGCTGCTGACCGGGTACGACAACGGTGAAGTGTCCGCCCGACGCATGGCCAGAGAAGGCCAGAGCGCAGCCTACTCTCTGCAGCTATTGAACGAGCAAGACCTGAGCCAGCTGGACAGCGCCATACAACAGGCCGAGTCAAGCATGGAGTCGCTGAACAGCAGCGCCAGAAACACCCTGGACGGTTTGCAGAACGAGTTAGACCGCCTCCAGGGTAAGCAAGACCAGATCGAAAAGCGTCAGTACCAGAGCCGCCAGCGAGAGCTAAAAAACCAGCTGGAAGAAGCCAAAGCCGGTGGCGACCAGCAGAGCATCCAGGACTTGAGCAAAGCCCTGCGGCTCAACGATGCCATCTACCGGGAGAAGCGCAACCAGCTGGCCGCCGAGCAGCGAGCCGAGCAGCTGCAGAAGCTGCCCAGTCAGCGGGAAAATTCACGCATTAACCCACCACAGCAAAGCGCACACAGTAAACAGGCCGAAAAGATTATCCGTCTTGAGTACCCCGGCGGCAGCGTCAACGTGGGCATCAACCGAAGCGATGAAAGCAAATTGCTGGAAGCCCTGAGAAACGCCGGATTGAGATCCGTGTAAGGAAGACCTATGCAACTGGATAGCATCACACTGCCCGACGATTTGTTGTGGATAAACGAGTTTGACTGGAACCCGGTGGAGCAGAGCCAGGAACGCACCTTAACCGGTGCTTTGCTGATTCAGGAACAGAGCAAACAGTATGGTCGATCCATAGAGCTCTCCGGTGGACAGGACGCCGGATGGGTGACCCGCAGCACCGTGG
>NZ_LUKQ02000646.1 GCF_001647025.1 Endozoicomonas atrinae
ATCATCCTGAGTTTTAATCTGACTGGCTATTTGATCTACCAGTTTTTCGTTGATTTCAACGCTCATTGTTATTCTCCATTTTGGAGTATTAACGACAAGCGTTTACACAATTTAAATTACATTCCCGAAGGAAATTAGCTTGATTATCACACTCTGGACACGTATTAAATGATGTGCTTTTTTCCGGCCAACTGTAATTGCAGTAGCTACAGGTGAAAATTCCCAGAGTCGCTTTCTCTTTTCTATAGACTAAAGCTTTGGCAGGTATTTTTCTTTTGTTTATATTGCTTGATTTATAAATTTTTGATATATCTTTGTTATTGTTCTTTTGTTCTTCTAGTTCTTTCTTTTTATGTTTGATGTAGTTTTCTGTATTTAATATTTGCTGTTGTTCTTGTCTTTGACTTTCCTCTTTGAATCTTTTGTGAATTATTTCTTCACGAGGATGGAATAACCAATACTTATAATCATTAGAGTTTTCAAATGTTTCGATGATTATGTTTTTTAGCTGTTCTGGTGAGCTCTTTTCCTGAAGGTATCTCATTTTTATATGTGTAATGTCTAGCGCAAGGACTCCATCATTACCACTTTTTTCAAATTCAGGAATTACTCTTTCATCATAGTCGATATGTATATGGCATTTGTGACCTTTAACTTGAAAGGCTAAATCGAACTTCTCTGATTTAATGAATTCCAGATTTTCAATTAATTGCGATTTTGTAACTGGGGTACTTTTGCTATAACTTGATAGTTTTGTCATCACCGGCGTAAAAAGTCCTCAAAACACCAGTCCAAAATGACCTGTCGTTAAGTATAGCTTTTTGGGGTGGTCTGCAAGTCTGATAGTTCCAGAAAGTTAAATATTTTACTAAGCTGACTCT
>NZ_LUKQ02000647.1 GCF_001647025.1 Endozoicomonas atrinae
AAGGAAAATACATGGGACGTATAAGAACAGTAAAGCCTGAGCTGTTTATTCATGACGAGCTTTATGACGCTGAACATAATAGCGGCCTTCCTTGCCGGTTGGCCTTTATTGGATTGCTCACCCTTGTAGACCGGGAAGGTCGTTTTCATTGGAAACCCAGACAGATCAAAGCACAACTATTTCCTTATGATGAGTTGGAGTTTTCCCAGGTACTGGAAGCATTAAAAAACAGTGGATTTTTGACGCACTACCAGGTGGAAGGAAAGCAGTATGGGGTTATCAAGAGCTTTGCCAATCACCAGAAGATCAACGCCAAAGAAGCAAAAAGCAAACTACCAGCGCCCGAAAATGGCGAAGAAATCAAACCAGAACCACCGTTAACGGAAAGGAATTCTAGCGAGAAAGTAATTCCGGTGAATTCCGGTGAATTACATTCACGAACGCCAGAAGGTCAGGAAAATTTCTCTGGGGAAGGGATAGGAATAGAAATAGGGGATCTTGGAACGGAACTGGAACATGGAACGGAACATGGAAGGGAACTCTGTTTAAAAGACCCTTGTCGAGTTGACACTCGACCCGACGCCGATGAGCAAACCGGTGAAGTGATTTTATCCAGTGAGCCGCTGCCAGAAGCCACCGATCCAAAAGCCAGGGCAAGCAGCCAGCAAAAACAGGCCAGAGCCATCGATGACATTTTCCAGTATTGGCAGACCATCATGGATCACCCCAACGCCAGGCTGGACGAGAAGCGACGGAAGCTGATCCGCAACGCCCTGAAAACCGGCTATGCCGTCAATGACCTGAAGACCGCCATCCTCGGCTGCAGCTACACCCCCCACAACATGGGCGACAACGACCGTGGCCAGCGGTACGACGGCT
>NZ_LUKQ02000648.1 GCF_001647025.1 Endozoicomonas atrinae
TTATCAATGCCTGAAATATCACCAAGATTGATAATTGCCCTGGCATCATTCTCACTGGAGAAATACTGCCTGAGGATCTGGCCAACCCGATCCCCATCGAAGTGGCAGTAGATGGAGCGATAGCTGCAGTCATCCAGCAGCCTCGCTATTCTTGACCGGGTGCTCATAAGACGGCCTCCAGTCCGGCGGTGATCCGGTAGATTCGGTCCTGACCTTCCGGTTTCTCCGATTCGATGGTCAGCCCCAGTCGTTTTTTCAGGGCACCGGCGAAAGTGCCTCGGACTGTGTGCTTCTGCCAGCCGGTCTTGTCCATGATTTCTTCAATGGCGGCACCTTCCGGGCGGGCCAGAAGTTCAATCACGGTATGCAGCTTGGTGCCAGTGCGAATCTTGCCCTTGTCTTTAGAGGCTGGTTTATCCTCGAAACCAACAGCCGCTTTGCCCTGCGGACTGATGTCGTAGGTATTGGGTTCTTTCAGGGAAATCAGGAAGCCCCGACTGGTCAGGCTCTCTAACACTTTCTTCCGGGCTCCCCCTTTGATGGTGAGATCGGAGGCGTTCAGTGTTCCGGTTTTGGCGGCTTGTTGCAGCACGTTTTCTTGGGCTTGGGTGAGTTTGTCGTGTTTCATGGTGTCTCTCCTTCTTTTTTGGATTTTTGTTGTCCATCGTTGATGCCTTGCAGGTAAGCCTCTTCCAGGGCGCTTCTAACGCACCAGACAGCGACTTCATTGAAATCTTCGGAGGTATTCTGTTCGCTCAGGGTATCGAACAGTCGATGCTTTCTGGCGATGGCTTCCAGGACTTTTTCGATGCGTTTGTTCATGGGCTTGTCCTTTCGGTTGATTTGTTGTTGTTATGTACAGTTAGGCTCTA
>NZ_LUKQ02000065.1 GCF_001647025.1 Endozoicomonas atrinae
GTCCTCTCGATTGGTCATGGCGCTGCTCCCTGCTTGATACCAACAGGAAAACAATCGGCCAGAAAAGGGTTAATCGGGAGGTCAAATTAAACTGGTGTTTTGAAGACTTATTACATCGGTGATGACAAATACTTCAGATTCATTTATATTTATCCATAGAGACCCGACTAAATGCTCTATAAAAGTTCCTGTAATCAGGTCATACAAACGGTCTTTGTCAGCAATTAGTTTGCTTAAATACCTTATCAAGCGTCCCTCTTCTTTATATTTAATATTTAGCGATTAATAAAATCCACCCAATAGTTTTAGGTGATTGAACCATACCCGAGATAAAGCCGGAAAATTTCTATCTGGACAGACTCTGCTCTTTTTACGCAGGACTAAGACAGCACACTAAGCGACTGAAAACCTGTATGAGTATTCTTCCCTGCACACCGATTTCTATTCCTTTTTGGGCTGCTGAACACCGAAAATTCGTTGTTTCTGCCCGAGCATTACTTCAGAAATTTTCTACAGACTGTCTTGTCATGCAATGTGTCGATCAGCAGCGAGGGTACTATATATTGTGTGTCGACCATTTATATACACAAGATAATGCGCTGTTGGGAGAAATTCAAGCCGATTAAGCTGGGGGGATGTTGTGGAAAAGCGGTGGTTTCATTCTGGTGTTAGTGTCTGCTAACGGCAAGTTAACTTTTTCAGACAAAAAGTAAAGTTTGCAATATACATCTGAGATTTTTTCAAAAATAAAAAAATATTCTGAATATTATTTCTAAATCTCGGGAATTTTTGTTTTCTTAAGCTTTGGGAGGATGATAAAGCATCGGTAGCGTAGTATCTTTTTTCCATACAAAATTGGATTGAAAATAGCATGGGCTTCCGAGTATTGTGCTGGTTCTTATATCTAAAGTCGGTCAGGCGAATGCCTGACCGTAGTCGTATCATCCAGAAATAACTTCAGCAGTCACACGACGGTTCTGCTGACGGCCTTCAACAGTATCGTTGTTGGCGACAGGCTCACTCTCACCCATACCAACCGCATCGATACGCTCTGCGTCAATACCGTGTTTCTCGATCAGTTGTTGACGGATAATGTCCGCACGACGAACAGACAGTTGCTCGTTATAAGCCGCTTTGCCACGTGCATCGGTATGACCTTCAATACGGATGCGAGCTTCTGGGTAACGCTGCAGGAACTCACCCATCTTGGCAATCTGATCAACGCCTTCCTGGTTAATGACTTCGGAATCGAATTCAAAGTTAACCAGCAGGTCAATGGCCTTCATTGGCTCACAGCCGGTCTGGTCAACGGTAATGCCTTCTGCTGTATTTGGGCACAGATCGTCCTTGTCCAGAACGCCGTCCATATCAGCATCCAGAACCGGTGCTGGCTCAACCTTTGCAACAACTTCTTCCTGAACAGGCTCAACCACTGCAACGGGCTCTGCCGCTTTGGCCACACTGCCAAAGGTCCAGGTCAGGGCAACGTTCGCCATGGCTTCTGTCTGAGCGTAATCCAGAGTACGAACGGCACGCACATCACCACGGATGGAGAGGTTTGGAGTAAAGGCTTTTCTCAAACCAAAACCGGCATTCATGCGAGTGTCGTCGTGTTCTCCATCGACTTTGAGATCAGTTTCCAGTTCAGAAATACCGGCAACAACGTAAGGGGTCAGAGAACCATTCCATGGGGTCAGGTCATAGAATGCGTCCAGACGGAATTCTTTCAGGTCAGCATCTCCACTTGTTTTCTGGTCTGTGGAGTACTGAGAGTAGATACCTTCAACACTGAAACGGTCATTCAGGCGGTAGCCAATACCGACTTCTGGTGCCAGTTTGTTGTCCAGATCGCGGACGCTGTCCAGATCGTTGTAAGCAGCACCAATGGTGAATGTCAGCCCTTTATCCACTACCTGTGATGCCATTTCACCGGCAATAACAGAACTGCTGACGGTTGCACCAATTGCGATGGCAATCAGTGAGCGTGCGAAACCTTGCACTTTCATGATGTCTTCTCTGCGTGTGTTTTGTGTTGTGTTTGTGCCTTTAGAGCGCATGCGCCAAAGGGCGGAGGAGATTACGTGATTTTTACGCCAGAATGAATACTGTGTATTTATGTATTTGTACTTATGTTCTGGTTTTTTGCTGAGAAATGTTACCTGTGCACTTGATTGAGTGTCAAGGTTGTGTATAGCGACTGTATAAAGGGGGGGGACGTGGATATTAACATCACTACTGATAATGATTATTTAAGAAAACTGTCATCGAATCATCCGTCGTTTTACTCCATGAGGTTTTAAGCAATGGAGCCTGCGTTCCGGTGATCACAGACCGGTAACTGTTACTTCGATAATCCATGATGTCCTGGTGTTTATGATACTCCCACTCCATAAATAGTCTGTTAATGGCTTCCGTATCCAGTTCTGGATAGTCCGTCTGATTGATCAGCTCTCTTACATAGTCACCTTGAAACCAGATCTTATCTTCATCGGTTTTCAGGGTGCTTTCCCGCTCTTGCCATTTGGCACTGTGTTTTGACATATCAGTGGCAGAAGGAAGTTTGATTCGTTGGATAATAATGTCCCTTGCCCACCAGGCCTGAGCATCGAACAGCGTGAAGGTGTAAAACTGGTCCTGCATGCCCAGATACATAACGCGGGGATTATTTTCCAGTGCAATGCCCTGATAGAGACCTGGAGTCCACAGGCGGTTAGTGGTCACAAGACGAATATCATCCTGCATAAATGGGAAGTGGTGAAGGTAGCCAGTGCACAGAATAATGGTATCAATGGCTTTCGTGGAACCATCGCAGAAGTGCACTGTCTTATCTTCCATTTTGTTGAGTAGTGGTTTGGTTTCCCAGTTACCGGGCCAGTGAAAACTCATCGGTTGTGTGCGATAGCTGGCGGTGATGGATTTTGCCCCGAACTTCAAGCATTGAGAGCCGATATCTTCCGCTGAATAACTGCTGCCAATAATAAGTACCGCTTGATCTTTAAACTCCCGGGCATCACGAAAGTCGTGGGCATGCAAAACTCTGCCCGTAAAGGTTTCGATACCCTCAAACTCAGGAACATTAGGAGTTGAGAAGTGACCGGTGGCAACAATGATGTAATCGAATAGTTCGCGCTTCTGACAGTCATTCACCAGATCATGAACTATGACAGAAAATACTTTCTGCTCTTGGTGGTATTCGATCCAGCGGGCTGCATGACGAAAGTGAATCCAGTTATGAATCCCGGATTTTTCGGCTCGCCCGTAGATATAGTCAGCTAATACTTCCCTAGGTGGGTAACTGGGTATGGGTTTGCCAAAGTGTTCTTCAAAAGAATAGTCCGCAAACTCCAGACACTCTTTGGGTCCGTTGGACCAGAGGTGGCGATACATTGAGCTGTGAATGGGCTCACCATATTCATCAAGCCCGGTTCGCCAGGTAAAGTTCCAAAGCCCACCCCATGTATCCTGCTTTTCAAAACAGACAATCTCCGGAATATCGGCTCCTTTATTTTGTGCCGATTTAAAGGCGTGTAACACCGAAATGCCTGATGGACCTGCACCAATTACGGCCACTCGAGTCATGGCTGATTTCTCCTCATTGCTCGATAAGTCTAGATGTAGAAATCGGTTTCCTCCGAGTCAAAAGTAGTGATGCTGTAATGACCTGAAATCAGCGGTAATTTTCCCTATATAAAGGGGGATTGGGCTGCTGTAGTTTGAGCAATATGATTCCAATTTTACCCTCAGAGATAACAACAGAAATGGCAGGCTACACCGGAATAAAATTGATTGCTGTCGATATGGATGGCACGTTTCTGACTGATAACAAAACGTATAATCGTGAGCGTTTTCTGGAACAGTTCAAGGCCCTCAAGGCTCGGGGTATTCGATTCGTTGTTGCCAGTGGCAACCAGTATTACAAGCTGAGATCCTATTTTGAGGATATTGATGCTGGCGATATTGCCTACGTTGCAGAAAATGGCGGCTATGTTCACGATGGTCAGCAGGAGCTGTTTGTCGCGGATATTGCGGCCGAAACTCTGGACCGTGTCTACCCGTTTCTGGAAAGCCTGAAAGCCGTAACTGCTATTATCTGTGGCCGGAACAGCGCCTATGTTTTAAACACTGCTGATCCTGCAGAAGTAGCCAATGCCCGCAATCACTACCAGCGTCTTGAGCTGATTCAGAGCTATCAGGATATAAACGATACTGTTCTAAAAATCGCCATCAAAATGTCTCCAGCCATACACGATACTGTGTTGGAAGCGGCCAGAGAGAAGCTGGGTGACGTGCTGGTGTCGGTTACCAGTGGCCACGAGTGGATTGATCTGATCATCCCCGGTGTCCATAAGGCCCATGGAATTCATCTGTTGCAGGAACAGTGGGACATTACCGATGATGAAGTGGCGGCCTTTGGTGACAGCGGCAATGATATGGAGATGCTGCAAAAAGCAGGCTTCAGCTTTGCCATGAACAATGCCAGTGACAGCATCCGGCAGATTGCCCGTTTTTCAGCGCCCGCCAATAATGATGAAGGTGTTCTGGAAACCATTGACCATATTTTGAGCGGTGCTCTGGACAGGCTAAGCTCCAATACCCTGTTTGACGGAGTGGCCTGATGAATGAAAAGCACATGGGTGAACTGGTTTTAATTCAGGAACAGATTGCCGCTGGCGCTGAAAACGTCGCAGCCCAGCTGAATGATCAGTTTGCTGGTGATGAGGTTGTGATTATCAGTGTCGTTCCCGGCGGTATATTGTTTACCGCCGACCTGGTCAGAAAGCTGACATTTGACCTGTCCATGGATTATATCTCCTGTCCGCATACTCCGGGCGATAGAAACAATACGTCTGAGATTGTTTACCATCAGAACATCAGCGTGAAAGGTAAACACGTGGTACTGGTGGACGATGCGATTGAGTCTGGTGGTACCATGAAACGCATTGTCGAATACATAGCTTCCAGTTTTGAGGTTCTGTCTGTTTCAATTGCTATCCTTCTGGTGAAGCCTGGGCGTGTTGATATACCGGTAAAGCAGTATTTTGCTTATGAAATGGGAAATGATGACTTGCTGGTGGGTTATGGTCTGCCATGGCAGGACAGGTATCGGAATATTCCTTTCATTTCAAAGCTGCATAGGCCCTAACCATCAGGTATTCTCTATTGGTTGCTGAGTTGATCACGGTATGTGTTCAGGAAAAAATCCTTAAACAACACGCATCCCTGATCCATCTGCTTCAGTTCAGGGTAGTAAAGGTTCAGCATCCAGTGGGCGGTCTGATGATTCGGTAGAAGCTTTACCAGCTGACCACTGCGAACACTGCTTTCAACTACATAGCGTGGTAAATAGGCGATACCCATTCCCATTTTGGCGGCATCAAACAGCAGGTTGGTGTCGCTGACTTCAAGATTATCTGAAATATTAATCAAACGAACCTGACCATCCTCTTTAAAAGCCCACTGCCGTGAATGAGTTAAGGAGTCTGCGTACAGACAGGTATGCTCCTGAAGTTGTTCTGGAAGGTGTATAGGCTGGCGGGTTTTCAGATAGCTTGTCGAAGCGACCAGTACAAAGGGCTCGGTCAGTAAATTTCTTTTAACCAGAGGCAGCGTGCGATTTTCCTGGGGCTGGTATGACGTTTCGGCATTAATGATCAGGTCATAACGGTAGTACTGGCTCAATCCATAGGGGTTGATATCCAGTGAGAAACGAACTTTGCGATATCGACGGTTAAAGGCATTAATCACGGGCAGCAGTACACTCTGCGCAAAGATCGGCGTACAGCAGATGCGCACAAGCCCCTGGGGCTCATCAACAAAGCTGCCCATTTCCATAATCAGCGAATGAATGTTATCGCTGATGGGCCCGAATTTTTCAAACAGGCATTGTCCAGCCGAGGTCAGGGTAAATGATGCACCACGTCGACAGTAAAGCTTGACGCCCAGTTGCTGCTCCAAATCACTGAGCCATCGAGAGCCAGTGGATATTGAGAGGTTTACTTCCTCAGCTGCAGCGGTAATAGAGCCGGTTCGCACCATTCGCACAAAAAAATCCATTTTGCCACTGAGGTTTGGATCGCTGCTTTCTAAGAGGCTGTGGGGTTTTGTTCCTGTCGCCATGGATCATCCTGCTTATCGAGGTGATCAATTGTAGCGGGGCTCTCCAGTAAAAAAGCTAATCCAGATCATGTTTGATGTATTTATAGACTGGTGGTAGAGAGGCTCAACTGTCAGGTTTATGACGCAAAAGCTGTATTCGTTGTGAACACGATACTATTTACCAATAGTCTGACAGTCATAACTTGAGGATCTTGAGGATCTTGAGGATCTATTTTTCCATTTTGCTAACGTTATTCTTAATAACCAGAGTAAAGGATTACTGGAATGAACGGTATCGGACCAAATGATCAGTCAAATCATCAGCAAATAAAAAAGCCACCTACTCCTCCACCCAAGCCTCCTAAAAGACCTAAATTTGGTGATCATAACAGGTCTGCTGAAAAATCAGATGAAAATATTGCACCACAGACAGCACAGGGTGTTAGGACACCAAATGATAACTTTGGGGATCAAAAATCGGTCACGGTATTGGAGCACCAGGATTCCAGTGAATCCGGCATTGCTTTGGATGGATCGTTTGATGAAAGCTCTGATTCAATGTCAGAAAAAGAAAATATGTCGCCTGATATTAAAGGCAAGGTTGGTGGCCAGCTGTTTCGCGCAGAATTGGAGGGCAGGCTTCAGAAAACAGGGCAGGGTGGGCATGGAGATAGAGCTCCAAAAGCTGAGCATGAAGGCAGTGGAATTCAACGTAGAGCTGGTAAAAAGTGGCGAGGTGATAAGAAAGAATTAAAAGGTAAAGAACCTGATGGAAAAATTCCTGTTTCTCCAGAAAAAAGTCCAGCTGAAGTACAGCAGGAAAAAATTCGCCAAATGCAATTGATGTTATCCGAATGTTTAAAATCAATTGATAAACTGGAGTGTGACAAGAATCGCTATGGCATGCTTCCTCAATTAAAGAAAGACGCGCTTGAAGCATATAAGGAACTACTTTGGTCTAAGTCAACAATCCCTCCAAAGAGAATTGGCCCTTTTGCACAGCAATTCATGACAGAAGTTAAAGAGCACCTAGAAGAAGTTGATAAGCTGGTCAAATATCCAGAGTGTATGAGTAATGCCATGAAATTAGTTAAAGAGAAGAAGCCAGATTTAAATAAGGCTTCTTCTCTTTTTGATCAACTTGACTTGGAAGGCATGAGAAAGATTTCTGAGCATACTAAGAGTGGGAATAAGGATTTGATCCTGGTTGTGAATAGCAAGCTATTTAAACTCCAGCTTATAGAGTTTTCAGGTGAAGAAGGCTTATTCAGGACAGTTGGTAGCACTCAAGGTGTAAAAGCGTTAAAAGAAAACATGAGCAAAAAGCTTCTCACAAAAGTAAAGACTGCCAAAACGGCATCGATGGAGAGTGTTCCAGTGCTGCATCCGGCTCAAGCTCAGGCACTTGCCAGTTACGCAAAAGATCAATTAAGGAGTACATACTGTATACAAGGCAGTTCAAAAGAAAGTTATAAAGAAGTGTTCGATCGACTGAAAACAGAAAAAGACCGGATCGTATTTATAGACTTGCTTGATGCAGTGCATTATTTCTGCAGTCACCTTCCTCAATATTCTCAGGAAACGCTGTCTGTTGAAACTGTCGATGCTGCCCTCGGACCTGCCCTATATGGTTTGTATATACCTGGTGACCTGATGCCAGGTGACATGCCAGGCCAGTTTCAGGAATGTAAGGTACCAACTCCGAAAGGAAGGGTGAACGATTTTTTAGAGCAATGGCCTTTGGCAAAAGTGGAAATGATGGAGAGCCTGAAAACGTAGCGATTAAATCGCTTCTTTTTCATTAAGGTTACTTTTTCGCGCAGTCAGAGGCTTAAATCACCCACAACTACAGACAAGCCGTACCATAACTTCCCACTGAGTAGTGCGGTTTGTTTGTCGTCAATACCCCCCATCACAGACATATCTTCAGATCCGGTTTGCAAATTTGCAAAGTCATGGTTGCAGCTGTGCTGTTCTGCTTTTCCTTAAAATTCGAATAATAGGTTTCAACCAGATTCAGAGGCTCAAAATGTTCACCAAGAAGCCTCTTCAACGGATGAGACTATAACGATGCAACTCAAACCCATTATCAGCCCGGAGCAGGCCGTCGAAAAAATCAAACCCAATGATCGGGTCATGATCGGTGGTTTTATGGCCACAGGGTCACCTCTGAATGTGATTAACCACCTGGTTGATCTGGGTACTGGAGAGTTGAACATTATCTGTACGGATACCGGTTATGCCGATAAAGGAATCGGACAGTTAATCTCCAGCAAGCAGGCAAAAAGTGTCAAAGCCTCACACATTGGTTTGAACCCGGAAACCGGGCGCCAGATGAATACCGGTGAACTGGAGGTTGAACTGATTCCCCAGGGTACTCTGGCAGAACGCATTCGCTGTGGCGGTGCGGGCATGGGTGGCTTTCTGACCAAAACCGGTCTGGGAACCATGGTTGAAGAAGGCAAACAGAAGGTCACTGTAGAAGGTGAGGAGTATCTGCTGGAGATGCCATTAACAGCAGATGTCGCCTTGATCAAAGCCTCCATTGTGGATAAAGCGGGCAACTGCATTTTCAATAAAACCACCAAGAACTTTAACCCGTTGATGGCGACTGCAGCGAAGCTGGTCATTGTAGAGGCAGAGCAAGTGGTTGAAGTGGGTGACGTGGAAGCCGACCGCTTCACGCTGCCAGGCACTTTTGTTGACTTTATCGTAGCGGTTTGAGGAGTGACGGACATGGACAAGCAGGCATTGCGTAACCGTATCGTTAAACGGGTCGCTGAAGAACTCAAACCGGGCAGTCTGGTTAATCTGGGTATTGGTATGCCCACGCTGGTGGCCAATCATGTCAGCGATGAGATGGGCATTCTGTTTCAGTCTGAGAACGGCATGATCGGTATTGGTCGCGATGCCGTGACCGATGACAACCTGGATGTGGATATCACCAATGCGGGTGGTCAGCCGGTCAGCACGGTACCCGAAGTTTCCTATTTCGACAGCAGTCTGTCCTTTGCCATTATCCGTGGTGGTCATGTTGACAGCACGGTGCTGGGCGCATTGGAAGTGGATGCTGAAGGCAATCTGGCGAACTGGATTATTCCCGGAAAAATGGTGCCCGGTATGGGCGGCGCCATGGATCTGGTGACTGGGGCAAAGCAGGTCATTATCGCCATGGAGCATTGCAACAAGAATGGAGAACCTAAAATCCTCCAGCGTTGCAACCTGCCATTGACGGCAAAAGGTCAGGTCAACCTGATTGTTACTGAAATGGCGGTCATCGAGGTGACTGAAAACGGACTATTGTTAACTGAAATCGCTGTGGATACCACCGTAGAGCAGGTCATCAAAGCCACTGGCGCAGAACTGAAAATTGCCAGCGACCTGAAAACATTCGGAGAGATTGAGTAATGCAAGACCGTCCATTAGAAGAAGTGGTGATTGTCAGTGCTGTTCGTACCCCCATTGGAACGTTCAATGGTGCCCTGGCTTCTGTTACGCCCGCTGAGCTGGGCATCTGTGCAGCAAAGGCAGCTCTGGAGAAAGCCGGTGTTAAGGCTGAAGAGGTACAGGAGCTGATTCTGGGTAATGTACTTGGCGCAGGGCAGGGTATGAACATTGCCCGTCAGGTAGCCCTGGGTGTTGGCATGTCCACAGAGAGTACGGCTTATAACGTCAGCAAGGTCTGCGGTTCTGGCCTGAAAGCGGTTGCCCTAGCCGCTCAGGCCATTGCCTGTGGTGATATTGAGGTTGCCCTGGCGGGTGGTTCAGAAAATATGAGTCAGTCGCCTTATGTCCTGCCCAAGGCACGCTGGGGTCAGCGAATGGGACATGGCCAGCTTCTGGATACCATGATCAGTGATGGTTTGACCGATGTCTTCAATGACTACCACATGGGCATTACCGCGGAGAACCTGGCAGAGCGTTATCACATCAGCCGTGAAGCACAGGATGAGTATGCAGCCAGAAGTCAGGAACGTGCGCTGGCAGCTCAGGAAGCCAACCGCTTTGCTGAAGAAATCGTGCCGGTTGAGGTGGTGGATAGAAAGCAGACAGTGGTAGTAGATAAAGACGAAGGTCCGAGAAACACGTCGGTAGAAAAGCTGGCACAACTGCGTCCTGCCTTCAGCAAAGATGGCACAGTAACGGCGGGTAATGCTTCCAGCATTAACGATGGCGCTGCCATGTTGCTGCTGATGTCCCGCAGTAAAGCCGAGTCCCTAGGACTGAAACCTATGGCCGTGATCAAAGCTTCCGCTTCCGCCGGTGTTTCACCGGAAGTGATGGGCTATGGACCTGTGCCTGCCACAAAGAAAGCACTGTCCAGAGCAGGGCTCACGGTGGCGGATATTGATCTGGTTGAGGCGAATGAGGCGTTTGCGGTTCAAGCGCTTTCTGTGGTTGAAGGCCTGGAGCTGGATCCGGAGAAAACCAACGTCAACGGCGGTGCGGTAGCCCTGGGTCATCCGATTGGTGCTTCCGGTGCCCGGATTCTGGTCTCTCTGCTTCATGAAATGCAGAAGCGAGATGTCCGTCATGGCCTTGCCACATTGTGCATTGGTGGTGGTATGGGGATTGCCATGGTGGTGGAACGGGAATAAACCCCCAGAGGCTGCCGCAAAAGGGCTGCGTTTGCCAATACTGCGTTAAAAAAAGGCTCAAAATGCTCATTTACTATTTGTAAACTGCGCTTTTTCACCGTTTTTTGCCTTGTCTTGCCTGCACTCGCTACCTTTTTCGACAGCCCCTTCCATCACTTCCCAAAATAACGGTCCTCTATTTCCAGAATAACCGTTTGAACCACAAAGACCACAGAGCACACAAAGAAAGATCTTTCTTTACCTTTGTGAACGTTGTGCTCTCTGTGGTTCCAATAAAAAACCAACAATTATTTCAATGTCAGATTTTTCAGGAGCCTTTTCATGGTTGCTCTGACACAAGAGTTGAAACAGCAAAACAGTCTGCTTCAGCGTTTTTCCGGGGGATGTGTGGCGCTGGTGCAAAAGTATCTGCCAGATCCATTTATTTTTGCCGCACTGCTGACACTGTTTGTCTTTCTGATGGCTATGCCGATGAGCAGCCAGGGGCCTATGGCCATGGTGAATGCCTGGGCTGGTGGTTTCTGGGGGTTGCTGGAATTTGCCATGCAGATGGCGCTGGTGGTGGTGACCGGTCATGCAATGGCGTCGGCACCGGTTTTCAAGCGAGGTCTTTCTCACATAGCTGGCATGGCAAAAACGCCAACCCAGGCGATTTACCTGGTGAGCTTTATTTCTGCCCTGGCCTGTCTGATTAACTGGGGCTTTGGACTGGTTATCGGCGCACTGTTTGCCCGGGAACTGGCTGCCCGGGTTAAAAACGTCGACTATCGTTTATTGATTGCCTCCGCCTACAGCGGCTTTCTGTTCTGGCACGGTGGACTGTCCGGCTCCGTACCACTCTCAATTGCTACCGATGGTAATCTGGCAAAAGTCACTCAGGGTGCGATAACCGGGATTATCCCAACATCCCAAACCATGTTTTCGTTCTTTAATCTGGCCATTATTGCTCTGCTGTTACTGGTGATTCCTCTGCTGAATCGGGCAATGCACCCTTCTGCGGATCAGGTATTTGTGATTGATCCCGAGTTATTGAAAGAGGATCATTCACCAGAAAAGCCAGTTAATGAAATGACACCGGCTGAACGCATTGAGAACAGTAAAGCACTGTCATTACTGCTCGGTGTAATGGGGTATGCATTTATTATCGGCTACTTCGTTCGCAATGGTTTTGCCCTGAACCTGAATATCGTGAACTTCGTCTTCCTGTTTACGGCCATTATTCTTCATGGTACCCCTCGTCGTTTGCTGGATGCGGTATTTTCCGGAGCCAGAAACACCGCCGGTATTTTGCTGCAGTTCCCTTTCTATGCCGGCATTATGGGCATGATGACGGCTGCGGGTCCTGAAGGAAGTTCCGTTGCCAGTGTGATTTCTGACTGGTTTGTATCCATATCCAATGAAACCACATTCCCGCTGTTTACGTTCCTGAGTGCAGGTATCGTGAATTTCTTTGTGCCTTCCGGTGGTGGTCAGTGGGCCGTTCAGGCTCCCATTATGATGCCAGCGGGTCTTGAACTGGGCGTTGATTCCGCCAAAACTGCCATGGCCATCGCCTGGGGAGATGCATGGACCAACATGATTCAGCCATTCTGGGCTCTGCCTGCCCTGGGTATTGCGGGTTTGGGAGCGAAAGATATTATGGGCTACTGCCTTGTCGTTCTGATCGCTTCCGGGGTGATTATCTGCGCGGGTATGACGTTCTTCTGATCAGTCGCTCGGTATAAAAAAACACCGCCTATCGGCGGTGTTTTACTGTTAAGAAAGCATTTAATGTACGGTTGGCATTACGGTAGTTTTACTGGGGATCGTCATTTCTGCAGCACCTAAAACCAATGTCTGCATGGACGCCAGCATTTTGCTGGCCACTTCATAGTGGTCAGACTCCCAGAGCTGGTCATTCAGAAACTCTCCGGAATAGAAGCCCTGATAGCCGGTGCTCTTGATGGCATCAACCCACTCCTGAAGTGGAATATTACCTTCACCCAGCAGGCATCCCCGCAGCTCTCTTTCATCAACCCAGGGCGAACCTTCTTCTGGACGAAGTCCATCGGAAAGATGGACGTTATAAATCAGTTCAACCGGCAGCTGTGCCATCTCATCAGGGGTTGCGCCACGACAGGCCCAGAAGTGCCACGTGTCCAGAACAAAACCGAAGTTATCGCAGCTGACCGCATCGTGAAGCCGCAGGTAGTCATCCAGCTTGGCAATGGGTGTCCAGGCAGCACCTTCATACTGGAAGCGAATGCCGTACTGCTGACCAATGTCGGCTATTTCACGGATATTACGGGCCGTGATCTGAATATTGTCTTCGACGGACAGACCATTAAGTGCTTCAAAGGCATTTAACTGAATGGTCGGGGCACCGATGGTGCTGGCGAACTGACAGAGGGTTTCAACTTCTTGAAATACCTTTTGCTGTGTAGCGCGATCGCTGGCTTCTACAGAGCCGACAATATCAATGGCTGTTGGCTTGATATGTGCCTTGTCCAGAAGGTGCTTGAGGTGTTCTGCGGTTAAACCGGCATTGATATAGCGCCAGAGTTTTTCCGTGTGAATTTCAAGGCCTTCATATCCGGTTTCTTTTGCCAGGCGAATATCGCTGACAATGTTATTGTGCAGAGAGCACATTCCGTGTAACGCAAAAGGCATAACTAACTTCCGCTAAAAAGGATAATAAGCGTTTTTATAAAATGGGTTTAACGGCTTTCCCGTTCCTGCGGTTCCCCGTGGGAGTGAGAAAAGTAATGTATAAAAAACTGCCGTATGATCTTTTGTCCAAAGTCACGTTACCCCTTAATTACCAAAGCGTTGAGACGGCCTTTTGAGATAATTAAGGGGTGTTCAAAACGTGCGGCTATTTCATCGTGGGCATTGAGAAAACAGACTGTGATGGATCATGGTCATTCCAGCGACTGGTCACCATCTTCATACGGGTATAGAAGCGGACACCGTCTGGGCCATGCATGTGCAGAGGACCAAACAGAGAGCGTTTCCAGCCGCCAAAACTGTGGAACGCCATCGGTACCGGGACGGGGACGTTAATACCGACCATGCCCACCTGAATGTGCTGGGCAAACTCTCTGGCGGCCTTGCCATCACGGGTAAAGAGCGCCGTGCCATTCCCATACTCATGGTTATTGATCAGATCCACCGCATCCTTGAAGCTTTCAACACGACAGATGCTCAGTACCGGGCCAAAAATTTCTTCCTTATAAATGGTCATGTTCGGTGTGACGTGATCAAACAGCGTGCCACCGATAAAGAAGCCTTTTTCATGACCGGGAATGGTCAGACCACGACCATCGATCAACAACCTGGCCCCTTCCGCAACGCCCTGGTCAATATAGCCTTTCACCTTATTCAGGTGCTGCTCACTGATCAGGGCCCCCATCTCGTTTTCCTGGCCGTCAACGATACCGGGACCAACACGCAGTGCTTCTACCTTAGGCTTCAGAACCTCCAGCAGGCGTTCGGCGGTTCCTTCACCCACCGGAACGGCTACTGATACCGCCATGCAACGCTCACCGGCGGCACCATAGGCTGCACCCATCAAGGCATTGGCAGCGGCTTCCATATCGGCATCCGGCATAATGACCATATGGTTCTTGGCACCACCCAGTGCCTGCACCCGCTTACCATGCTGGCAGCCACGGTTGTAGATGTATTCGGCCACCGGTGTTGAACCGACAAAGCTGACGGCTTCGACATCCGGGTGGGTCAGCAGGACATCAACGGCGTCCCGGTCACCGTTCACAATGTTAAAGACACCTTTGGGCAAACCTGCCTCGGTAAGCAGTTCAGCCATGCGCATCATGGCACCTGGCACCTTTTCGGAAGGCTTCAGGACAAAGGTATTACCGGTAGCGAGTGCAACCGGGAACATCCACATAGGCACCATGGCCGGGAAATTGAAAGGAACAACACCAGTGCAAACCCCCAATGGCATCATCTGTGACCAGCTGTCGACACCGCCACCCACATTCATGGAGTTCTCACCTTTGACCAGGTGTGGAATGCCACAGGCAAATTCGACCACTTCAAGGCCACGAACCATCTCACCTTTGGCATCGGAGAGAATCTTGCCGTGTTCACGGGATATCAGTGTTGCCAGTTCATCAATATTGGCTTCAATCAGTTCTTTAAAGCGGAACATAATGCGTGCCCGCTTCAGGGGGCTGGTCAGTGACCAGGCAGGAAATGCAGCTTTGGCTGCCGCAATGGCTTGAGTAGTTTCTTCAGCCGTTGCCAGACTGACGACATGTGTCTTTTCACCGGTGGCTGGGTTAAAAACAGGGCTGGTGCGGCCAGAAGTGCTGGCCAGTAATTCACCGTTGATATAGTTGCCGATGGTTGTCATTCGTATTTCCTTCATTCTCTAAATTATTAAAAGGTCAGCACTAGTCAGGCTTGATAGCTGCGTTCCTGCCAGAACTGAATCAATCGGATGTAGTTGTTCGTTACCTGGTGGAGCAGTTCATCATCGGTAATTTCACCCGCAAGCCATGCCTTTGAAGGTTGACCAAAAATAGTGCGGCCAACCATGAAGCCTTTACAGACACTGATGCCTGAAGCGGCGTTAAATCCTTTTTTGAGCTCTTCTTCAGGGGCGTCCAGGCCAAGAAGAATGACACCGCGACAGTGTGGTGCTTTTTCCTGAAGCAGGGACTCAATGGCCAGCCAGGCGCTGCGGGAGGGAGCGGGGACTTTCCACCAGTCTGGGCGAACGCCAATGTCATAGAAACGTTCCATGGAACGAACCAGAGTCTGATCATCCGTTGCAGAACCTTTGGGCGGAATCAGCTCCAACAGGAACTCATGACCACTGGCCAGACAGGCGTTGTATACCGATTGAACCTGATGTTCCTGATCCAGTCTCAGCGTTTCCTCATCATCCGGATGGTAGAAGCAGAGACATTTCACTACGTGTTCAGAAGACCATGTGGTTAAACGGCTGGCGACACTGGCTGTCGAGTGGTTACCGTGCTCAAAGCGAAGAGGGCGGGAGCCCGGCAGCTCTACAGGGCGGCCTATCCACCACCCCTTGCCGGTAATGTCATTCAGCGTATCCTGACCATAGGTATCATCACAGAGAATACCGGCTTTACCCTCCAGGCCCATTTCACGGGCACCCTGTCGGGCGGCCTCCAGAATCAGGCGCTTAAGTGGCTTGATACGTGCCCGTTCAACACCAGCCTGATCACACATCTCTTCCAGTTGAAGACGATGGTCAAATGCCAGCACATTGAGTTCAGGCCATTGCACATCCCGACAGGTCACCCGATGGAGATAATTCAGATGTTCATCCAGGTCTGGGCGGAGAATTTCCTGCTCTCTGGCCAGGTAGTAATCCAATTCTTCAACCGATGGCATCGCCGGTGCACAACCGTGTCGGGATACCACCAGAGCGCCACAGGCATTGGCGTAACGGAGGCATTGCTCCCAGGGCTCTTCACGGACAAAACCCCGTAACAGGCCCGACATGAAGGCATCACCGGCACCCAGTACGTTCAGCACTTCAATACGGACGCCCTGGCCATTAATACCACCATCCAGGTCTTCTGGTATTTCACCGGTGTACACCGATGCACCCAACGCTCCCCGTTTAAGGACGATGGTTGCTTTGCTGAGCTCGCGCACCTTCCTTAGGGCGGCCAGTGTATCTGTGGTGCCACCAGCAATATGAAGTTCTTCTTCGGTACCCACGATCAGGTCAAACAGTGGAACGATACTTTGCAGATGCTCCGTCACCTTATCATTGGCAACAAACCGATTTTCACCTTCGGCCTTGCCGGTGAGCCCCCAGAGTACGGGGCGATAATCGATATCCAGTGAAGTGCGGGTACCGTTTTTTCTGGCAAACTCGATTGCTTTACGACAGGCGGCGTTTGTTGTGGGGGTGGAAAAATGGGTGCCGGTGATATGGAGCACTCTGGCACTGGCAATAGTGTCTTCGTGAATATCGGCATCACACAGCGCCATATCGGCACAGTTTTCACGATAGAAAATCAGGGGAAAAGTATCCTGGTCCTCAATGCCCAGTACAACGAGTGCGGTCAGTCGTTCGGTATCGGTCATCAGGTGATCGGTTGAACAGCCAACCCGATCCAGCTCTTCTTTGAGGAATCGCCCCATATGGTCATGGCCAACCCTGGCCAGCATGGCAGAGTTCAACCCCTGGCGGGCAGTACCATAAGCGACATTGCCTGATGATCCCCCAAGGTATTTGGCCATGGAAGTTACATCTTCCAAGCGGCTGCCAATTTGCTGGGCATAGAAGTCAACAGCGATACGGCCTATGCAGATGACATCCAGCGTTTTGCTCATGATTCTGGTACTCCCATTTTCTGAGGGACTGTTTTTGTGGTAGCTGGTTCTTACTGAAGTAATATGAAATATTTATTTCATATTTTTATCATATGGAATTTTTGATTTATTTGACTTGAAGCAAGAATCACAGGAATGAAAAAAAACCAGCAGGTGCTGGCTTTTAAGGGGGGTGGAAAATCAGAGTGTGATGCGCTTACCGGTAGTCATGGACGCAACACAGGCATCTGCCAGTTCAAGGGCATTAATGCCATCATCGATATTGGTCAGCAGTTGTTTGCCATCCACCAGGGCATCGATAAAGTTCTGCAGCTCAATTTTATAGGCCTGACGGTAACGCTCCAGGAAGAAGTGTTCTGGCTGATCCTGTGAAACTCCCTGATGGTTGCTGACAGTGACTTCGCTGGGCTTATGGTTCCCTGCCTGTACCATTCCTTCGGATCCAAAGACTTCTATACGCTGATCGTAGCCGTAAACAGAACGTCGGCTATTGTTGATATGGCAGATTTTACCACTGGCGGTTTTCAGAAGGACCATCGCTGAGTCAATGTCACCGGCCTCTCCAATGGCTGGGTCTACCAGGCAACTGCCGGTTGCATACACTTCAACGGGCTTCTCACCCAGCAGCCAGCAAGCCATATCAAGGTCATGAATCATCATATCGCGGAAAAGGCCACCAGACTGTTTGACGTATTCCGCTGGAGGAGGGCTTGGGTCACGGCTGGTGATAATAACTTGCTCGGTTGCTCCGATAGCACCGTCGGCAATTCGCTGTTTCAGAGAGTTAAAGGTTGGGTCATAACGACGGTTAAAGCCCAGGGCACAAACGACACCGGTTTCACGAACAGTGGCCGCGCAATCACGAGCTCTGGAAATATCAAGATCTACGGGTTTTTCACAGAAGATGGCTTTGCCAGCTCGAGCAGATCGCTCAATCAGATCGCAGTGGGTGTCTGTTGGTGTACAGATAACAACAGCGTGAATCTCAGGATCTGCCAAAACGTCTTCAACAGTACTGACTTTGGCATTTAATGCTGTTGCCAAAGCTGCGGCTGCTTCCGGAAATGGGTCAACAATTGAGTGAATATGGCAAGCCGGTGATTCAGCCACATTAGCAGCATGGATGCGGCCAATACGACCTGCACCGATGACGGCGAAGTTAATCATTATTTTCTCCAGTATGTTCTTTGTAGTCAGCGCCTGGTTTTCTCCGGGCTTTGTTTTTTCAGAGTGGTTTCAGAATTAGTTCTTCAGCATCCATTCATGGGCGGGATCGTTCTTGAATTTCCACTGCCGCTTTGGGCCTGCCATTACGTTGAGATAATAAAGGTCGTAACCATGAGGAGCCCCGACGGGATGATATCCCCGCGGCACCATAACGGTGTCACCATTCTCTACACAGATGGCTTCATCAATACTGCGGTCATCGGTATAGACACGCTGGAGTGCATAGCCCTGTGGCGGGTTCAGCCGGTGGTAATAGGTTTCTTCCAGGAAAGACTCTTCTGGTAGTGAATCAGTGTCGTGTTTATGGGGAGGGTAGCTGGACCAGTGACCACCGGGTGTATACACCTCGGTAATCAGCAGGCTGTCAGCCTTGGCATTCGCCATCATGATGTTGTGAATGTACCGCTTATTTGTTCCTTCTCCCCGCTCAAGCACTTCAACATCCTCTGGTCTAATCCACTGGACCTGTTGATTGATACCCAGATGGGGAGCCTTGCAAAGTGCAATTTCGGACGTGGTCTCAGCCGTGATGTGTACAGAGATACCTGCCGGAATGTAGAGGGCATCAGTCGGAATCTGATCAAAAACAGACGTTCTCTGCCCCAGCTGAGGAAACAGTTCTTCACCGGCGTTGATTGACACTTTCCCTTCAAGGATGACAATACAGAGCTCATCTTCACCAGAGTTCAGTTCATGACAGCTTCCCTGCATAAGCTGCAAAACCTGAAAACCCACATACTTAAGGCAGGACTGGCTACGCTGAATATTGATGATTGACCCATCGGTCATATCGGTAGAGGCTTTGACCAGCAGTTCAGACATGAACACTCCCTTTGGTGGATTATCGATGACTCTCAAGATCCGTTTACGTAAAATGTGGAAAATAAATTCCGTTTTTTATGGTAATGGAATAAAAGTTGCAGTTTGTTGATCTATGGCAGATAAGCAGCACCGGTTGTTAAAAGATGAGTTTTAATGGTGAGTACAATCGATCAATCTGTTGGTAATGGAGTATTTCAGGCGCTTATCCAGGAGCATTACGACGGGTTAAGTAAACGACTTAAGCAGTTAGCCCGTTATCTGCTGGAGAACCCTGAACGTCTGGCACTTTGTACGGTGGCTGAACTTGCGGGTGAAGCGGATGTTCCACCCTCTACGGTTATTCGCCTGGCCAATGCCCTGGGGTTTGATGGTTTCAGTGAAATGCGTCGAGAGATCCGGTCCCAGTTACACTACACCGGCTCTTATACGGATCGTGTACAGGCTGCCTGCCCGGAAAGTGCTCAACAGGGCACGCTGTCCCCTTTGATTGAAAAGAGCCGGGGATCACTTCAGGTACTGGAACAATCAATTAATGAAAAAGATCTGCTTCGGGCGGTGAGTTTGATCCAGCAGGCGGATACCATCTATGTGATGGGTGTACGAAGAGCTCATCCGGTTGCTACCTATCTGGCGTATGGTCTCTGGCAGCTGGATCGACGCTGTGTTCTGCTGGGAGGGAAAGGCGGACTGCATCAAGAAGAAGCGGCGGGCATTCGTCGTACAGATCTGGTCTTTCTGATCAGCTATTATCCCTATGGAGAAGAAACGCTGTGGATGCAGGAACATGCCCAAATGAGAGAGGCAAGGCTGATTACTCTGACGGACAATGAAGTCAGCCCTCTGGCTAAAGACGCTGATCTGGTATTATTTGTCAGAGATGCTGAAGTGGGAGGTGTACGTGGGCTTTCAACTTCCATGTGCCTGGCGCAGGGGCTTATCCTTTCATTAGCTAAAAACTGAGGATCTTTTGTCAACAGAAAAGAGTTCAGTATAACGGATAGCCTGAGAGAGCCTTATTTACATAGTGTCTCAGGCTATCAGGCAAATCATTCCGTAGCTTTTGCTACTTTGACAGCAGCTTCAATATCCGGAATGGTGGTCAACTCAGGCACACGCTGAATGTAGGAAATCCTGTTATTTTTATCGACCACAATGATAGTTCTGGCCAGCAGGCCAAGCTCTTTAATCTGAGTGCCCGTTTTATTTCCGAAATCATGAGCCAGGGAGTCGGATAGGAAGTTGACCTGACTGTCTTCCAGGTCGTGCTTTTCGATAAAGCGTTGTTGGGCAAATGGTGTATCTGCACTGACAACAATAAACTCTATATCACCCAGGTCTTCACTGTTCTTTTTGATGAACGCTGCCAGGTCATTGGATTGCTGCTCGCAAACTGGAGTATCAACAGACGTCAGAACAACATATACCCTGGGGTTTCCATTGTTTTTGCTGGTATCAAAAGCGCCGAGATTGGAGTCTGTTAATACCATGGAAGGCATTAATTGGCCGACTTTCACTGCCTTGCCTGTCAGGTGAAAGACCGTATCTTTTTCCAGAGTTAATATTTTTCTGGCACCAAGATCGGCATGATCCTGGGTAACTGGAAAATCAGCGAAAGCAAAAGTGCTGGAAACCAGTGACAGAAAAAGAGCTGAGCATTTCATCATTACATCAGCTCCTTAACGGCACTGAGCGCCAGTTCATAGTTTGGCTCTTCAGCAATTTCTGGTACCAGTTCACTGTAGGTGACATTACCCTGAGCGTCGATGATGATGACTGCCCGTGCTGCCAGCCCTCTCAAGCCACCTTCCGCAATATTTACACCGTAGTGCTCTGTGAACCCGGGGGAACGGAAGAATGAGCCGGTTTTCACATTCTCAATGTCTTCTGCCGCACAGAAGCGGCCGGTAGCAAATGGAAGGTCTGCAGATACGCAAAGCACAATCGTGTTGTTCAGACTGGCAACCTTTTCATTAAATTTGCGAACGCTGGTTGCACAGACAGGAGTATCAATACTTGGGAAAATATTAAGTACTAACGTTTTTCCTTGAAAATCCTCAAGGGATATATCGTTGAGGTCTGCAGCGCACAAAGAAAATGCAGGGGCTTTTGATCCGGGTTGGGGGAACTTGCCGGAAACCTTAACCGGCGCACCTTGAAAGGTCACTTCAGCCATTAACTAAACTCCTCGTTAGGGGTAAATTGCTTATGAGGTAGTCAAATAGTAGTAACTAAAGTTAATGGTTGCCGTTTTAATTACAGTTAAGAATTACAATTCTATTTATTGGTTCTAAAGTGCTTTTTAATAGGGAAGAACAGCGGGCCGAATACCAATCAGCCTTAGCCTGAAAGGTAGGGCTCATTGGTACTCTTTCAACTTATCTACACCATGACATCCATGATCAATTTCATCCCGGTAATAAACAGCCCAAGATACAGAAATTGATAAAATATCTTTTCTGGCAAAGTGTTTACCAGCTTCATACCCAGTCGAACGCTCAGCGGGCAGAAAGGTAATAGTATCAGCGTCAGCAGAAGATTATCCGCTGTGAACTGACCCATCTGGCCATAGGCGGGAAGCTTGGCAAAGTTAATGATGCCAAAAAATACCGCTGTCGTGCCTGCCAGCACTTTTTTATCCAGCTTTTGGGGCAGCAGGTAAATACTCATTGGTGGTCCGCCAGCATGAAGACCAAAACTGGTGAAACCACTGACCGTGGCCCAGAAGATGCCCGCAATAACACCGGGTTTGCCAGAGGTTTTACGGTATCGCTGAATAAGAGGAGTAAGCCAGTGATGCAGGCAAAACAGTACCGCAATCACACCAATCATCAGGCGTATGGCCGTATCGGGTAACCGATAAAAGACCAGAACACCCAGAACCACACCCATCAGTCCCGGCGCCATGATGATTCGCATGGTTTGCCAGTGAACACTGTGTCTCCAACCCCAGATGGCAAAACCGTCCATCACCAACAGCAGGGGGAGCAGAATGGCCGCAGCCTGAAGAGGGGACATCACCAGTGACATCAGCGGTACCCCGATCATACCCAGGGCACCACCCAGACCTCCCTTGCCGAGGCCATTAATAACAACGGCAGGGATGGCTACAGCCAGTATCGATAGTTCGGGCAGCACTTAGCAGAATCCTGACTGGCGTAAGTGGTTCAGACTCTTGCTGACATCTTCCAGAGAGGTTCCTGCTGCTTTGGGGTCACGTTCCTGCTCGATAACAATCCATCCACGGTAGTTTATTTCCGTGAGAGCCTGTTTAACGGCAGGATAATCCACGCAGCCTTCACCGATAGGGCACATCACACCGTATTTACAGGCGTCCCAGAAGCCCATACGGGAGTCGATGCAGTGTTTAAGTCGCTCAGCACGGACATCCTTGAAATGAACATAGGCCAGACGATCTTTGCACTGCTTAAGCCAGTGCACTGGATCCATGTCGGCATAGACGCAATGGCCAGTATCCAGACACAGGGAGATGGTGTCGTCAAAAAGGTCTTCCATGGCACGAGTCACCTCATCGGCATACTCGATATAGCCGCCAGCGTGTGGGTGTAGAACAGGCTTGATGCAATACTCATGGGCAATATCCGAAATCTGCCGAATAGTGCTCATCATGATTTCCCAGTGGTAGTTATCCAGCCTGGGAGCAAGGTCTTTCAGGCCCGCATAGGAACTGCGAAGACCGTTGACACTGTCAATCACCACCAGGTATTCACTGCCCAGCTTATTAAGCAGCTGACAGATTTTGCGGGTTTTCTGCAGAATAAATGGACGTTGTTCTTCATCCCACAGCGGCTCAAAGATGGTACCGGCACTGATGGTCAGTTCGCGGATACCCAGCTCATCCCGCAACTGCACATGATCGGTTGGCAGGAAACCATAGGGCCCCAGCTCCAGCCCTTTGTAGCCGGCTTTGGATGCCTCATCCAGAACCTGCTGCCAGGGTGGGTTATCTGGGTTGCCCGGGTCTTCTACTCCCCAGGAACAGGGGGCATTGGCGATCCTGAACTGGCTTTCCTGTCTGTGAATAGCCATGTTTACAACTCCTGCTATTGGTCGTTTATGAATAAAAAATGCTATAGGAAAGCTTTTTCAGCACAAAGGCACGAAGCCAAAAAGCCACAAAGCTTCTAAGAACTCGGGTCTTCATGAAGAGCATGAGAGCAAGGATCTTTTCCTTTGTGTCTTCGTGCCTTTGTGGTTCAGTCTTTTAAAACGCTGTTAACTCTTTCTGGCGTTCTTGCGCATATCAAAGACAACCGCAGCTACGATGATCACGCCTTTGATTACCATCTGCCAGTAAGCAGAGACGTTAAGCAGATCAAGGCCATTATTGAGTACACCAATAATCAATGCACCGACGACAGTACCCTGAATGGTTCCGATACCACCGGAGTGACTGACACCACCAATGGTGGCTGCAGCGATGGCGTCCAGCTCGAACATATTGCCGAGACCCGGCTGGCCGGAGCTGATACGGGCAGAGAGAACCAGCGCAGCCAGGGCAGACATCACACCACCGAGGATATAAACGAGGATTTTGTATTTGCTGACGTTGATTCCGGATACATGAGCCGCCTGCTCATTACCGCCAATGGCGTAAACGTATTTACCAAAACGGGTATGGTTCAGCAGGATGTAACAGAGGACGGCCATAACCGCGAAGAGAATGACCGGGAAAGGAATACCAAGAATCTCGCCCTGTCCCATAAAATTATATTCGGGGGTCAGTGAGCTGACGGGGCGGCCATCGCTATAAATCATGGCGGCGCCGCGGGCGACAATCATCATGCCTAACGTGGCAATGAACGGTGGAATACCGGTTTTGGCCACAAAGACACCGCTGATACCACCACACAGGGCTCCAATCGCCAGTCCCACTACGATCGGTACAATAACCGGAAGTACTGGCAGGGCCGGGTACATTCTTGCGGCCCAATCAGGGTTCTGGGCCAGAGAGGCGGCCACCACAGAAACCAGAGCCAATACAGAGCCGGAGGACAGATCGATACCCCGGGTGATGATGATGATGGTAACCCCCAGGGCGATCAGACCAATACTGGTAACCTGACGTATAATATTCAGAATATTATTCACAGTCAGGAATGCTGGGTGCATGATCGACATGAACAGCACCAGGCCCAGAAAGACAAAGTAAATACCGTATTTACTGATAATGTTTTTAATCAGTGCTTTTTTTTCGTCTGTACTCAGGTGATGGCCACCTGTGGATAACGCGGGGTTTGACATGACAATTTCCTTGATACTCAATGCTTCAAAGCTCTTAGCTCTTAATGAGCGCTACCCGCTACCCGCTGCCCGTAAAGCATGCATATCTTTTTCGGGCAGCGGGAGGCGGGTAGCGGACGGCGAAAGCTAATTCAGAGCGATATCCATAATGGTTTCCTGACTGGCTTCTTCATGGCTGAGAATCCCTTTTGCCCGTCCTTCGTGCATGACCATGATCCGGTCACAAAGTCCAAGCAGTTCCGGCATTTCAGAAGAGACCATAATGACGGTCTTGCCTTGGGCAGCGAGCTGGCTGACCAGTTTGTAAATCTCAGCTTTCGCGCCAACATCAATGCCGCGGGTCGGTTCATCCAGAAAGAGAATATCCGGTTGAGTCAGCAGCCAGCGGGCCAGCAATACTTTCTGCTGATTACCGCCACTGAGGTTACCGATCGGCGTTGACATGGAAGGGGTTTTAACCCGGATCTTCTGACACTCCTCTCTGGTTTCTTTTCTAAGTCGAACGAGATCAAGTAATTTGAACTGGTTGATGTAATTGCCAATATTGGCAATACATCCATTGTCTTCTACTGAGAGCATCAGGCTGAGGCCGGTCTGGCGACGGTCTTCGGTCAACAGGGCCATGCCGTGCTCAATAGCGATGGAAGGGGAGGGAATATCGACTTCTTTCCCGTCGATATAAATGGTGCCAGATGATTTCTCGTTAACACCGAAAATAGTTTCGATCAGCTCTGTCCGTCCTGCACCGACGAGACCTGCGATACCAAAAATCTCACCTTTCCGGACGCTGAACGACACATCGTTGAATTTCCCGTCCAGTGAGAGCTTATCGATCGTCAGCATGGGCTCACCGATGTGATGATTTTCACGGACAAACATGTCCTTGAGCTCCCGCCCAACCATCATATTGATCAGCTCACTCTGATTGGTCTCTCTGGAATAAACACAGCTGATGTACTGGCCATCACGAAATACAGTTATTTCGTCGCATATCTGGAAGATCTCGTCCATTTTGTGGCTGATATAGACAATGGAGACCCCTTCACCCTTAAGGCGACGGATGATTTCAAAGAGGTGTTTCACTTCTTTATCGGTCAGGGATGAGGTGGGCTCATCCATGATGATAATGCGGGCGTTATAGGAGATGGCCTTGGCAATTTCGACCATTTGCATCTGCGCAACGGTCAGTTCACACATCCGCTTTTTGGGATCCATTTCCAGATCAAGGCTGCGCAGCAGAGTCTGGGTATCGGTCCACATTTTGTCATGATCAATCAGCTTCAGAGGACCTTTTAACGGCTCCCGGCCAAGCCAGATATTCTCGGCAACGCTGCGGTGAAGGATTGGAGCCAGCTCCTGATGAATCATGGTGACACCGTTTTCCAGGGCATCTAGGGCGCTGTCAAACTGAACGTCCTGACCATCCAGAGTGATGGTGCCACTGTCACGACTGTACATGCCGAACAGTATTTTCATCAGCGTTGATTTACCGGCGCCATTCTCGCCCATCAGGGCCATGACACTGCCTTTTTTCAGGCTCAGTTGCACGTTATCCAGTGCCTTGACGCCAGGGAAGGATTTCGAAATTCCCCGCATATCGAGGACAACTTCTGCCTCTGCTTGCATATTGCCTCCATCGGTTGGTTGAACCACAAGGTGCTGAATCGTTGATTTCAATGACTTTGTGGCTCAAACGGCTGCTGTTTCTATGCGGTGGTGAATTACAGGTAGTCTTTGTAGTTTTCAGGGGTTACCAGCTCGAAAGGAATCCAGGTTTCCTTTTTCACCGGCTTTTTCTTGGCGAGGTTATAAGCGACCATCAGACTGCCAGCTCCCTGTCCAATGGGGTCCTGGAATACGGTGGCATCAAGGCGACCGTCTTTCATAAAGGCCAACGCATCTGGTGTGGCATCGATACCCATTACCAGAACCTTGTCTTTCATATTGCTGGCTTCCAGAGCTGCAACGGCGCCCAGTGCCATATCATCATTGTTAGCGATAATGGCAGCCATGTTGTCGCCGGAAGTGATCCAGTTTTCAGCGACGCTCATACCGAGGTCACGCATCCAGCGGCCAGTCTGTTCACGGGTCACCGCCATCTCTGGGTGGTCTTTCAGGATATCTTTCACACCCTCGGTACGTTTGACGGTGTTATCCAAGCCGGGAATACCCATAATGACTCCGACCTGGCCTTTTCCCTGAAGCTTATCTGCAATGTATTTACCCTGGATCTGACCAGCAGTGCGTTCATCGGAGCCGACGTAGTACGTTCCTTCAGGCAGTTCTGTTGGCATTCGATTCAGATACACGATACTGATGCCTGCCTTGATGGCTGCATCGGAGATGGACTTGGCGGCATCGCCATTGGTAGGGCAGACGATCATGCTGTCCATGCCCTGGGCAATAAAGTTTTCAACCTGCGAAAGCTGAATGGTGATGTCTTCTTTACCGTCGGTGTAGACCACATCAACATCGCCCAGTTCAGCCGCTTTGGCATCCATGGCATCTTTCATATACATCTGGAAAGTGTCGTTGAATGCGCAGAAAGAAGCGCCGATCTTGATTCGTCCATCGTCTTTCTGGCCACAGCCAGCCAGAATCGCCATGCTTGACACCAGAAGCAGTTTGGTGAGCTTCTTCATATCTACCCTCACTTTCTGAATCGTTCTTATTACAGACGGTTATGCAGAACCACCATGGCTTGCATTACAGGGGCCAGTACACAGCCCAGCCTTTTCGCAGAATCTTCCCGGGGTTTGGCGTGGTGTATTTTGATGTTCTTTGTGAATTTTGCTGTTGATATGTGTCAAAGCATTGCATTGATTTTTCGTTTTTATTTTTTTGGAATTTTTTTTCCATTTTCGGATGCAATTGTGGCCCCGTAAGGAGCCACAAGTCTTATATGATTGAAAGGCTGATCAGGCCAGTGGTTCACCTGTCTGAGCAAAGCCAGCATTAGCAGCAGGCTGTTTGGCCTTGCCATAGCGTGACATGAAATGCTCTTCCATACGCTCCAGGCTGACACCTTTGGTTTCCGGTACGTAGCGCTGAACAAACCAGTAGGCGAAGACACAGAACAGACTGAATACCCAGAAGCTGAAGGCGCCATTGAACTGCTCCTGCAGCCAGGCATTGTCATTCAGCATTGGGAATGTCTGGGTGACAACAAAGCCGGTGGTCCACTGGGCAGCAACAGCGATTGCCATGGCCTGAGAGCGAATGCGGTTCGGAAAGATTTCAGAAATCAGGGTCCAGCAGCAGCAGCCCCAGCTGACGGCAAAGGAAACAACATAGATGATGAGGCCGATCAGCGCCGTATAACCGGTGGACTGGTTAAAGATGCCCCAGCTGGCCATCAGCATACCGATCAGACAGCCAATTGAACCGACCTTCAAAAGTGGTAAACGTCCGGTTCTGTCGATCAGGTACATACCCAGAGAGTTACCACCGATAAAGACGATACCGATCATACCAATTGAATTTTCTAACTACTGTATAACTGCCCAATCACGGGAGCACAGACTGAACAGTCGACCAGCTTCGCTGCAAAGGTTATTCCAAGCTTCACAGCAACAATCTACAATATTTTCATAACCTGAAAATGCTTTGTTTGATAAGTCATGCTCCCGCATCCACTCCCATAGCCTTTCTGAGCTGTTTAACTCCGGTGCGAATGGT
>NZ_LUKQ02000649.1 GCF_001647025.1 Endozoicomonas atrinae
ACCATTCGCACCGGAGTTAAACAGCTCAGAAAGGCTATGGGAGTGGATGCGGGAGCATGACTTATCAAACAAAGCATTTTCAGGTTATGAAAATATTGTAGATTGTTGCTGTGAAGCTTGGAATAACCTTTGCAGCGAAGCTGGTCGACTGTTCAGTCTGTGCTCCCGTGATTGGGCAGTTATACAGTAGTTAGAAAATTCAATTGGTATTAAAACCAATACGAGTGATTCAGGCTGGTATAACGGTGGTATCATTTTCGATTATCAGGATGAAAATAATTACAAATTTGTAATGGCCCGGATTGGGGCTCAGCAATGGCGTATTGAACAGATAGTTGACGGTGTTCATTCCAATGTTGTTTCGATACCCGCAACGATACCAAAGAACGTCTATGTACCCATTCAGCTAAGAGTTGAGGGAACCGTTGCGAACTTTTATTCAGAAGGCGAGCTTAAAGTTTCCCATGATTTTGGTGAGCCATTAAATGATGGTCGTATTGGTGTTTTAAACAACAATGCTGATACCGACTTCATTCTGGAAATGTCGCCATCAAACTGGGCTCCCTCAGTTGAAAATTATGAATTTGAAATGCAGGTTCAGGATGGCACGCTAATAACCAGTAATGTGTTTGATGGCGCAGTGGATCCTGCAAATGAGAGCCTGTAAATAATTCTGTGTAAACGCCACCAAAACTATTACTCCTTGAACCGGTCAGGAAACATAATTTCAAACCGGTTCATGGCTGCTTTCCAGTTCCTGATCGGCATGGTCCATTTCTCGGAAGCTTTTTCCATGGCCAGATAGATTACCTTCATGACTGACTCATCAGTCCGAAAAATCTTCCGGTTCTTGATCGCCTTACGAATGACGC
>NZ_LUKQ02000650.1 GCF_001647025.1 Endozoicomonas atrinae
GTCAGGCCGATGCGCTGGCAAACGCTTCTGACATAGGCGTCGGTGTCGTTTTCATTCGGCGGTGCCCAGCGGTGAACGATCTCCCGCAGGGTTCGCAGCTGGTGCTTGTGGTAGTAGGTCATCAGGGTGCGAGCCATTGCTCGGATGCCGTACTCCGGAGAGACAAACTGGCAGAAGGCGTCGTCGGTCTGGGTTGGCTTCAAACCCAGCCAGTCATCACCGTGGCGAATGTTGCCGGGGTTATGGTTACGCCAGCCCCGTATGTTTCTCAGTTCGGTCATGTCACTTCCCTGTGTGTTGCTGATGGCTTGCCTGCCGTTCCTGTATCCCTGCCCAGCTGTCGTAGATCCTCAAACCGACCAGCACGGCGCTGGCGATGGTGGCCACCACGGTGCCGATAAAAAAGAGCTTTCTGACCTCTTCACCCAGTTTCTGCACCAGGCTGTGGGTCTCCTTGCTCTCCTCCTTGATCTCGGTGATGTCCCGGTTCATGGTCGTGAACTGCACTTCCAACTGGCTCACCGTGTGCTCCAAAGAGTTCACCCTGGGCGGGGTTCCTTCCAGCTCGTTTACCCGGTGCTCGAGAACGGCCATGCCTTGTTCGATGTGGTTTAAACGTTGCTCGCTCATCACCTCGCTCCTTGAGGTAGCCCTGTACGTCGGCTCGACGTTGGCGGCATGTCAGACCGGGGCAAGGCAGATTATCTCCCTGCACGATCTTGCGAATGGTGCGCTCCACCAATCCGTACCGCTGACCGATGGCCTGCTTGTGTTCTCCTGCCCAGACGGCAAGCCTGATCTCCTGGTTGCGGATCCGGGCAGCCATCTGTTGCGGGATATACAGCAGCATGCCGCCGAACCGGGTTGCTAA
>NZ_LUKQ02000651.1 GCF_001647025.1 Endozoicomonas atrinae
ATTAGGTACCTGACGGTAGAACCGATGTTTGTCGGTATCGAACAGTGATTGTCGTTCATCTCGCAGTGTTTTCAGCTGGGCTTCGGCATCCACCCACTGCTGGAAATAGTTCTCTACATCCTCTGCAACCGTGGTCAATTCGTTATTCAGCCGATCAACCTGCGCTTGATCCTGGTTTTCCTCTGCCTGTTTGAGTTGACGGGTAAGGTCATCACGCCGGGCACCGGCCTCTGCATGCTGTTTGCCGAACTCATCCCGCTGTTTTACGACAGCCCGAATCCTGTCATCGACTGCGTTTATCCGGGCATTGCGCTGCTCCTGTTTACGTACCGACTCTGACGTGCGGTAACCACTTTCCCGGCCTGCCTGATGCCAGTCGCTCTGCACTTCATCGATAAACAGAATCCGTTCATTACGACCGTGGACGTTTTCATCAAAGGTCTGGAAGCGCACATGGGCCAGTACGTTTTCTGTTGTTCCCCAGTGGCTTTCGTCATAGTCGTCCTGTCGCCACCGGGCAAAGGATTGATGCTCGCTGACCGCAGCCGCAATGGCGGAGGCTTCGGTGGCATGGCCCGTGGTGATCATCGTTTTGTCATCACCATTGTGGCGGTAAAGGGTGTAATCCCGGAACGCCTGACTCCAGCCCACATCGTCCACCTTCATACCGGCGGGCATCATGCCCTGCGCCAGTGCCTTGGCTTCTTCTTCGGAAATGGGGCTCAGGTTCTTGTGATTCGGATCAGCGGGGAATACGTGGCTGTTGTTATCGAGAATCAGCAACAGTTCGGAATAATCTTCACCACCTTGCATGGCATAATTGCGGTACTGAACGTCGGACTCATCCCGCAGCTCCGCTTCCAGGTCACT
>NZ_LUKQ02000652.1 GCF_001647025.1 Endozoicomonas atrinae
AGGCTGGCACTGGTGTTGACCACCGGCGCATCATTGACCGCATTAACCAGAATGCCAACAGGGGCCGTTTCAGTACTGAATGCTGTAGTGCCGCCATTGGTAGTGGTATCGGCATAGTCGCCAACGGTACCGGCTGATTTATCCCAGGCTCTGACGGTGAACGTTGCTGCGCCATTAAAGTCAGCATTGGGCACAAAACGTACATGGTTATTGGCATCGAGCAGCAGGGCATGGTTGTCACCGAGGCTGCCATCATTAATGGTCGTCCAGTTGGCGCCGCCATCAACCGAGTATTCCCAGCTGCCATTGCTGTTATCGACGCTGGTAATGGCAACGGCTTCAGCGGGCGAGCCATCGGCATCAGCAATAGTGTTATCGGTTATGATCTCTGCAACAGTGTTACCGTTATTGCTGGTGTCATCTTCATTAATATCAGACAGCACATAACCGTCTTTGTATAGCTGGGTACGTGTTTCATAGGCATTGCTATCTTCCCAGCTGAAGGCCAGGGTACCGTCTGCCAGTTCAACAACCGCTGGGCGTTTATCGGTCTGGCCACTGCCGACCCGGAAGGCCGAATCCACGGTGGCTCCGGTATTATCAAACTGCTGAGCCCAGATCTGACGACCGGTGTTAAGGTCATCACCGGTTTGCCAGGTGACAACAAAGCCGCCACTGGCCAGTCCGGTAACCTCCGGGAAGGTCTGGTCGGGGAATGAGTTATCGTTGGTCACGGCAAATTCACTGCCTACTGTCTGGCCCTGGCTATCGACAATACGGGCGTAAACACCGTAGCCCTGACCATCAGCACCGGTAGAATCCATCCAGGTAACCACATACCCGCCATTGCTGAGTGAGG
>NZ_LUKQ02000653.1 GCF_001647025.1 Endozoicomonas atrinae
TCCTTAAAGCGCGCTAGCTCCAGTGTTGCTTTGGCTGCCTGATAATCCTTAACCACCGCATCCGGTGTGACCTGCTCGGGTTTCTGCTTGCCATCCGGTGTCAACAGCAGGCCCCTCAGGCAACATTCCGCTTTGAAGCGCGCTAGCTCCAGTGTTGCTTTGGCTGCCTGATAATCCTTAACCACCGCATCCGGTGTGACCTGCTCGGGTTTCTGCTTGCCATCCGGTGTCAACAGCAGGCCCCTCAGGCAACATTCCGCCTTGAAGCGCGCTAGCTCCAGTGTTGCTTTGGCTGCCTGATAATCCTTAACCACCGCATCCGGTGTGACCTGCTCGGGTTTCTGCTTGCCATCCGGTGTCAACAGCAGGCCCCTCAGGCAACATTCCGCTTTGAAGCGCGCTAGCTCCAGTGTTGCTTTGGCTGCCTGATAATCCTTAACCACCGCATCCGGTGTGACCTGCTCGGGTTTCTGCTTGCCATCCGGTGTCAACAGCAGGCCCCTCAGGCAACATTGTTCCTTAAAGCGCGCTATCCCCAGCTTGCCTTCTGGACTATCTGGGAAATCCTTAACCACCGCATCCGGTGTGACCTGCTCGGGTTTCTGCTTGCCATCCGGTGTCAACAGCAGGCCCCTCAGGCAACATTCCGCTTTGAAGCGCGCTATCGCTAACTGATACTTATTATTTTGATCTGGAGCTCGATTGAATTCTTGAATGACCTGATCCGGGCTGATTTTTCTCTGGTCTTTTGGAATGTTCTTTAAGCAGAGCTTTTGCAGGAAGAAGGCTCCTCGTAGGGAGGTTTTGTCATTTGCATACGCTGTCATCACATCAGCTGGGGTGATTTTA
>NZ_LUKQ02000654.1 GCF_001647025.1 Endozoicomonas atrinae
GAGTGACTCAGTGCCTGGCGGGTGTGAAAGATTTCGCCGGGTTTGCGTCGCAGTTTATCAAGCATGAATCGCTGACGCTGGAGAAGCACTTCGGCATGGGACACCGTGGCCTGCAGGTGTATGGCTACAAGGTGTTGAAGCCGGATGCTGGTGTTTTGCTGGCAGCGAAGCGTTCTTAATTTTTTCGCTGCCCGCTTCCCGCTGCCTGCTTCCCGTACAAGACTCCATTCGTGGTGCTTTTGCGGGGTGCGGGCGGTGGGTAGCGGAAAGCGTTTTTCAGAGGAGCTGAAAAAATGGCATTTAACCTGGATACCTGCCGCAGCAAGGACGAACTGGAATCCTTTGCCCGGCAGATGTTTAACGTGGAGCTGGACAAGCGCAAGAAGCTGGATGAGTTAAAAAACGAAATACGTCAGCTGATGAACGGTGGTGAACCACTGGAACAACCGGAAGAGCAGGAAGAATTGGAAGCGCCGGACGTGACTGAGGTGCCCACCGCGTTGGCACAGTCAGTACCAACATCGCAACCAGGCCACCGAAAGCCGCTGCGATTTGTGCTGAACAAGAACAACCACAGCGTCTTTATCTACAACCCGAGGCTGAAGAAACGAATAGGCGTGGATCTGGAGTTCTGTGATCAACAGGGTAACCGGCTGTAGGTGATGAAGGTTACCGCCATCATCCAGCGGGTTCGCGACCTGCTTCAGGACAACACGGCCGTTCCCCGCTGGACCAATGCCAACCTGCTGGATGCCTATAACGAGGCGATACTGGCGGTGGTGCAGAACCGGCCTGATGTGAACTCTCAGCTCCTGCCCTTTACCTGTCAGCCGCAGGCGGTGCAG
>NZ_LUKQ02000655.1 GCF_001647025.1 Endozoicomonas atrinae
GCGGAAAATTTATACAGCGGAGAGATAGACCGAAAGGGGATAGCATTATGGGGCATCTCCTGGGAACAGACCCTGACCCGACCATGAACCACAGAAGGAACTGAACAATGGCCACACAAGATCGCTCTGCAGCCTTGAGCCAATAAAGAGCGCAAAGGCAAAATTTACCTCAACCGTTTAAGAGCAAACCCGATTTTATAAACCCACAATTCAGAAGGAACTGACAATGCCAACACAAGATCGCTCCTACATTGGCAAAGGAAAAATTTACCTCAAGCGGTTAAGCGCCAGTACCGGCTTTTTACCGGTGGGCAATTGCAGCGCCCTCGAGGTGAGTTTTGAAGAGGACAAGAAAGAACAGAAAGACTACACCAGCGTGGGCGGTGGCAACGTCAACGTGGTTTCAAGAATAGACAGTGTCACCGGCAGCATGACCGCTATGGATTTAAGCGCCGCCAGTTTAGCGCCTGCCTTGCGAGCTGCGGTGAGCGAAGAGGCCAGCGGTTCAGTCACCGATGAAGTGATCGCCGCCAGCGGCACCGACGGTGAATTGTTGCCCTTTGCCTTTGCCCCTGACCATAGCCAGAGCATCACCGTGAAAGACGATATGGACAGCGCACTGACCGAAGGCACTGACTACAACCTCACCGCTAACGGCATCGTGGTGATCGGTACCGGCACTATTGATAACGGTGGCGTGAAGGTGAGCTACACCAAAGCACCGCAAGAGATCATGCAGGCACTGGTGGAAGCAGGCGAGGAGTTTGCTTTGTTCTTTGACGGCATGAACGAAGCGCAGTCCGGAAAACCGGTGAGCATTACCATGCACCGCTTGAAGTTTTC
>NZ_LUKQ02000656.1 GCF_001647025.1 Endozoicomonas atrinae
CGGAAATTCAGACGGGCGTCGGTGAGCACTGCCCGTCCCAGCCGTTCAAATAAAGGCTTGCGATGCTGGTAAAGCATCACGGTATCCATCAGGTTCTGTATTTCCTGCTGGCCTTGCTCAAGGGATAACATCAGAAGTCCTCCAGGGTATCCCGGGTAAATAGCCGATCGTCCCGGCTGCGGGTGGTGCTGACTTCGGTGCTGGCGGTAGTGGAGGGTAGTGGCAGGACGGCGCTGCCCCGGACAATGTCCTTGAGCAGCTTCACGCTATCATCATAACGCTTTTCGACTTCGTCCAGCATGCGGCCGTCGTATAAACGATAGCGGGCAATATCGGCGCAAAGCCTGACCACAATCTCAGGAATAACCGACAGCGGCAAGGTATAACGTACAGCCAGGTAGCTGTCTATTTCGTCGCTGGCATCGGTCAGGGCGGCGTCAATGGCGGCGGAGTCCATAGCACCATCGCCCGGGTCGGTGAGACGAATAAGTTCATCCTCTCCAAACCGGGCGATCATGGCGGCGCTGTCGCAGTACTTCATTTTTTAGCCTTGCCTTTTGCTGACTTTTCATTAGCATTCGACGCTGGTTCTGATTCAGCGTAGTTAGCATCCAGCGCTACACTATCGGGTGCTGGATCAGAGCCATCTTCTGCATATAGAGACTCTACCGCTTGACAAGCCAGCAAAGTATCAGCAGCGGTGTCGTCCAGCTCCAACGTTTCCCCTGCCTGATACAATTGCCCATCGTGCCGTACGCTGTGGAGTGCTGTGTATTTCATAGCCACTCCTTAGCTAATGACGTTTTCAAGGTGGTAAGCCACATCGTTGCAAATGATCA
>NZ_LUKQ02000657.1 GCF_001647025.1 Endozoicomonas atrinae
CTTTGGTGACAGTGCTGACGCATGGGCACAAGTTCATAACCCTGATGGCTCTGTACGCCAAGCTGCATTTCAGTTAAACAGTCAGCACACCTTTCTAAGCCAATGGAACCCTAGTCTTTCCGCACTGACCGATGGTGGATTTATTGCTGTATGGAGTGATGTTCACCAGTATATTGGCAGTGGCGGCCAATACGATTTGTATATGCGACGGTTTGATGCTGATGGAACAGCAAGAGACGCGCAAGAGATTCAGTTAACCAATTCTTCAACTGAGCAAAATTACCCTGCCATTACCCAGTTATCCGATGGCAGTCTGGGCATGGCATGGATCCAGTCAGGCAGTGTCCATACCCAGAAACTGGATAGTCAGGGTAACCTGGTCGGCAGCCCGGTACAGGTGTCTGAAAATACCAGTCATAACGTTGGTGATCCACCGGAAATCGCAGCATTAACTAATGGCAGTTATGTGCTGACCTGGATGGACTCTTCAGGCCAGGATGGCGACAGCTACGGTGCCTTTGCCCGCATTGTTGACAGTAATGGTCAGCCCATTGGGAATGAATTTTCTGTCAGCAATGATAATACATTACCTGCCCAGGTATTCCCCGATGTCACCGCCCTGAGTGATGGGGGCTTTATTGTCACCTGGCAAAGCGGTGCTGACCTCAATAACGGCCAGCAGATCTGGGCCCAGCGTTACGATAGTTTGGGGGCCCCCGTTAACAACGCCTTCAGGGTCGGTGCTGGCCAAACCGATAAACAGCCTACTGTCGTTGAACTCAGTGACGGGACGCTGGCGTTCAGCTGGCAGGATAACGATGCCTATGAGATTCGCACCC
>NZ_LUKQ02000658.1 GCF_001647025.1 Endozoicomonas atrinae
CAACCATGAGAGCGTGGGCATTTGCCTGGTCGGTGGATTGGATAACAACAACCAGCCGGAAGATAACTTTACCCCACTGCAGAAGCGAATGCTGAAGCTGCTGATTGCTGGTCACCAGGCTCTGTACCCTGATGTGGAAGTACGGGGTCATAACCACTTCAGCGAACACAAAGCCTGCCCAAGCTTTCCCGTTGAAGTATGGCTCTACCAGGAAGGGCTGCAGGGAGTTGATCTGTGAGCTGGGCGGCTGCTGTCCCTTTGCTGGGGAAGGTCATTGATAAGCTGTTCCCTGATGCCAACAAAGCAAGTGAAGCTAAAGCACAACTAGCTGAGATGATGATCAACGGGGAGATCAAGGAACTGGCAGAACAGGCAGGCATCATCACCGCCGAAGCCAGGGGAGAGAGTTGGCTGCAACGCTGCTGGCGTCCTCTGGTGATGCTGGTGTTCACGGCACTGGTTGTGTGTCGCTGGATGGGCTGGGCCGCTCCGGATCTCAGTGCAGAGGTTGAGCTGAAGTTGTTCAGTATTATCCAGCTGGGCATCGGTGGTTACATTGCCAGCCGTGGTGTGGAGAAGGTGGCGAGAACATGGACGCAAAGCAGGTGATAAAAGTTATGTGTCGTGTAGCTGTGGTTTTGCACCGATTCAGAAAAGTTCGGTATCGTCCGTTTGATGCTCTGAAAGCCCCGTCATTACTGGCTTCGGGTAAGGCGGAGGGACCCTGCGAACCTTTAGCTAATGCGGGGGTACAAAGCCGCAGGCTTTCGCCAGTGACAGAGTGAAAATCGGGGTTGACAGTGGTTGACAAAAACCGAAGGAGGCCAGTGTTTATCA
>NZ_LUKQ02000066.1 GCF_001647025.1 Endozoicomonas atrinae
ATCCTGAGTTTTAATCTGACTGGCTATTTGATCTACCAGTTTTTCGTTGATTTCAACGCTCATTGTTATTCTCCATTTTGGAGTATTAACGACAAGCGTTTACACAATTTAAATTACATTCCCTCAGGAAGCTGCTTCGCGTTTCTTCATTTCCTCGGCGCGAAGGTCCTTTCTCAGGATTTTACCAACAGGAGTCATTGGTAGAACATCCCTGAACTCAACCTGCTTCGGAACTTTATACGCTGTCAGGTTCAATCGGCAGTATTCATTAACCTCCTCTGCCGTTAAACTCTTGTCTCCTGGAATAATAAAGAGTTTGACTGCCTCACCGGTTTTCTCATCTGGCACACCAATAACGGCACAGTTCTGCACTTTATCATGCTTGGAAACGATATCTTCAACTTCGTTGGGATAAACGTTAAAGCCTGAGACCAGCACCATATCCTTAACCCGGTCTACAATTTTCACATACCCTTCTTCATCGATAATGGCAACATCTCCGGTTTTAAACCAACCTTCATTATCGATCACTTCTGCTGTAGCTTCAGGACGCTTCCAATACCCTTTCATTACCTGAGGCCCTTTCACACATAGCTCCCCACGCTCCCCTAATGGCAGCTCACTCCCCTGATCATCAATGGTCTTAAGAGCCGTGCCAGACATGGGCAAGCCTACAGTACCCAGTTTTGAGTAACTGCCAGCGGGGTTCAGAGATACAACGGGTGATGTTTCAGAAAGACCGTATCCCTCAGAAATGGTACATCCCGTCATTCCTTTCCATCGGTTAGCCACCGCTGCTTGAAGAGCAGTACCACCCGACATGGTCAACTGCAGTTCGGAAAAGTCGAGGTCTTTGAACTCTGGGTGATTCATCAAGCCAACAAACAGCGTATTCAAGCCAATAAAGATATTCATCTTGTGGGGCTTCAGAGCCTTAACAAACGTATCCATATCCCGTGGGTTGGCAATCAAAACACTGTGCCCCCCCAGCTGGAAAAACGCCATCAGGTGCACAGTGAAAGCATAAATATGATAAAGAGGCAGGGGCGCAATCGCCGTATTTCCATCGGGCTTTGCCAGTGGAACACCATTATCATCCGTCTGAGACAACACGCTGGCCGTCTGCAGCACATTACTGACCAGGTTACGCTGAGTCAGCATAGCCCCTTTCGCTACCCCTGTCGTTCCACCTGTGTACTGAAGCACAGCCACATCATCAGGATTTGGAGGGAGAGGTTTACTGAACTTGGCTTTTGCCCCTAGCTTCATAGCCTGATTGAAGCTCAGTGCCTGTGGCAACTTGTAAGAGGGAACCATCTTCTTGACGTGCTTTACGGCAAGATTAATCAGCGATCTTTTCGGCCAGGGAAGTAGATCTGCCAACTCAGTGACAATCAGGTGCTTGATTGGTGTGTCCTGAATGATCTCCTCCACCAGATGGCCCACAACATTCAGGCAGACCAGCGCCTTGGCTCCTGAGTCAGTAAACTGATGTTTCATCTCTCTGGCAGTGTAGAGAGGGTTTGTATTAACAATGATCAAGCCTGCCTTAATTGCACCATAAACGACAACGGGATACTGAATAAGGTTCGGCAGCTGAATGGCAATACTGTCACCTGGCTTCAGCGTCGTATGGTTCTGGATATAAGCAGCAAACTGTGTACTAAGCAGATCTACTTCGTTGAAGGACACCGTTTTGCCCATGCTGGTATAGGCTGGCCGGTCGCCGTATTTATGGACTGCATGTTCAATGACTTCACCCAGGTTTTTGAACTGATCAAGATCAATTTGGTCAGCAACACCGGGGGCACGCTTGCCATCCCAAAAACTGGCTTCCATGAACACCTCATATTTATTTTTTTGTTGTTATCCGAAGGCAATGAAACAGTGGTATTTACCTACCCCGTGTCTTACAAAGGTCCTTCCTGCTTCATTCATTTTTGTGAATCATACTATCTAAACGTTCAACCTTGAACCCAAAATGATACTTTATGCTTCTTTTTGTTCTAAAAAGCCATAAACCTCTCATAAACTATCAGGGAGGCTGCATCAGGCTTTGTTCTGCATTTACGTCTACAATTATGATGTTTTTCAGGAAAGAAAAGGCTTACCACAGAGGCACAAAGACACAGAGAAAAGAGAGTTATTCTCCCCTTACTTATACCAATGCCACCTTCTAAACATGACCTGCGCAGCCATTTTAATCAGCTGGTTCTTCGTTGGAATTCCTCGCAATACCTGAGGGCACAAGTAGCCCAGCCGCCTTGCCCAGCAGTCCAAAATAGCTTACTCGATATCATATTTAGAAGGCGGAATGGGTATTACAGGGTATTGGAAAATCATTTGAGGAAGATGCTTAAGTCAAACAGGTGCAAATAGCTCACCAGCCCAAAGCTCGCAGCAATTCTCAGGAGAGGAAAGCAAGCTCAGCTTTTGTGGGCGAGTTAACTTTTTAATGACAGCCTCCCTTCTACTGGCTGATGAGCGGTCATGACCTCCTTCCAGATAGACCAACTGCTGTGGCTTTCGCCCCCTGAAATACCTGGCTCCCCTGGCAGTACCACAATGCTGATACCAGCGCCGTTCAATATCCGTCGTAATACCAGTATAAAGGCTATTATCACTTGCCTGAATTATGTAAACCGACCAACATCCATCCGACATTCTCTGCTCTTCCTGAACGACTCCAAACTCTGCAAACCCATTTGACCACTGTAGCGATGATACCTGACTGGTACTTTTGAAGGCTCTCATACTCCACTGTGCAGATGCCAGATCTTTAAACCATCTTCTGTCAATCTCAGGGCATATGTAGCTCGGACAATAACATTTCTGGCACTCTGCTCCGAACCTTTTTCACAACACCGCACATTCCAATAATTCGCACAACAGACCAGATCTTCTCTCACCACTTCAGTTGCCAGGTTGTACTCCATACTGTCAATCTCCCAGCGACTGAACATAAACTTGAACCAGCCAAGAATCTCCTCACGACCATGAAGGTCGCTGCCACAAGCCTCCCAGAATATCGCTTTTTCGGTAAACTGCGTCATGAGTCCGTGTGCATCTCCCCTTATATGAAAATCTGCATACTGCAGAAAAAAGCCTTCCAAGTTCATAAGGGGCATGTGGTCACTCCATTTTTTTTGTTTAAGAGTGGAAAATAGACCATTTTGCAAAACTGTCAGCCAATAGAAGGTAATACACCACCTATCACCCCAAACTGGGCAACAATTACTATAAGCCCAATAATAATCGCAATGGCCAGTGCTGGAATACCGCCTGCCACTTGATAAGGCTCTTCCATATGGAGTTTACGAACCTTCCAGACCAGTGCCACGGGAATAAACACGGCCAGAATCACCAGGGCCACGGCTGCGTAACCAAGGGCGGTGACAAAACTCCCCGGCATAAAAATAGCAGCCAGCAGTGGGATCAGTAGAGTGAGGGTTATCGTTTCAATCCGTCCCCAGATACCATGAGAACGACCAAACACTTCAGCCAGGTAATCAAATAACCCAAGAGCCACGCCCAGGAATGAAGTCCCAAGTGCAAAAGCGGCGAATGCACTGATCATATAATCAAAACTGGACGTATTGGAATGATTGCCTATGGCATCCATCAGCGAAGTTACACCATCTGAACTGTGTGCCATGGTAACCACCACTGCAGAGGAAACCACACCTATCACCACCGCCATCCAGATAACATAAATACTGAAAGGAAGGGCACTGCCACCAATCAGGGCATAGCGAAACCGGTGAGGTTTTCCCTGAACATACTGAACAACAGTAGGTACAGCACAGTGATAACCAAATGATGTATATAATACTGGCAGAGCAGCAAATAGAATGCTTGGAGCACTGTTCTCCAACGCAAGGTTACTCAAGCTGATCTCTGGTAATAGTGACAATACGATATACAGCAGCAAAGCGAGCATCAGTGCGAACATCACCCGGTTGACCACATCAACAACCCGGGTACCGGTCACGACCAGAATGGCAACCAACAGAACCACCACCGTCGCAGTGGTTCGAAAAGGCAGATGGATCCCCTCTTTTGCCAGCAGGCTTCCCAGAACATTAGCCCCGCCGGAAATGTAAGCTGCACAAAGGGAGTAATAAAGAAACAGCATGGCGACGACAGCAATGCCCTGACCAACCGGCCCCATTAAACGCCCCATAACACCATGCAGGTTTTCTGCTTCCGGGCAGGCCCGACAGGCCTCGGCAATCAGCAGCCCCCCATAGGTTGATAACCCCCACATCAAAAACATCAGGAATACGCCCCAGCCCAGACCTGTCAATGCTGACACCAGAGGTAATGCCAGCATGCCAGCACCAATCGAAGTACCGGCTACCAGAAGGCTGCTACCCAACGTCTGACTTTTCATATTCGGTCCACCTGCTTGATAAAACAAAAGCCACTAAAAGCGGCTTTTGAAAGTGGGAGGCTTATATAAGATAGGTCGACAAAATAACTCTATAAATAACCTATCAGCACTAATAATGGACCGAATTAGCGTTTTTTCTACTTATCAGGTGTTTTTGTCAGAAATCAGAAGGGGGGTTCTTTTCCATCAAGCGCAACACTTTTTATATTTTTTCCCGCTACCACAAAGACATGGGTCATTTCGACCCGGCACTTTTTCCAGTACTGCCGTTTTAGGCGTATCCTTCAATAACTGCAAAGCAGAGGTATCCTCTGCGACTTCCTCATCCACGTGAATTTGGCAAAACCAGCCATTTTCCAGAAACTCTTTTTCAAGCTCAGCTCTGCGCTCTTCTGTCTGAACCGAAAGAATGGCAGGGTTCTTTTCAGTCCCGAGACGAGCTTGCTTCTTACCATCGAAAACCCGGTAGGCCTGCTTATCGTCAATTTGAAGATTGGTCTGGGTGTAAAATTTGCCCATTTGATCACCTGCTAAGCTGGAAAAAAGTTGACCTCTCGGAACGAGAGCAAGATGAAATGCAAAACCGAAGCAGTTTACTGGAAGTCCCTGTCATTAGCCACCAGCCAATTTCTTCAAGACATCACTTAACATCAACAAGCCTGAAAGGTAAAAAGATCAACTAAAATTTATCCACTCACCTCATAAAACGTCATCAAACATCTCACCCGAACTCAGTCATAACACGTTATTTATCTCTTAGGAGGAACTATGGGCATCATTGATATCCTCGTTTTTCTAGTCGTCGGAGCTATCGCAGGCTTTCTGGCCGGTCAATTCTTCAAAGGCAGTGGCTTCGGTCTGACCTGGAATATGATTATCGGAATCGTAGGCTCCGTCATTGGCGGTCTGGTTTTTGGTATTCTGGGGTTTGCAACCACCAGCCTGCTGGGAAGCATCATCAGTGCAACACTGGGAGCAATATTACTACTGATCATTATTCAAAAAATAAAAGCCTGACTCTCTCCTGAAACCTAAAAACAGGAGGCTACTAGCGGTTTTCCCAGAAGATCGTATGAAAGCCGCCAGTATCAAATAAAATGCTACACTTTACCCCTTATCAAAAAATATGCCTTAAATAGCCCAACCCCCGAATTATGGTCACAGAACACTCATACTCTCTGGAAAAACTGGATACCCCCTCTCTGGTTGTTGACTTGGAAGCTATGGAGCAAAATCTGAAACGAATGCAGGCATTTGCAAGTCAGCATTCACTGGCTCTTCGTCCTCACACCAAGGCACATAAAATCCCTGCACTCGCAGCTATACAAGTTAGTTTGGGAGCTCAAGGTATCTGCGTAGCCAAGCTTGGTGAAGCTGAAGTCATGCTGGCAGGCGGAATAAAGGACATCCTGATTACCACCCCAATTGCCAACCCCATCAAGCTGGAACGACTGACCAACTTATACCTTAAGTATCCTGATGCGCGCATTATTCAGGTTATTGATCATTCAGACCATGCAATCACCATAGATCATATTGCCGCCAAACACGGGGTATTCGTTGAGGTACTCATCGAGGCTGAGTGTGGGCAACAGCGTTGCGGTGTTGAGGCAGGTCCTGAGCTACTCTCACTGATTGAGCTGGTCAATAAGCTACCTGCAGTTAAATATTCCGGAATACAGGCTTATACGGGCCACTTGCAGCATGTTCGGAATTACCAGGAAAGAGTTAAGCTTGCCCGGTCCTCTGTAAAACCTGTTTTTGATTTTATCAGCAACCGCTTGACTACCCCGGAGTTAAAACCCGAGATTATTTCCGGTGGAGGCAGTGGTACCTATGATGCCTACGACAACATCCCTTTCACAGAGCTACAGGCTGGCTCATACCTTTTTATGGACTGGGACTATCACTCAATTGGTTCGTCCGACGGGACAACATTTTATAAAGATTTTGACTGTGCCCTTAAAGTGTGGACCACCGTGATCAGTCGGCCAACGCCTGACCGGGCAGTCGTTGATGCGGGCATGAAGTGCCTGTCCATTGATTCTGGAATGCCCCATGTAGAAAGTCATGAGGATATCAAGTACCAAACAGGGGGAGATGAACATGGTATTCTGCACTTTTCGGAGAATAGTCAAAGCCTGAACATAGGCGATAGAATCATGATGATTCCAAGTCATTGCGATACAACACTTAATCAGTTCGACAAGCTGTACGGTATTCGCGATGGTATGGTTGAGAAGTGCTGGGTCATTGAGGGCCGTGGGCGGAGCGATTAACGCTCCACCTGCAAGCTTATAAAAGACGAATGCCATCCTCATCAATACGAATCAGGCGTTCTTTGTATAACCCGCCAATCGCCATTTTGAACACCCGTTTACTGACCGAAAACTCCCTTTTGACAACAGCAGGGTCAGTACGATCATTAAAAGGCAAAAAGCCCTGCTGAGCCTTCAGCCTTTCAAGAATCTCTGTGCCCAGATCATTCATCCCCTGCTTATCAAAGCCCGGCTTTTTCAGGCATAAATCCAGTTTCTGGTCAGGCCGGACTCGTTTAATAAACCCATCAAACTTCATCCCCATCCGGATTGGCCTGTCGATATCCTGGTCAAAAATAACACCCAGGTATTTATTGTCGACAATCGCCGTATAACCAATATCTGTACGGTCACAAACCATCAGTGATACCGCCTGACCGTTACCATACCGATGGGGATTTGTACTCAGAAACTTGCTTATTTTTGAAGACGCAACGATTCGGTAGCTCTGCTGTTCCTGATAGATATAAACCACATAGAACTGATCTTTGATCATGCGATCTTTCTGTTCACTGAAAGGAACCAGCAGCTCTTTTGGCATATTCCAGTCAAGAAAAGCACCAATACGGTTGGTATCAGTAACTTTCAGGCAGGCAAATTGCCCTACCTGAGCCTTGGGGCGGAGTGTCGTCGCAATGGGCACATCATCAGAGTCCAGGTAGATAAACACATCAAGCTCATCACCCACCTGACACCCTTCCGGCACAAAGCGTTTAGGCAGCAAGATATCTTCCAGCATACCCCCATCGAGAAATGCACCAAAATCCAGAAGATTGACCACCTTCAGGTGATTCATTCGACCTATTCTAACCATGAACCTGTCCGGCAATAAAAGCGGATGCGAATTATATCATTCCAGCGGAAACTCTGCTGTCATCAGTACCAAAAATAACGCTACTGTTTCTGCCAGATCAGTGTGCGGTTGTTAGCAGGCATCTCACAATCCGCCAGTAAAACCAGCCCTTGAGAGTCAGCCTCAGCGGTAACTGATTCAATGTCACGTATTCCCATATGGGAAGCCCTCTGCTTCAAATGCTGGTCAAAGTGGGCATTACTTTGGCTGGTATATTGCCCCTGATAGTTGAATGGACCGTACAGGCAGAAAACTCCACCACTGGCCAGTAGCTCCCCAATCCGATGAAACATGGCCTGCACTTCAGACCAGGCCATAATATGCGCGGTATTGGCCGAAAAAACACCATCTACACCATCAATGAGCCATTCACTACTGGACACATCCAGTTCAACAGGAGCATGGAGGTTATCCAGCTTTGCCTCAGATAACCAGGAGATAATTCCCGGATGATTCTCTAGTAAATCTGATGTTTGCCACTGAAGCCATGGCATATGGCCGGCAAAAAAAACCGCGTGCTGACCAGTACCACTGCCAATTTCCAAAATATGAGAGCACGCTTTAAAGTATGGGGATATAACATCCAGGATGGCTTTTTTGTTATTTTCACAAGCCTGTGAATAAGGTTTCTGCATTTTTTCTCCAAACAACCAAAACAATTCGCTCGTTATTTATGGCGTGAGAATTGCCTGATTAACGTCATATCCATTAGCCACAATAAAACGGTTTTCATCTCCATAATAACCGAGCAAGGAACATCAAGATGAAGTATTTTTCACGCCGTGCCGTAAAACCCGGTGATCTCAACCCTGCATACCGACTGTTTGGCGGCACACTTCTCGCCTGGATAGATGAGGAAGCTGGCATTTATGCTTCCTGTAAAATGGGCCCAGGCAAGTTACTGGTGACAAAATACATGTCAGAAATCGATTTTGTCAGCTCTGCAGCCTGTGGCGATATTCTCGAATTCGGCCTCGAAGTGGTCAGTACCGGTATGACCTCACTGACAGTAGGTTGTGTCGTACGCAATAAAGTAACCAGGCAGGTTATTATCGTCGTTGATCGTATTGTGTTTGTCTGTGTTGACGAAATGGGCAACCCAGCTCCGCACCATATCAATGCAGAAAAAGAGTCAGAAATGCTGGAAATGGGCTGATACAGGGCAAGTGCGCACCAGAAGAGGGCGCACTTTACACTCATTCCAATACCTTAAAAAGGTCAGTGTTTTGCAGGAGCAGACTTAAGCTGAACAGCGGGTTTTACTGCGGTAATAAACATCACCTGGCCATTCTGGATCACCTCTGCCAACAGCTCATAGTTACTGTCAGGATTAACCAGTTCGGGCGCATAGTTAACCATGTAATCCACCACATCCACATTCCGGCCTACCTGGATTCGCTCAATGCCAATGATGCCAGCCGGATCATTGGGCATGGAGCTATCCTGCAGAACCACAATAATTTCAGAGCCCGGAGCAAATGTTCCTTCACTGGCAGCAATCTGACCAGTTACATTGGCTGATTCTGCAACGTAGGTGAGTTTTTGATCGCCACTGCGACTGTTCAACATCAGGCCATGCTCTTTTATGGCGATATTATCCAGTTTTGGGAATGTTGCCAGATACTCTGCCTCTTTAGTCATAAATGGTGCCGGACAGGCTGCTCTGCTGCCTCCCATTGGGGTAAAGTGAATTTTATTATTGGCAACCTGGTAACTGCCAAAGTAGCGGTTACACTGGGCCTGGCCACCAATACGCCCATCCTGGGCAGTCGCAGGCCGAAGTTCCATGGTGACTCTTGGACCTGATGCTGCCTGACCGTTCATTGACGTCAATACCCAGGTTTTGTTCTCAACCAACTGGGGGTCAACACTTGTCAGCTTGTGGGAACTGCACCCAAATAGAGCAGCACCTGCAGCCAAAACAATACAAGAGTGAATCAACCTTTTCATGTCATACTCCAGCTACGGGAATAAAGATAAACGTGAAGGCTGTCGGACTTAAGCGTCTGTAGCGAGGGTCATCTTAAGTTCGAGAGCCTCCTGCGGGAAGCCATCAGCGATAGCCTGTAGAGGGTGACTGCCTGGGACAGAGTGGCCTGGCCTCCGCAAAATATGGCCCTTTGATCAGCCAGAAAATCAGAAGCTGATAGAAATAAAGTAGTCGATCATCAGGTATTGCCGCCATTCTAATGTGCATTAACTAACGTCAAGATAACCTGGCAGTCAACTTGTTCTCAGTCAGCCAGGACCGATATTAACCCAGGTAACAAATGAGAATAATTCCTATGCATTAATGCGTAAGATTCAGTATGATCGGAAACACTGGCACAGAATAAACAACCGATATATGGCTCCGAAATCTACAGCAGGAAACAAACTTATCAGCCGGGGCTACAGCCTGGCGGAAGAGATTGCCAATAGCATTACTCACGGCCTGGGGGCCCTGCTGAGTGTTGCCGGTCTGACGCTGCTGGTAACCTTTGCCGCTCATCAGGCTGATGTATGGCGGGTCGTCAGCTTCAGCATCTATGGCACCACCATGATTCTACTGTTTCTTGCCTCGACGCTTTACCACAGCTTTCAGCATCCAAAAACCAAAAAAGTCTTCAAAATACTGGATCACTGCTCCATCTATCTGCTGATTGCCGGAACCTATACTCCTTTTCTTCTGGTTAGCATGAGAAGTGTAACCGGATGGATTCTTTTTGCCGTGATATGGACATTGGCTGCACTGGGTATCATCTTCAAAGTCGTGTTTGGGTCAAAATACAAAAAACTATCAGTAAGCACTTACATTCTTATGGGTTGGCTGGTTCTGTTTGCTTCCGGTGAGCTGGCAGATAATTTATCAGCCGGCGGAATATACTGGCTGGTTGCCGGTGGATTACTTTATACATTTGGCGTAATTTTTTATTTATGGAAAAAGCTGCCCTTTAATCACGCAATCTGGCACCTATTTGTATTAGGTGGCTCTGCCTGTCACTTCTTTTCTGTTTTGTTTCATGTTTTACCGCCCGCCTGAGTAGATGAATATTAGTGATATATTCAGGCATCTTTTCAAGATAAAAGAACCTTTTTCTCAAAAGCATTGTCAAACGCTCATTATTAAAATTATGAGAAAAATTTATTATGCTTAAATCTCAATGCCTTACCAGCCCGCCAAATCCGCTCTCAAGCTCAGGAGTTAATAAAAATAATACCGAACGTTTTCAGCCAGATCCGGAAATTACTCACAATGCTAGAAGGTTAAGAGAGCAAGGCATTTCGTCCCCCTACTTAGCAAGTGGACAGAAAACCCCCTCTGAATCTCTAAATGAAGTTCACGATGGAAAGCCGGGCAGACACGTTAAACGATTGCAAAGCTTCCATAGCTGGCCAGGACAGAAATCACAATTTGATAATCGACCAATCCTCAGCGACTTGCTATCAACTAGCATCCCACCGGAATCAACGTCTGCTGAACAAATAACACCTACAATAACAACCGAGTCAGTTCAAATTCAATGCTCGGATGACAAGGATATAAAACAAAGAGAAGTTTTGGCTGAAAGTGAACGTCCTGCAAATCGACGCAGCTATGATGATACCGATGAAAAAAGGGCCGGTATTTATCAATGGGTAAAAAAAGAAAATTTCAGTCAAGTAGTAGAGCACCTCGAATATAGAGTTTATACCGATAATGCAGTAGTTAATAAAAAACTAGAAGCTCAACGAGCTGAAGCAGAAAAACAACAGAAAACACAACAACAAAAACAATTTATCCGACCAGAAAGCCAGAGATATAACGCTGAATTCCTGACACTGGATAAAGACCATGGCGCTGTTGAGCTTGGCAGCGGCCATTTAATGGATAGAAATGACAATCGAAAAACAAAACCATGCACGGTTTGTTCAGAGTATTCACAAGAAGATACTGCCACAGGTGTCGCCTGGAGTATGGGGAGGCGATATGAAATGGAAGACAGCCATCAAGTCAGTAGCTTTGAAATAAACGTTGCTCATACCCAATACCCTGTAAAGATAGCTTGCGTATTTGATGGTCATGATGGGCCAGAGTTTGCTGAATATGCCAGGGATAATATTGAAGATCGTCTGGCCTTTTATCTGGAAAAATTTAACCGTAATGGTCTCAGTAATGCTGGCATAATGAGTGCGCTGAAAATACTCATGGTGGATCTTGATGGCAGACAAGCAGATAATACCCCATCTAAAATCGAAGGCCTTCTGGACAAAAGAGGAGGTGATAAAACTGACAACCCAGGTACAACCGCCAGTGTGGCAGTACTGATCAATAACGAACTTTGGATAAGTGGTGTTGGGGACTGCAGAGCTTTGCTAGTCTCTGAAAATGGAGAGACTCAACAAGTCAGCTGCGATATAAAGCCTAAAACTGTCATACAAAAAGTAAAAAATAGAGGTGGCCTGGTCATGATGGGCCGCTTAGCAGGAGTCCTGTCAACCGGAACAGCTATCGGAGACCATAACTTAGCCTCAGTTAGCTCACGCCCCAAAGTCACCCGCTATACCGCAGATGAGTTTCCGGGAAAAATCCTCGTTCAGGTTTGTGATGGTGTTACCGATGTCGCCTCTTCCAATGAGATTGGTCAAGCTGCAGCACAATACGCAAAGGAAGGAGATTCTGAAGCTAAAATAGCAGGTAAAATCGTCGCACAGGCATATGCTGCTGGATCAGGAGACAATCTGTCTTGTATGGTAACAACTTTTAAGCCGCTTGCTCGCGCCAGACCTGAGCCATAGAAGAAAAATTTAGAAAGAGACAAATTAGCCTCAGCAGGGCTAATATTGGCTGGCAGCAGATAGTTGCCAGCCAATATTATATTTAGCGATTTCCGTTATTATCTCGACGTGGACGACGATCACCACCACGGCCACCTTCACGACGGGCACCACCTTCACGACGGGCACCACCTTCACGGCGGCCACGGCCACCATCACGACGGCCGCCACGGCGCTCTGCTTGAGGCTCGTCACCAGTCCACAGTTTCAACTCCATTGGGCGGTTGCGAATCTTAGCCCCTTTCAAAGCTTCAATAACACTCTTGTCCATACCTTCTGGCAGGTAGACTGACGAGCAGTTATCAAACAGACGGATATGACCAATGCTCTGTCCGGATATTTTGCCTTCGTTGGCAATGGCACCCACCAGGTCACCCGGGTTGATTCCCTGGTCACGACCCAGTTCTACACGGTAGCGAACCATTCCGTCATTATTACGCTCACGGCCACGCTCACCACGTCTATCACCTTCACGGCGTCTCTCACCACGATCACCTCTTTCCCCACGCTCACGACCTTCACGACGAGGCTGTTCCGGCTCTTTGGCATCCGGGAATGGACGCTCTTTCTGAGCCATAAAGCAAAGTGCTGCCGCCATGTCTTCGTAGCTCAGGGCATTTTCCTGTTCGAGCTCCGCAACAATCTCACGGAACACATCCAGCTCTTCGCCCATTTCCATCGCTTTGATGACATCTTCCTTGAACTGACGGATACGAATATCACGTACGTCACTCATGGAAGGCAGGCGCATAGTATCAATGCGCTGTCGTGTAGCACTTTCGATGGCACGAAGCATTCTGCGCTCACGATGCGTAGCAAACAGAATGGCTGTACCTTCACGACCCGCACGGCCAGTACGACCAATACGGTGAACATAGGCTTCTGTATCGTAAGGGATGTCGTAGTTTACTACGTGGCTCATGCGCTCAACGTCAAGCCCCCTGGCCGCTACGTCGGTAGCAATCAGAATATCCAGAGATTTTTTCTTGAGACGATCTACCACTTTCTCACGCAGTGCCTGACTCATATCGCCATTAAGCGCTGCTGCAGCAAAACCACGGGCTTCCAGTTTTTCAGCCAGCTCAACAGTCGCGGTTTTCGTGCGCACGAAAATAATCATGGCATCAAACGGTTCCACTTCCAGAATACGGGTCAGTGCATCCAGCTTGTGGAAACCGCTAACCATGCAAACTTTCTGGGTGATGGTGTCAACCGTTGCTGTTTTGGCTTTAATTTCAACCGTTGCAGGCTCTTTCAGGTGAGTATCTGCAATTTTTCGAATCTGGTAAGGCATGGTGGCAGAGAACAGCGCTACCTGGCGGTTAGCAGGAGTCTGCTCCATGATCCATTCAATATCATCCACAAAACCCATGCGCAGCATTTCGTCCGCTTCATCCAGAACAACCGTTTTCAGACTGTCCAGTTTCAGGCTTTCTCGACGCAGATGGTCCATTACACGACCCGGCGTGCCTACAATCACATGCGCCCCACGCTGAAGGCTGCGCAATTGGCCACGCATATCCTGACCACCGTAAACCGGCAGAACATGGAACCCTTTCATATGACGGGCATAACGCTGAAATGCCTCCGCCACCTGAATGGCCAGCTCACGGGTCGGTGTTAATACCAGAACCTGAGGATCACGCTGTTTCAAATCAATGGCTGACAGCAATGGCAATGCAAATGCGGCAGTTTTACCGGTACCGGTCTGCGCTAACCCCAGAAGGTCACGACCTTCCAGCAGGTGAGGAATACTTTGTGCCTGAATCGGTGATGGGCTTTCATAACCAACATCCTGAACAGCCTTGATTACCGCTTCCGACAGGGGAAGGTCCGCAAAAGTCATCGCGTTGTTGGTATCAGTCATTTGATACTCCATAAATTCAATTCTTTACCATAAAAATGCCGCCATCTTGATCTCAAAAGCTGTCAGGTTCAGATCAGACGGCATTTGATGGTCCGGTTAACCGGCTCATGGCTGCTTGGTGCTGGCGACGCTTGGCGCAAACAGAAATGGAATGGCAGTGCACATTACCGAGGATAATTCGGAAAATTTGCAGGCCATGGACTTCCTGGTGCCGCTATCCGGAAAAATCGGTCTGATCGAACTCAGAAAGACATGACCGAATCGCCTGTGAGGTCCACGACTGCGTTTGGAGAGGCTTGATAAACAAGCTTGGCCTGCATTGGCAGAGGATAATAAGATCTATTGATCTTCCAGCGGCTGAACTCTCGATAGAGTGGGCAATTAACTTTTCAGCCGGATTAAATGCAGGAAACGAAGCGCCAGGACTTCCCAACAAAACCCATGCGTCCATCAGAAGGACTACGCATGGGGATAGAAAAAGGTCAGTTAGTTTAGCGTGTTTTTTAGACAGTGAATACTGTTTTTATCCATCAATAACTAGGGGATTATCGCATCTACGGACATTTCCCCCTAACATCACCTTGATATTTTCAGGCTATGGGAGCATACGACCTCTGGCACTCACATACAACTGGTACCATTGTTCACGACTTAATTCGATAGTTTCCGCCTCTCGACAGGCCTTGATACGCTGAGCATTGGTCGTTCCAATCACCGGCTGGATACCGGCAGGGTGGCGCATCAGCCAAGCCAATACAATAGCCTCTCTGGAAACACCCAGCTCCTCTGAAAACGCGTTGACCAGACTGGCGGTTTCCTGAATAGCTTCAGATTCACCATGAACATCTTTCCCGGTGAATACACCTTTACTTAAACAGCCCCAGGCCTGTAGCTGGATATTGTGGCTACGACAGTATTCAATAGTGCCTGGCGTAAAACTGACCGCCTGCCCTTCAGCGTGATTGACCAGTACGCCTTCATCCAGCCAGTCCAGATGGGTCAGGCCCATCTGCAACTGATTGACCACGATAGGCTGATCAAGGAATGACTGAAGGTATTTAATCTGGTGGCCATTCATATTTGACACGCCAAAATGCTTAACTTTTCCGTCTTTCTGCAGCTGATGAAACGCCTCGGCCACTTCTTCCGGCTGCATAAGCGGATCCGGTCTGTGCAGGAGCAGGAGGTCCAGATAATCAGTATTCAAACGCGTAAGACTGTTTTCGACACTGTGAAGAATCCAGTCTTGAGAGAAGTCGTAGCGATTGGGAACACGCCCTTCGGCAAAGCGAATGCCGCACTTGCTTTGCAGGAATATGTCTTCCCGCAACCCCGGCCTCTCAGCCAATACCCCGCCAAATACCTGCTCAGCCTTGCCACGTGTATAAATATCCGCGTGGTCAAAAAAATTTATGCCGCTCTCCAGAGCACTATCCAGAAACTGGTGCGCCTGCATCATATGATCTTTTGACACCGGGCTATTATCCCAGTCTCCACCCAACCCCATACAGCCCGCGGCAATCCTGCTGGCTTCAGGTAAGAAAATAGTCAGGGGAATTCGGTTCATAAGACTCCAACCCAATCGGGTTACTTATACATTATGGTGCAGGCATAGTAACAGCCAACCTCCGGGTTATCTATTCCCCCTCACCCAAGGTCCGCCTGCGCAAGGAAAAGAACCCATAAGTAGAAATAATCAGATAACAAAAAGCAGAACAGCATAGAGCAGATTTAATCCCCCACAGGTCTGCTGCAATCCCACCAGCAAGAGGAATGACAGCACCACCAACAATGGCAGTGGTAACAATACCGGATGCCTGAGTGGCCACCATGGGAGATAGTCCCTTCATGGCAAGCCCATAAATGACAGGAAACATGGTAGAATTAAATAGTCCAACCAGTGCAACTATCAGAACCGCCATCAATCCATGATTAGTCATTCCCACAACCAATAAGAAGCACGCACCCAAACCAGAAATAATCAACAGATAATCCGACCTGACGTATTTCATTACAAAGGGGCCTGACACTCTGCCAATCAGCATCCCTCCCCAGTACAGAGAGACGAACAAGGATAACTCACTGTAGGGCAGTTTCACCTGTTCAAAGAGGGCGTAGTTGATGATAAAGCTACCCAGCAACACCTCTGTTCCGACATAGAAGAAGACCGCAACGGCGCCAAAAATCGTGTGGGGATAACGCCAGGCACTGTCATTTGCAGACACTCCATCCAAGCGATCTTCGGCAATCAGATCCGGCATGGGAAGCACGCTATTGACCAAAGCCAATACCAATAATAATAAGCCGAGAACCCCGTATGGCATCAGGAGTGTCATGGCCCCCTGCTGCGCCTCTGAAGCGAAGCCAATGTTTAACCGCTCAGTCCCCACCGAGTCGAGTATTGCGGGCCCTGCAACCATTGGAGCTACGGTTGTACCTAAAGCAAAGAAAGCGTGCAAAAAAACCAGCCTCTGGTGTTCAATCGATGGATCACCCAACGCAGCACCATAAGGACTGGATACAACCTGTAGAAAACTGATACCAGATGCCACGACAAATAGTGTGATTAAAAAGGCATAATAATTGTCCAGATACCAGGCGAGCAAAAACAGCAAACACCCCAGGCCAGCAATGAGGTAGCCGGAAACCATGCCAGTCCTGTATGAAGTCTGCCGGACCACCTTGCCACAGGGGTAGCTGTTCACCATATAAGCCAGGAACCAGACCACCTGAATCAGTAAGGCTTGAAAGTAGCTGAGTCCAAAAACGGCTTTCAGATGAGGTATAAGAACATCATTCAAAGAGGTCAGAACACCCATCATAAAAAACAGAACAGCAATGGCTACCAGTGCCACATACTTTGTCGTGACAACGAATGAACCGATCATTTGACCAACCCGCCTTTCTGAGAAAAACAGCCTCTTGAGGGCTTTAAAGGTTGCACCATGCACCTTATCAGCCCTTATGACCGTAACCATGAGTACAAGTTCAGTGGTGGTGGAGCCTGTTTAACAAGGTTATGTATTTCAAACTCTTTAGTTCACTCAGCCCATTCAACAGCCTACGGCATTACACATCAGGCAATTTCACCGGCTGGAAGGGCAATGTCTTTCTGATGTTCCAGCACTGTTCGAGCGCAAATGGTGAGTCCTTTGACAATCTGCTCCAGTGCCATGGAAGGTTCATCACACTTGACCGCTTGCTCTGGCAATAACGGCACATGAATAAACCCGGCCCGGACATCCTGGTTTCTGAGTTCATGCATCACACCGTAGAAAAGATGATTGCAAACAAAAGTACCGGCACTGTTAGACACCGACGCGGGGATACCTGCCTGACGCATTTCTTGTACAATCGTTTTTATTGGCAGAGTAGTGAAATAAGCAGCAGGGCCTCCTTCAACCACTGGCTCATCAACAACCTGATTGCCTTCATTATCCACAAGACGAAAGTCATCCACATTGATAGCAACCCGTTCCGGCATAATACCAATACGCCCCGGAGCCAGACCGATCATAAGGACTGCATCAGGTTCATAATCACAAATTGCAGAAGTGACCGTAGCAATGGATTTGGTATGGACAACTGGAACGGTAACCGTTCTTATAACCCCCAAACCTTGTAACTCTGTACCATTTAGAATTCTTACCGCTTCCAAAGCCGGATTCAGTGGCATACCAGCATAGGGCTCAAAGCCAGTAATCAATATCGTTTTCATAGTCTTAAGTAACCAGTCACTGAACAATAAAGCTACAGAATAAAGTAGCCTGTTAGATTTTCTGAACCTTTGACCAGAAATCTGGTCAGAAACCAGAAAAGCCCAGAATTAAAGCAAAGCTACCTATAAGATTCACGCAGGTGATTTATCAAAACATCAAATTAATATTAATAAAAATCCTGCATACTTTTTGTATTTAAATTAAAAACAGGTGTGAATACAGTTCACATACTCCTGATCACTAAGATTAAAGGCTTAATAGCTATGGAAGTGAATAACTCAGCAGCAAGTATTATTCACAGCTTCCAGGAAAACCACCCTATCTTGAGTTCACCCATTGAAATTATTCAACAGCCTTTACTCCTTATTAATCAGGCAGTAAAAGTAGGTTTTTTTCTGGGTTATAAAGTTGCTGCAGCATCTGCCATAGTAATTGGTGCAACGCTGGGTGCAATCTACGGACTGGGAATAACGATTCGAAACCTTTTCACAAACAGTACTGAAAACCAGTGCACTTTCAGGCCCATTCATGATTATGCCATTAAACTGTCTAGAGCACTTTCAGAAAGTACATTAATTCCCAAGCTGGTCACGGGTGCTGTGGGTGGTGCAGCTATTACAGCATTTACACTTCCTGTTTTAATCTCTCCTTATTTTTGGGGAACGTTAGCCTGCGCAGTGCCTGTGTCAATCATTGATGCAACCATTAATGGAAAGCCAAAATACACAAGAAAAGTATTGAACGGAGTCTGGAAATACTCTGACCCGTATACTTATTTCAATACACCAGCTGATGATCATGAAGGTTTGAAAAAGTTTCAAAAACCATTATCCCCATATACTGGTCAAACCAAAAGAATCAATAAAGCAGAAAAGAGTGAACCGTTAAAGCCAGAGTCATCACCACCAGTGGAAAGACAGTCTGCAATAACAATAACACCAAATATCACAATAGAAGAAAACTGCAGGGCAAAGCCTGATTACAGCAGCCATTATTCAAGCACACCGGCCCTCCTGGCTGAAACAATAGAACTTCAGATTCAGCTTCCGGCTACCCGGCTAAAACATAACACCTTTAGGCCAGATGAAGTTCCTGAAAGAGAAGACCTGCCAAGCTATGTACCAGGGCCTGATGCTAACTGGTTCTGTACTCTGGCCCAGAAGTCATACCCCAAAGATGCGGTCGTACTTTGTTCTGAAAACGGTCATGAGGATTTATTCAGCTACAAACGATTGAAAAAAATGTTTGAATTGAAGGTCAGAAAAGACTTGGTACCATGCAACCCCAACACAAGACAACCCTTTACCTGGAATGACGTATATAGAGTCCGTGCCCCAATAATCAGAGAAAAGATAAAGAAAGAAGAAAGCCTGAATACAACCTGAAAATAAGTTAAGTGACTCTTAAGAAACTCAGCCCTATCCAATATTGATCACAGGATTACAATTAGCCATGAATCAATTGATCTCACAGCTAATTGTTCCCTCAATCAAATCCATTCTTAAAGGGATAATTTTTAATCCGCAACCTGACTTTTCATCGCCTTACGGATACAGAGAGCAGCCCCCCCCCAGGTAACACCAAAACCAAAGCTCATCATGGCAATTGCAGCAACAGTCATATCAGGCCTCCACAGGCATTGGATAAGGGCGACGGGTGGAAATCAGGCAGCTTATTACCACCATGGCAGCTACCATTCCCCAGCCAAACAGCATCTGATCAGCAGAAGCATAACCACCATAGTTCTCAGTTGCTGCAGTGATCAGGTTATTGCCCACAATCACTAACAACAGACCTACGCAGAGGTAGCGAATACAGAACTCCCACCAGGAACCAACCACAATCTCAGAGATGTTATTAACGTAGCCACGCATTTCAGGAAGCTTTTTAAACACCCAAGCCAACAGGAACAGCTCAATCAGGCAGCTTCCCAGTAACGCAATGTTATTAATGTAGTAATCAACTATATCCAGCAGTAACAATCCGCCATTCGTCGCATAAGCCATAGAAATCAGCGCACCGGCACCACAGATGACTGCAGCTGTTCTACGACGTGTCCAGCCCAGCTTATCCATAGCTGAAGAGACAATGGCTTCCATAATGGAAATATGGGAACTCAACCCAGCTACAACTAGGGCAATAAAGAACATGGGGCCAAGCAACCAGGGCATAGGCAGCAGATTGATCGCTGTTGGAATGGTGACAAAGGCAAGCCCAACACCTGAGCTGACAACTTCAGTCAGGGATACACCCTGCTGCCCAGCCATATAGCCCAGCACAGCGAAAATCATGACGCCAGCCATCATGGAAAATCCGCAGTTAATAAAGACGGTCATGATTGCATTATTATTGATATCCGACTTTTCAGGCAGATAACTGGAGTACGCAATCATAATGGCAAAGCCAACACTCAGGGTGAAAAAGATCTGACCATAAGCAGCTGACCACACCTTGGGATTCAACAACGCCGAGAAATCAGGTTTGAACATCCAGTTTACGCCATCAGCCGCACCAGGAAGCATCAAAACCCGCAGGGTCAGTACAACCACCATGATAAACAACAAAGGCATCATAATTTTGCCCAGTCGCTCAATACCAGTGCGAACTCCGGTAAAGGTCGCGTAGAAACTTACCGCCCAGGCCAGGAGGATCGGTGCAACAATGTGCCATTGCAGTGAACCAAGGGCAGAAGGACTGTTATCGCCCCCCAGCTGAAGATACTCTCCAAAGAAAAATGCATTGGCATCGGCTCCCCAGCTCTGAGTAAAAGAGAAACCAAGATAAGAGATACTCCAGCCAATAACCGCAACGTAGTAGCAGGCAATAATCGCCGCCACCGATACCTGAAACCACCCCAGGTACTCCATTTTACTGTGCAGTTTGGCGAATGCTCTTGGAGCAGAACTGCGCAGTTTCTGCCCCAGGCCAAACTCCAGAATCATAAATGGAATACCGGCTGTCAGCATGGCGAAGAAATAAGGAATAAGGAAAGCGCCCCCACCATTATCATAGGTCATGTAGGGGAAACGCCAGATATTACCAAGACCAATTGCAGAGCCTACGGCGGCGAGAATAAACCCGGTGCGTGAGGCCCACTGTTCCCGTTGCATACATCACTCCATTGCAACAAGTAATACGGAACCAGTTCCATATACTGAAATCGAGAAAAAGGGATTGTGCCTGTTACCGCTGATCCGGGGTGTAGGATCGGAAGGCCTTTGACGACAGGGGTGATTGCCTGACAAAGAAGTTACGGCATGCGCAGCGGGTAGCTGCAGGTATTAATGAAAAACGTAAATTTATAGTAATTTCCCACTAACCAGTAAATGCTTTTTACTAGACAACAAAGCGATACGCATTGATATAAATCAAAAAAATAACACTATAGTTATATATCTTTAGCATGAACTTCCAGCCCGTACATTTGCAATCCAGAAACTCCATGCAAAGCACGTATTTAAACAGGGGTTCCTGGTTGGCTTTCTTGGACACAGTGATAGTCTAGGAAACTCTCGGACTTAACCGATCGTAGTGAGAAAAAGTCCGAAAGGCTCCACGTAAGTTGTATCACCTGGAATACAGTCATGAAACGTTATTTCATAGCCCTGTTTATTTTGCTCTCTCCTACTGTCAATGCTGTGGACTTTGATTCGATTTTTGAGGGTAAATACATCTGGGGACATGAAGTCCACAGCTTTACTCCATGCGGCAGTAACCTGTCTTACTGGGTGAGTTTTGACTGGGCCGGACAGAGCATGCAGGATTTTTATAAAACCAACTTCAAAACACCCTACCAGCCAATGTATCTGAAGTTTCGCGGACACCTTCTGGATGAAAAAGTGGACGGTTTTGCTGAGCAATACGATGGATTGATTCGCATCAGTGAGGTCAAAGGCTATTCATTTGAACAACCCATCGACTGCCATTAAACAACGGAAAACCTGTATTATGCGACTGACTCTTGCACAGATGGAAGTAAGGTATAAAAAGCCTCAAGCCAACCTTGATACTGTAGAGTCACTGTTAACCTCATGCCAAACCCCAGGAGATATTGTTCTACTACCTGAGCTGTTTACTTCTGGCTATCTTTTTAAGAGTGCAACTGAACTGCATGAACTGGCGGAAGAAAATACAGGCAGTAAGACGATAGTAAGACTCCAGTCACTTGCCCGGCAACTTGACACCCTGATAGTTGCCGGACTCCCAGAGAAAAAAGACAACCAGTATTTCAACAGTGCAGTCGCTGTGGATAAGGATGGTTTAAAAGCCTGTTACCGGAAAATCAGTCAAACCAATATTGACCGTCAGTACTTCTCGCGGGGAAATAAACCCGTCGTCTTTGAACATATGGGCATCCGGCTTGGTATAGCGATCTGCTTTGATCTCTGGTTTCCAGAAATCGTGCGGGAGTATGTGAAGCAGGGAGTCGACGTTATTCTGCATCCAGCCAACTTTGGAGGGCAACAGAGTCTTCATATGGCAAGGGCTAGAGCGATTGAGAATGACGTTTATATTGCGACGTGCAATCGGCTGGGATCCGAGAGTACCGAAACAATTTCCGGCAATTACTGTGGTAACAGCCAGGTCTGCACACCAACAGGGGACTACCTGCTCAAACTGGAACATCAAGAGGAAACAGCAACGACAATCCTGAATATCGATTCAGAGGACCCCAAAAAAGTCATTGGGGTCGATCTTATTGATGAAATGAATGCCATTACTGAAATACTCAAAACCAGCACCAGGGAAAGCTAGGAGCCTGTCGTACTTAGCCGACCGTAGCGAGGAAATGTCCGGTTTGAGCCAGTTTTTATGCTGATTTGAGGCGAATAGTGGCTCTATTCAACGAGAAGCAGCATAAAAACTGGCCAAATCCGGCATTTTCGCAGTAGATCAGTGGTAAATCCGACAGGCTCCTAGCCAGTGGATGAACTAGCCTCCTACTTGGGAAATACTCTGAGTCCCTCCCGTCCAACCTTGATCTAGGAAGTGGCCATCCTCCTTGAGTCTCAGTGAGTCACGTATTCGAGCCAACAGCTCTTCCTGTTGACCATCACTTTGCAAAAGATCTCTCAAATCAATGCCTGATTCAGCAAACAAACATAATTGAAGCTGTCCAAGACTGGTAATTCGAAGCCGGTTGCAGTCATTACAGAAATCTTTACTGTATGGCATGATCAAACCAATAGTTCCCTCATAGTTACTGTGGCAATACTCCTGGGCAGGCCCTGCATCATACAAACGCACCTTTCTAACCCATCCCCTCTCCAACAGAAGCTCCTGAATTTTTTTACCCGAAAAATGATGCTTCTGGAAAAATTCCAGATTATTGCCGGTTTGCATCAATTCCATAAAGCGAACAGAGACGGGGTAGTCCCGGATCCAGTCAAGAAAGGCGTCCAGCTCATCATCATTAATGCCTTTCATAGCCACCGCATTCACTTTGATGGATGGCAGACCATGATCAAAAGCGTTTTGAATGCCTGACAGAATTTCCCGAAGCCGGTTATGACCGGTAATCAGCTCAAAGGCTCTCGGGTCGAGACTGTCCACACTGACATTGATGGCATCAATACCCGCATCCAGCCAATCCGTAACCCGCTGATCCATTTTGTAACCATTGGTGGTCATGGCCAGCTTTTTTATGCCGGGGATTTGCTTGATGGTTCTGACAATGTCGGAAAAATCCTGACGCAAGGTAGGCTCCCCACCGGTCAGGCGAATTTTTTCCACACCGACGGAGGCGAAAGCAGTTACCAGACGACGTACTTCGTCAATGGTTAATGCTTCACTGTGGTGATGGTCAAGGCAGCCGTCAGGCAAACAGTAGTTGCAACGAAAGTTGCACAGGTCTGTGACTGACAGCCGCAAGTAAGGGAATTTCCGTCCCTGAAGATCCTGCAATGGTTGCATAGAACACCTTTCCAATCGCGGGAGGCAGCAGAATTTCTTCTACAGCCCTGGCAGCCAGTTATGCATTCTCTGACTGCGGCTTCCAGTCCGTAGGGATACAACCCTTTAGGAACCGAAGCTCGGCGCTCGCTTGTTGATTCAGTTAATCACAACGTTAAACAGCCACACATGACTGTTAAAAATAGTAGAAATCATACTGCTTAAGGGACTGTTGAGATCGTTTTACAACAGTCAAGTGAATCCTACCTGCTTATTTCTCGAAAAACCATGACATCAGGCACTATTGTTTTATTGGATTAATACGTAAATCTGCTATTCTTCTGACCCTTTTGATCCATGAAAGCCATAAGCGACGAATACAGTACACCTTGCATGCAGTCTGGATCTTTTTTGTACGGATAGCAAAAGTGATCCAGATTAACTGGGGACACTCTGTGATATGTGAACAGCCCTCGAGCAATATGCTATCCATGGTTCCTGTTAACATCTAGGGGGGGTTACCAACTGGACATACAACCAGCCACTCATTATTTGCGCCAGACAAGGCGCGAGCTGCGTAGTGTGGTTGTTCCACATGAGCAGTGAGCAACGCTGTATGGTGCAAATAATGGGTGGCCCTTCGGGTTAGTCATACAAGCACTCATGCCGTGTTGAACGCCTTGAACAGGGAACCCCATGTCCTGCGCCGTTCGCCTTGCCTGAGTGATTGTATGACCAACTGGTTGAATGGCCAGTTGGTAACACCCCCTAGTTGCAGGCCAAAAAGACACCTTCTATGACTGCCTCAATGATTATTGCCAATATTCCCGTTCTGGGCATAGCAGCCTTCAGCGGCACAGGTAAAACAACGCTTATTGAAAAACTACTGCCACTTCTTGGTAGCAAGGGCCTTAGAACAGGCATAGTCAAAGCCTCTCATCATACGATAGAGCCAGACCCTCCCGGAAAAGACAGCTATCGTTTACGACATGCCGGTGCCAGCCAGCTGGTGTTGAGCATGCCAGGTCGTTCTATTTGCTATACCGAATACCCAGATGGATACGAACGACAGCTGCAGGAGCAGCTGCAACTGCTCAACCAGAATCAGCTCGATTTAATCCTAGTGGAAGGTTTTCGAGAGGCACCCATACCTAAAATCGAGCTTCATCGCAGTGATTATGAAAAGCCCTTCCTGTTTACTGATGACCCCCATATCATTGCCATAGCCTGGGATGGCAATCCCGGCATCAATCTTCCTGATCATCTGGCAGAATTGGATATCAACCGCCCCGAACACATTGCCGGTTTTATTGAGAACTTCTGCCATAGACATGAACGAGGCCAAGCATGAGTGACTGCTGTGCAACTGATGGATTAATGAGGCTGGAAGCAGCACTGGAAACCCTGATCGACGGTGTAAAACCAGTATCTGGATTAGAAACCGTTTCTCTGGAAGACAGCCTTGGCAGAGTATTAGCAGAGCACATCGTATCGCCTATCAATGTGCCTTCTCATGACAATTCTGCCATGGACGGTTATGCCCTGATCCTGAAGGATTTGCAGAGCCATGACACCTTACCCCTGGCAGGACAGTCCCTGGCAGGGCACCCTTTTTCCGGAGAGATTCCCGCCGGACACTGCATTCGTATCATGACGGGCGCCAGCATTCCCAAAGGTGCCGATGTGGTTATTATGCAGGAGCAGACTGAGACCACAGATCAGGGTATTCATTTTCTCCAGAAACCAGAGAAGATCGGCAACAATATCCGAAAAGCAGGGGAAGATATTCCGGAAGGCTCTCAGGTATTCACACCGGGCCGGAAAGTCCGCCCTCAGGATATCGGACTGCTGGCCTCGCTGGGCATTGCCAATATCACTGTCTATCGAAAAGTCAAAGTAGCCGTATTTTCTACCGGCGATGAACTGAAACTTCCAGGTGAGCCACTGGGACAGGGCGACATTTACGACAGTAATCGCTTTGTTATCAAAGCCATGCTTAAAAAACTGGACGTCGAAATCATCGACCTTGGCAAGATTCCTGACGATAAAGAGGCATTAAGAAAGGCGTTCCTGAAAGCCGATCAGGAGGCTGACGCGGTGATCAGTTCCGGTGGTGTCTCTGTTGGTGATGCAGATTACACCAAAGACATTCTTGATGAACTGGGAGAAACCGGCTTCTGGAAACTGGCCATCAAACCGGGCAAGCCTTTTGCCTTTGGGCAACTTCCGAACAGTGTTTTCTTTGGTCTGCCCGGTAATCCAGTATCGGCTACCGTCACCTTCCAGCAGCTGGCGGCTCCAGCCTTGCGCCATATGATGAACCAGCAGCCGGTAGAAAAAGTTGAACTCACACTGTCAACGCAAACCCAGCTCAAGAAACGTCCAGGGCGCAGGGATTTTCAGAGAGGAAGGCTGGTTTACAGTGAATCCGGTGAACTTCAGGTCATGTCCACGGGTCATCAGGGTTCTGGAGTCCTAAGCACAATGAGCCATTCTGACTGCTATATCGTGCTGGCCGAAGAGGATGGTGATAAACAAGCCGGTGACCTGGTGAAAGTGCAGCTGTTTGATGAACTCTTAATGTAAGACTTGATGTATGAAATGCAGGCTTAGGGTTGAAGAATTAGCTGGAGTTTAATTTACTCCAGTTATTATTAATTGACAGATCGAATTCCAAGTATGTTATTCGCTTTTTGCCAACTCAAAAACCCATACACTCTGCAAAAAACCTTATTAAAAGCCAGCTATAAGCTGGCATGGATTTTTAACCCCTCCTATCAACACAATAGCAGCCAGCCTACTTTTTTATTTAATTATCCAACAAGAATAACAAAGCACAAAAACCATTCTCTCACATGACTAAAAAAAGACAATAAAACAATTATTTACCAATAAACTTCCTTGTAATTACATTTATCTGCCTTTCAATTAAAAAACATTATTATATTAAATAATACAATATTACCGGCAAAAAGAAGGAACCAGTAATAGAGGAAAAAGCGTATTAAGCTTACTTTTTCAAACCATCCCTGCACCTGCAGCGTAACCGTCCTTATATCCTTGCCAGTATCCTACATTCAGCGCCTCTCTTTCCTTAGAAGACATCTGAGTTGTAATGGGAGCCTGTTCTAGCCTGAGACAAAACTCAAGACATTCATCAAACACTTTCACGCAATTTTCATCTTTTGGATTAACAAACAGCTTATGATGCGTTGCATCTGATATAGCAATCTTATAATCTTCAATAAACTTTTTAAGAGCATCATTCTCTTGAGAATTTAAATCAAATTTAATCTGCCCACACGCTATTCCAACATATACTCGCTCCATTAATAACAAAAGGCACTTATCATCAACCTTCATAACAACTCGACCAGATTGATCCGGGTGCTCTCTCTGAATGATTGAAACAATAGTGCTCTATTTTCACAGCTACTATGGGAACACCACTCATAATAGTTAACTGTCATGCCCGCTTCTGTTATTTCCAGCTCTACCAAAAGCATCGTTTT
>NZ_LUKQ02000659.1 GCF_001647025.1 Endozoicomonas atrinae
TGATAAACACTGGCCTCCTTCGGTTTTTGTCAACCACTGTCAACCCCGATTTTCACTCTGTCACTGGCGAAAGCCTGCGGCTTTGTACCCCCGCATTAGCTAAAGGTTCGCAGGGTCCCTCCGCCTTGCAGGAGGCCAGTAATGACAGGGCTTTCAGAGCATCAAACGGACGATACCGAACTTTTCTGAATCGGTGCAAAACCACAGCTACACGACACATAACTTTTATCACTTGCTTTGCGTCCATGTTCTCGCCACCTTCTCCACACCGCGACTGGCGATATAACCACCAATACCTAACTGGATAATGCTGAACAGTTTCAACTCAACCTCATCACTCAGATCCGGTGCTGCCCACCCCATCCAGCGGCATACGACCAACACCGTGAACACCAGCATCACCAGGGGACGCCAGCAGCGTTGCAGCCAACTCTCTCCCCTGGCTTCGGCGGTGATGATGCCTGCCTGTTCTGCCAGTTCCTTGATTTCCCCGTTGATCATCATCTCGGCCAGAACCACTTTGGCCTGATCCGCGTTGTCCGCATCGGGGAACAGCTTATCTATGACCTTCCCCACCAGAGGGACAGCAGCCGCCCAACTCACAGATCAACTCCCTGCAGCCCTTCCTGGTAGAGCCATACTTCAACGGGAAAGCTTGGGCAGGCTTTGTGTTTGCTGAAGTGGTTATGACCCCGTACTTCCACATCAGGGTACAGAGCCTGGTGACCAGCAATCAGCAGCTTCAGCATTCGCTTCTGCAGTGGGGTAAAGTTATCTTCCGGCTGGTTGTTGTTATCCAATCCACCGACCAGGCAAATGCCCACGCTCTCATGGTTG
>NZ_LUKQ02000660.1 GCF_001647025.1 Endozoicomonas atrinae
TGAAAAACACTGGCCTCCTTCGGTTTTTGTCAACCACTGTCAACCCCGATTTTCACTCTGTCACTGGCGAAAGCCTGCGGCTTTGTACCCCCGCATTAGCTAAAGGTTCGCAGGGTCCCTCCGCCTTGCAGGAAGTCAGTAATGACAGGGCTTTCAGAGCATCAAACGGACGATACCGAACTTTTCTGAATCGGTGCAAAACCACAGCTACACGACATATAACTTTTATCATCTGCTTTGCGTCCATGTTCTCGCCACCTTCTCCACACCACGACTGGCAATGTAACCACCAATGCCCAGCTGGATAATGCTGAACAGTTTCAACTCAACCTCTTCACTCAGATCCGGTGCTGCCCACCCCATCCAGCGGCAGACGACCAACACCGTGAACACCAGCATCACCAGGGGACGCCAGCAGCGTTGCAGCCAGCTCTCTCCCTTGGCTTCGGCGGTGATGATGCCTGCCTGTTCTGCCAGTTCCTTGATCTCCCCGTTGATCATCATCTCAGCTAGCTGTGCTTTAGCTTCACTTGCTTTGTTGGCATCAGGGAACAGCTTATCAATGACCTTCCCCACCAAAGGGACAGCAGCCGCCCAGCTCACAGATCAACTCCCTGCAGCCCTTCCTGGTAGAGCCATACTTCAACGGGAAAACTTGGGCAGGCTTTATGTTCGCTGAAGTGGTTATGACCCCGTACTTCCACATCAGGGTACAGAGCCTGGTGACCAGCAATCAGCAGCTTCAGCATTCGCTTCTGCAGTGGGGTAAAGTTATCTTCCGGCTGGTTGTTGTTATCCAATCCACCGACCAGGCAAATGCCCACGCTCTCATGGTTG
>NZ_LUKQ02000661.1 GCF_001647025.1 Endozoicomonas atrinae
CGAACCGGACATTGGGGTTTGATCTGTTTGGTCAGCAGCAACAGCCGCAGCAGGACCCGCTGGCGGCTTTGAAGCAGGCATTGGGGGGCGGGGAAGCAATGACACCGCCACCACCCCCTCCGGTGACACCCAATGCCGCCGTACCGAAGCAGGGGCAGGGTTACGGCTATCACGGTTACGACCCATTGAACCGCACCCCCGGCACCTTCCGTCACTTCCATCCCTCAGCCGGACGGTAACAGACCGCTTCCCACTTCCCGAAAAAGACACGCAAAGCACCTGACCCGCTTTTACGGGGAACAGGTAGTGGGTGGCGGCCAGCGTTTTTTCAAGGACGATTCTATGAACTGGAACGATTTCAGCTCGACCCCGATGTTTCAGCAGGGGGACGATCAGGAACAGGAACGGCTGCGGGAGCATTACTGGCGGCACTATCTCAAGCCCCAGATACCGGAGGGCTACCATCGGGAAGCCCGTTCCCTGTTTGATCAGCATACCCGCCGCCGTGGCAACCCGGAGAGCAGCTATGCCGGTGACCTGTGGGATGCGCTCTGGCATGGCGGTTATGCCGGTGCGGCTGACCTGGTATCCGGTGCGAGCCGACTGGTGGGCGGCGATGGTCATAATGCCGCCAGTGACTGGCTGCGGGAGAAATCCGAGGAACAGCTCGACAATATGTCCCCGTCCAGCATCGAGGCGATGCAGGGGTTCGGGATCGAGAAGAAAGGCGAAGGCCGGTTCGGGCTGACCGAGGGCAGTACCGCTGCCGGTTTTGGCCTCCAGTTTGCCTCTGGGGTTGGCTCTCTGGCACCGTCCATGATACCCGG
>NZ_LUKQ02000662.1 GCF_001647025.1 Endozoicomonas atrinae
TCAGCCAGAAGGTATGGGACAACGGCGACCCGAACTGGACTGATCACCGGGTTGGGGATCAGACCACGGCGCAATACAACACTATCAACTATCCGGTGGAAGTGACCAACAAGGGAGCCATCTATGGGAAGTGGTCGATCATCTTTACCAGCGGTTCAGCCTTTCAGGTGGTAGAAGAAAAGCTCGGGATTATCGCAACTGGCACCACAGCCTCGGACACCGCCCCCATTAACCCGGAAACCGGCGTGCCTTACTTTACCCTGCGTACCGATGGATGGGGCAGCGGTTGGGCAACGGGTAACGCTATTCGTTTCAATACCGATGGATGCCTTGCGCCGGTCTGGATTTGCAGGACTGTCCTTTCAGGTCAGGGAACGGAAACTAACGACGATTTTACACTACAGATTCGGGGGGATGCAGACTGATGCCGGTTCAATACTACAGCTGGAACGATTCAGGTGCCCCGGAATTTAAGTATTTAAGCGGCGGTTATGGCGCTTATAAAAATTCCATCATTGAAGTGCTCGATGCGATTTTGGTGACCGGATACGGCAGTAAACCGGGATTTGGCTGGACAAAGGAAATGACCTCGACGGTGCCGGACAGTAACCGCACCGTGTACAAAAATCATTCAGCCCATCAGGACGATATGTACCTGATCGTGGAGTCTGACGGTAATCAGCAGCAAGGGTTCAAAATGCAGATTGCCGATGTTGTGACCAGCCCGGAAAGTTACGCTGGATACAGCCAGATCACTGCCGTGACACAAACCCACGGTGGTACACAACGCTGGCACGCCATCGGCGATGAACGCACGTTGATCT
>NZ_LUKQ02000663.1 GCF_001647025.1 Endozoicomonas atrinae
GCAGACAGTACCGTTGAGGGTTCCGGCCTCAGCACCTTTATGCAGATTGACCTGGCGCAGTAATCCACCGTTTGCTTCCTGCAACTTTGCCCCTTCCGAGGGGCTATTTTTTGAATTAAAGCACTATGGCCAATATCAAAGAATCAGCTATTCGCTTAGTCCTGAAAGCAAAGGATCTGCTCTCCAAGGACGTTAAAAAATCCGCTGACTCCCTTGATGTTCTGAAAGCGGAAGCCAAAGAGCTCAAGGACAAGCTCTCGACGCTGGAAAACCAGAGTGCACTGCTGACTGCTTTTCAGAAGCAGACAAAAGCTGTCCGTAATGCTGGCAATGCCTTCCGGGAGGCCGAGGCGAAAGTAGACCGGCTGGCAAAAGAGTACAAACAGGCCTCCAAGCCGACGAGAGAATTAAAAGAGGCGGTCACGTCCGCCAAAAAGTCTGTAGCCGAAGCGAGCCGGGCTTATCAACGGCAAGAGAAGGATTTAGAGCGTCTAAGTACTCAACTAGCCAAGACGAAAAAGCCGACGCAGACGCTAATACAGGCCGTATCAGCGGCAAAGAAAGCGGTCAAAGAGTCCAACCGGGAATACCAGCGCCAGCAAAAAGAGTTGGATCAGCTGACCCGGAATTATAACAAGGCACAGAAAACTACCCTGTCACTGTCGAGCAGCCTACTTACTGCCCGGACAGCGGTCACTCGTGCGAGCAAAGCTTATCAGGATCAGCGGGAAAAGCTCGATGAGCTCCGGCAAAGTCTCAAGCAAGCCGGTTTATCCACAAAGAACCTCGCTGGCCAACAGAAAAACATCACGGCTGCTATCA
>NZ_LUKQ02000664.1 GCF_001647025.1 Endozoicomonas atrinae
CCGCTGGGCTGTGCAAGATTCAGCGTTGTCGGTTCTGTGCCGCCTGGATCAGGTACGGTGCCACGTTCTTGATGGCTCGCTCACCGAATAGAAAACCAAGGACTAATAAGTTGATCACGATCAGGGCGGACTGCTGCTGCTCGGAAAGTTGCCACTGGGTGAACCACTGGTAATCCAGGTATAAAGTGAAAAAGCCCCATATCGGGCGCTGGCAGCCTCGGGCGAATAAAATCAGATGGCCGATGATGGGCAGGGTCTTGAGGTCGTTGGCGGTCCCTTCCAGCTGGCTGATGCGTTCGGTCAGGGTCTGTTCTGCCTTAACCAGTGCCAAGTCGGCCTGATGACGTTTCTCCTGCTCTAACCGCTGGAGCTCCATGTAGATTTTGCCCTTTTGCTCCAGGGTCATGTCCGGGGGAAAGTAGGTTTTCACCACGTCGAACAGGGTGTCAGCTAATCCGCCGGTTAAGGTGTTGACCAGGGTGGCGGCAATTTTGTTGAAGCTCATAAGCGTTCCTTGCTTTTGCTTGCTGGTTTCAGTGGATAATCCGGTGGGGTACGCCTTCTTTTTCCCAGGTAATACCGGTATCAATGAGCCAGTCACTGTAGGGCTGGCATCCGAGTTCGTGATGGATCAGGGCTTTTATTAATGGGTTCAGTAATGGGCTGATGCCCATGGGCAGGCGCTGTTTCTCAGTCAGGCCGATGCGCTGGCAAACGCTTCTGACATAGGCGTCGGTGTCGTTTTCATTCGGCGGTGCCCAGCGGTGAACGATCTCCCGCAGGGTTCGCAGCTGGTGCTTGTGGTAGTAGGTCATCAGGG
>NZ_LUKQ02000665.1 GCF_001647025.1 Endozoicomonas atrinae
GCTTGATTTGTCAACCGATTGTTTTTCATTCATTTCAAAACAACCCACCTTCAAACCGCACTTCCCGGTCAGCGATGAATAGTCATTCTGCTGATCCGTGGGTGACCTCTGGGTCAGTCCGTGGAAGAGCGGCGAATTATAGGGAACTCAGTGAAATATGCAACCTTCGGAAAACACCTAACAACACACCACAAAGTGTTTCCATTATATTCTTGGAGCGCCCTTTGGAAGATATATCATGCAAAACCTGTGAGGGACATCTCGCCAGCGCACAAGCTGGACAGAACCATTCTTAAAATGCTTAAACTCCCTATTAGAAATCATATCCTCAGTAAATACTCCCTTTCTTTCTCCCGAAGGGTCATACACTAATATCCCCTCATCATGATTAGCTATTACAGCCATAGCATGCCCAGTAGGAGAGCCTGTTTTCAATGCTGAACATGCTGCGCTCATTCTAACCAAAGCCTCTGACTCAGACTCCAGTTTTCGGGTGCATATGATCACTGGGATTTGCAGCTTTAGACAGTCAGAAAGGTACTTTTGATGCTTACGCCAAATCTTCTGCTCACTTTCTGTTTTGCCATAGTGCCAGTTGAGAGAAATAATACCAATTGAATTTTCTAACTACTGTATAACTGCCCAATCACGGGAGCACAGACTGAACAGTCGACCAGCTTCGCTGCAAAGGTTATTCCAAGCTTCACAGCAACAATCTACAATATTTTCATAACCTGAAAATGCTTTGTTTGATAAGTCATGCTCCCGCATCCACTCCCATAGCCTTTCTGAGCTGTTTAACTCCGGTGCGAATGGT
>NZ_LUKQ02000666.1 GCF_001647025.1 Endozoicomonas atrinae
TGACCTGCTGGTTGGCCGCGTTGGCAACGCCCTGGGTACCGCCGATGACCTGGGCCAACATCTGCTGCATCTGCTGATTCATCTGCATCATCTGTCGCATCTGGCCAGACATCTCTTTGTAGCCTGGAGGGAGCGCGGCGGCGTTGTCCTCTTCCCATTTTTTGAACACGTCGTCGGTCAGTTCTTGTTTCTGTTGCTGACCGGAATTGGCATCACCTCCTGCGTCGCGCCCAAGCTGCGGGTTCTTTTCAAAGGCTTTTTCCATGTTGATCAAGGCTTGGGCTGCCTGTGCTGGATTTGCCCCGTACTTTTTCATGAATGCGTTGACGACCTGATTGACCGGTTTCATCTGGGCATTCTGGAAGTTGAGATCGCGGTAGCGTTCGAATGTGGATTTGATCTGTTGTGGTGTCAGTTGTCGGGTGTCGCCTTCTCCGAACTCGATGTCGTAGAGGATGGCTTCGGCCTTGGCTTTGTCACCTTCGGTTTGTGGTGAGCCTGCGGCGGCGGCTTTCTCGGCGTCCGTGGGTGGTGTCTCGTTCTGCTTCGGTGGTGACATCGGAGTCTGTGGCGATGGTACCTGTTGAGACGGGGGTTGACCTGGGGCTTGTGGTTGCTGGCCCTGTTGGGCGGCAATACGGTCGATGGTTTGCTGCTGGGTGTTTTTGTTTTCGGGTTGCATGATCTCGGCCTTAGCGGAGGGTGGGTGTAAGACCGAGATTAGGGGTTATTAAGCTGAGGTTCGTCCCTCTGTGCAGCTTGCTTTTATTTTTTTAAAAATAACAACGATGTCCTTGGGTAACGTAAAAAC
>NZ_LUKQ02000667.1 GCF_001647025.1 Endozoicomonas atrinae
ACTCGTGCGAGCAAAGCTTATCAGGATCAGCGGGAAAAGCTCGATGAGCTCCGGCAAAGTCTCAAGCAAGCCGGTTTATCCACAAAGAACCTCGCTGGCCAACAGAAAAACATCACGGCTGCTATCAGCAACACAGCGGCCGCTTACCAGAAGGCAACGGCCAAAGTAAAAGAAACCGCTCGGTCTATGCGTTCAGCCGGATTAGGCGGCGTTGCCCGAAATGCGAATAAAGCCTCCGATGGCATCAACCGGCTCACCGGTCGTCTTGCTGGATTGGTTACGGCAACGGCTGCGTTTATTGGCCTGAAAAAATCCATGCAGGGGGTTCTCGAAACCGGGGATCAGTTTGACCGCCTGCAAATCCAGTTAAATGCCATTATGGGCAGTGCCTCCGAAGGCGAACGGGCGGTTGAATGGATCAAGCAGTTTACCCGTGATACACCGTTGCAAATCGCCCAGGTGACTGAAGCCTTCACGATGTTGAAGAACTTCGGCCTCGACCCGATGGACGGATCACTCCAAGCGATTGTTGATACCAACAGTATGCTCGGTGGTGACTTTGAAAAACTCCGCAGGATCAGCCTCGCACTCGGTCAGGCTTGGGGTAAACAGAAACTTCAGGCCGAAGAACTCCGTCAGTTAATTGAAGCCGGGGTTCCCGTATGGGAAATACTCGCCAAGGTAACGGGTGAGAATGTCACGGTTCTCCGAAAGCTGACGGAACAGGGCAAGCTCGGCACCGATGTGATCAAAAAGCTCATGGAGGAAATGGGCAGTCGGGCGATTGGTGCAGCCGCCGACAACATGGA
>NZ_LUKQ02000668.1 GCF_001647025.1 Endozoicomonas atrinae
GATTCAAATAGCCCCAATAACTCTTTTGTTCCAAGCTGCCCGGCTTCATTGAGTGCACGCTGTAAACTATCTTCAAGATTCAGCATGTTGCCTGAATCTATAGAAACTTCAATTTGCAAAACGATGCTTTTGGTAGAGCTGGAAATAACAGAAGCGGGCATGACAGTTAACTATTATGAGTGGTGTTCCCATAGTAGCTGTGAAAATAGAGTACTATTGTTTCAATCATTCAGAGAGAGCACCCTGCCGAAGATCCACTCGAATAGCACCTCACACACTGAGGGAAGATGCCATAGCTGAAAAATCTTCTCCAGAAAGAAGCGACGACGAATTACTCTCAGAAGAAGAAACGCACTCCCCGCAAAAGAAGACAACTCACAGAAAAAAAACTGACAACACTCAAAGTCAGCAAGAAAGAATAGATGCTGTCAGAGACATCATTCAGGCCTGCCTGAAAAAAACAGTAAAAAAAGCAGACATCGACTATACAATGAAACTTATATTGGATAGAAGTAATCACTGGAAAGATATGACATCACTTAGAACCAGCTTAAAACGGTGGTTTAGATGCCTTAAACCCCATATGACGGAAGGCTTTGAAAAAGAGGACATTACACGTGCAGAAAAGATTTTTTCAAGACTAATTGGGCTACATAAATTTCGACCCGACAAATTATACCAATCGCATTTTCTAAATCCTTAAGCTGCCGCCAACTATGCTTAGGCATCATTACCATGCATTATCTAGAACAGATGTCTCGTCGACCACAGCTACCCGAAGGTTTTAATGATGTTGATTTTC
>NZ_LUKQ02000067.1 GCF_001647025.1 Endozoicomonas atrinae
GGAAGTGCTTTTGACAACAAGAGCACTGATCCAGAGTAAGGGGCGCTGGGAACAACTTTGGTCTGAGTTCATGACTGGAAAGGTTGAAGCTAACCTATGAGTCAGTTATCAAATTGAGAGAGCACCCACTGGGTATAAGAAATTATTGCTTTTATAAATACTGAACTGGTCAGGTGAGATAAAAATAACGATGATTAAATTTGTTTTTTTTAATTTTTCTGACGAATTAGTTATTTATGAAAATTCTGTGGTGCTGACGAATTTATTATGCGATTTATTAATTCTGTTCTATTTTGTTTGGTAGATTTTGTTTGGTAGATTTTGTTTGGTAGATTTTGTTTGGTAGATTTTGTTTGGTAGATTTTGTTTGGTAGATTTTGTTTGGGATTTATCTGAGTAGTGCACGGAGGGATTTTTTCAAAAGGTTAGAATTACAGTAAAAGCTAGAGTGATGAATTGGGTAATCTATTTTCCTTAAAACGCAAACACTATCAGTTTGATCGTTTATTTTGTTACCAGGAGCAAAATAATATGGCTTATCCGGGGATGCCTATCCCGTGCACGATGCCTAATAATGGTATGCAGCAACCTTCTTTCTCAGGTTCACACAATAAATCAGTCAGTCAGTATGATCATCGATCGTTAGCCGTAGTGGGAGCGGATAAAATTCAGGGAATGCTCCCCAGATGTCCGCTGAATTACCCGATTGATGGGGGCAGTATGCCGAGGGCAGTAGAGAAGCAGCCTGCAGCTCTCTCTATTCCGGCTGGTATTAGAACGGGGCCAGTTGGTCACTGCTACCCGAAGTTTCCTGAGGTAATATCTGGTACCTTTCCGTATCAGTTTCAGCAGCCTGTAGGTCGACCATATTCTGTCCTGGAGTCTGCTTTGGGTTATTTCCCACCACACCAGCCGTTCAATCCCCAGCAAACGGCATGGCTTGAAGGAGCTTATCAGCATTGTCGACAGATCAGTCAACTGGTACAGAGTCATGAAATAAAAAGTTCCAGTACTATCCTTGGGGTTTCCCCCCAGGCAGTAAAAGCTTACTTCGAGGCCAGGGCAAGACAGGATGCTCCAGAAGTTCGTTTTCCATATCCGACAAATCAAGCATCACAGCCTTCCAGCGCAGATAATATTGTTGAGGAGCCAACATCAGGCCGTAAAAAAAATCGAAAAAGAAAGGCTCAAGATGGGCAACTCAACACTCCGGCAAACAAAAGTTCCAGGCGCAAAGGGGTGGGTGGCGATAAGGGGCCTGCTATGCCGATGCTATCACCTAAAGTATCAGTGTCTGAAGTGATTTTACCCCAGCAAGCGCTGCACAGAGCAGCTCCAATAGCATTTTTCGACTACCATCAGCCTGCCATCACTCCAATAAGTCCACCAATTGCAGAAAATCCACACCAGAATATGGCTGGTGAAGAGGTAATGGCTGCAGAACCCATGTCATATAGTGGTGACTTTGCTTCAACAGCAGTTAATCCACAGGTAAGTGTGAACCAGGGACGTTTGGAGGGGAGGTATGAAATGCATGCAGAAGAAGCTGTAGGTGGATTTCGGCCTTTGGCAGCCAGATCATACTCATACCCTACCGGTAGCCCGGATGTGCCGAGTGTATCATTAGCTCCTGATCTGGTTGTTCCTGTTCAAGAAGCATTCTGCACGGAAAAACAACAGGGCGATCAATTACAGAAGACTTTGCATACTCACCCTTCTGGCCTTAATCGCTCTCTCTCTTTTCCGTTTGCTAGTCAGGGTCTGAATACGGATTGCGGATCATCTTCTATTAAGCAGCAAGCTGGAGACCCTGTTACAGGGAATGTGTCTAATCTTTCAGGTATGGGCAAGTACAAGCATTACTACCGGCAGAAACAGCAGAGAAATGATTTAATAAATGAATCATTAAAATCACATCAGGCCAGTGTTTCAGTTGAATTGTCCAGTGCTGATAAGCGACCATTTTCTGGTAGTGCGGATAATGAGGCTTCTCCAGTTTTGCAAATAGTAGAATCTCCAGTTCCTGTTTCTACGCCAGATCGTCCAGAGAAAATCACTTTTGAGCCCTTGTCATCTATTGATGATCCGTCACTAAGAAGTGGAGCGACTTGGGATAAGAAAGTAGAGGCAATCATAAATGCTATGGAGAGAGAGAAGGGTATGAAGGGGGCTCCGGAAAATGCATGAATATTGTCAACATCGGCTGATCAAAAGTAATCGCGCATGACGTGTTTTTGATATTAGAAAATGAGGGGTTCTGTCTGGTAATTAGTACACCTTATTTCAGTACGTCAGTGCTCTAATGGTGGACTTTAACCGGTAACCACAAAGGTCATTTCACGGTGAATGAATGGTGCCTTTGTGGCTTACATCAACATCAAGCGACTGCTTCGCGAATATCCACAGTATTGTCAGCCGGAGTTTCATCCTCCAACTTGATTTCCTGCAGGACTTCCGGCTTGCCTTTAAAGGCTTTGGCAAGAATATTCTTGTTGCGTGACATCAGCAGACCGATCTCTTCCGCCAGCTGTTCATCGATCTTGAAATTGGCTTCCAGCATGCCAGTGATGCCATCGGCCAGTTCAAGCATACGATCGTGTTCTTCTGCGGCTTTCTTGTCAGTAAACATGCTTCCGTCCCGGTCAACTCGCCACATGGGGGTAATAGACATGGGCTTCCTCCTGTATTAGGTTCTGTTAACTGTATATAAATACAGTGTTTTTGTCTAGGCAGATCCATCCACTTAGCCGAACCAGTTTAGCGTGGTCCGGCTGCTCAGGAGGTTGGCTCAGGCTAACGGGAGCGCTTTTTCGGGTGAGGGCTGAAGCCTCTGCCGCTGCCCTTCACTTTTTTGGCCTGCACTTCATTCTTCTTCAGTCGATCCTGCGGTTTTTTGTGGAAGGAAGGTGCTGGTGGCAGGTCAACCAGCGCGGCAAGCGCATCGATATCCTGTTTCTCCAGCTCCTGAAACTGGCCCTGACGCAGGTGATCAGGAATGATCATGCTGCCAAAACGAACCCGCTTTAAACGACTGACCTTCAGGTCCTGAGATTCCCAGAGACGACGAACTTCCCGGTTACGGCCTTCCAGGATACAGACGTGGAACCAGTGATTGATGCCAGTACCTCCAGAATCCACGATATCGGTAAATCGTGCCATACCGTCTTCCAGCTCAACGCCATCAAACAGATTTTTCACCTTTTGCGGGGTGATGTCGCCCATAACCCGCACTGCGTATTCACGCTCAACGGTATTGGAAGGGTGCATCAATCGGCTGGCCAGTTCGCCGTCATTGGTAAACATCAATAAGCCAGAAGTATTCAGGTCGAGGCGACCAATAGAGATCCAGCGCTCGCCTTTCAGCTTTGGCAGTTTATCAAAAACTGTAGGGCGACCTTCTTTATCAGAACGGGTGCAGATTTCGCCTTCCGGCTTGTTATAGGCAATAACCCGGCGAATACCGGCAGCATAGGCATCGAGCTTTACGGGGCGGCCATCGACGGTGACGGTATCAAAACGCGAGGCTCGGTCACCCAGAGTCGCTTTTTCGCCATTAACCGAAACCCGGCCTTCACAAATCCAGCGCTCCATCTCACGGCGCGAGCCAAGGCCAGCACCCGCCAGGATTTTTTGCAGTTTTTCACCCTGCGGAGGGAGTGTTTCTTCAGTAGTCATGTGATATTGGCGGTGTGACCGCCCAGTGTTCAATAAGAGGATGGGCAGTATAACGATAGGTCAGGGTACAGACAATCCGGTTGAGCCGCAGTGAAATGTGGTGTCTGATTTCAGCCGCATGGCTACAGGATGGTGAGGATGTGTGAAATAATCTGTGAAAAGGCTATCTCTACCCATAAAAAGGGAGTAGTATCGATTAAACAGAGTAGTGAAACTACCCATGATGATGGGAATTAAGAAATAGAAAGCAGTAGGCAATAAATCGATACCGAGTAGCATTCCTCCAAAATCTAGAAGTAGATGCTTTCCAACGACAAAACCTTGTCATGAATTCCCTCAAATACTGTTTGCAGTCACTTTTTATGCATTTGACTGCATAAAGCCAGCTGTCCGTCTTTAGAAAGTCAACAATGACGGTTTGAGTCTGACGCTGGATTTAGTACGTAAACCCGATCCTGTAAACTTTATTATCGGGTATTAAAAAATAATTGACTAAAAAGTCAGGAATAAAACATGTTTGAATCAACTATTGAGCGTCCTTGCAGCTGCTGCGGGAAGATGACACGTAACCAGGAGTTTGTGATGATTCATGCGGGCAAGTCACGCCCGGCACTGGTTGCCAAGTGCTCCAGCGAGTGTGGAAGGGATATTGGGCAGTATGAATCGCAGGAACTAAGCCCATTATTGGAGAGCCATACTGCCATAAAGAACTGGAATGTTTTTCGCAGCATCAGCGCGTAAAGAGAAATAGAAACTGGAAATAAATTAACGATAAAATGTCAATGTAAAATATCTATACGTTAACGTGTAGATGAGAACGTTTTATGAGCAGTGAGTGAGCTCACATATCAATAACGAGCGTATTGTGAGTTTAACTGTATTCACTGAACGGTGAATAAAGAGACGTTTGCTGATTGCTATCATCAAGTTGATTGAATTAACTTTTCAATTTTGTGAATGAAGATTGAGTATTGAATAAGCTGCAGTGTTTTATACTGCAGCTGGAATATTTTTTGCGTTTCTTACTCTTCCTGCCTGATATTCTCCGTATATATTTTTTTCATACCACGATAGCCATCAAATAATGTCTGATGTGAAGATCTGGAAAAGGTATCGCTGCGTTGAGGATACTGAGCGATCCAGTCAATCAGCATATTCAGGTTTACATCCTGAGCTTCTTTAGATTCGTACTTATGAGGCTCCCAGGGGCGGTTCCTGGCATTGGTAATACAGGCGTCTACTGGCAGGTCCAGAAAGATGATTTCGCTTGAAAAGGGAATTGCGAGTTCCAGCAGGTCCGAGTAGCAGCCTTCTATAACCCAGTTGGGGTTCTGGCTGATAAACGCTTCAATATCCCGCCAGGACTCTGATATCGGCTTTCTTTCAGGTGGTGACACGGCCTGCCAGGCAAGGCAATCCAGATCGAGGTGTTTCAGCCCCTCTGATTGACACAGCACTTTGGCCAGAGTGGACTTTCCTGAACCAGAGTTGCCAAAAATGGCGACTTTTTTCAATAGAAGCTCCTGTTAATTGACCAGACTCCACCCAGTGTGGCTATTGGTTTTATAACCATGGTGATATGTATAAACCTTATCAAGTTTTGAACGGTGGCGACGGCATATTGAGTCTTACAGTCGCTTATTAAACAGCTCAACCACAAAATCCAGAAATGCCTTAACCTTGGGGATTTTGACACGGTGCTGAGGATAAAGCGCAAAGATGTCTACTGGCTCTATGCCCCAATCGGGCAATACGGGGATTAACAGACCCTCGGCGATTTCCCGGGTACACATATAGGCCGGGAATATGGCGATACCCAGGCCATCCAGTACACCCTGTTTAATGATGGCAAAATCATCAGCCAGAAGCCGTGGTTGTAGAAGGAGTTGTTTTCGCTTTCTACCATTAATCAGTTCTACAGAATGATCACCATGGATACTGTCCATAACCAGCATATCGCATGAGCAAAGCTCTTCTATGGTTCTGGGCACAGGGCGGCTATTGAAATAAGCTGGGCTGGCAAAGAGCTTCCGCTGGGCCGTACCAAGGCGTCTGGCAATCAGCCGGGAGTCGTCCAGTTTCCCGACCCGAATCAGCAGATCAAAGCCTTCTTCAATCAGGTCTACCCGGCGGTTGACCAGATTCAGTTGAAATTCCAGCTCAGGGTATTGATGAAGAAACCTGGCCAACTCTGGCTGCAGGATCTGTTGACCGATGGATACTGAGGTACCGATGCGAAGACGACCATAAAAACTGTTTACGACTTCTGAAACGGCTGCTTCAGCAAGACTAATCTCCTCCTGAATTCGACTGCAGTGTATCAGGTACCTTTTTCCAGCTTCAGTCAGGTGCTGGGTTCGGGTAGTGCGCTCCAGCAGGCGTACTTCAAGCTGCTCTTCCAATCTTGATATTTTACGACTGATATTCGCCTTAGGGATGCCGGTGCGATCAGCGGCGAGGGTAAAGCTGCCAGCTTCTACTACAGCGAGAAATACCAGCATATCGTTTATATCAGTGGATTTCATACGAGCAGTTTATTGTTGTTGATCCAGCGATAATGTTATCCATTTATTAGTATTTATCAAACAATTGTGCCGGCCTATGCTGTAACCATAACAATCAAAAACAGGAGATGGGCATGTTTCAGTTGAACAGAGATAGTTTGAAGTTGGGTGGATTTGCCGGTCTGCGTGAGCATCAAATTGTCACCGACTCCCGGTTATTTGGTAGCCGTAAACCATCTGAGACTTCCGAAGGATTTGGCAGCTTTGTTTACCTTGCAGATGCACGGTTCAATCCCAGAGGAGAAACCCGAATGCATCCCCACAGTGAAATTGATGTGATCTCAGTGATGGTAGAAGGGCAGGTTACCCATGAAGGTTCCCTGGAGCATGGCAAAAGCCTCGAAGAGGGGGATGTGCAGGTTCAGCGTGCAGGTGGTGAAGGGTTTAGTCATAACGAAGTTAATCCGGATGACATCCACAACCGCATGCTGCAGCTCTGGGTTCTGCCGGAGCAACCAGGGCAGCCTGCGGGTTATAAATACTACAGCCCCGAATCAGGCAAAACCACACGTATTTATGGTGGTCGTCAAGGTGAGAGTGACACCTTCGACAGCCACACCACGATTGATATTGTGCATCTGAATGCCGGTGATACCACTGAACTTCCGAAGGAAGCATTGGTGTATGTTTTTGCTGGTGCAGGTCATGTCAGTGACTCTGATGAAAGGGTTGCTGCAAAGGATGGCGACCTTATTCGGGGTGAAAATCTCCGGGTTAACACGACTGGGAGTATCAGTCTGATTGTTGTGTCAGAGAGCTGAGAGCCTTGAAGTTAAGCAGGAATCAATTGTTATATCTTTAGCACTCATCATTCCGGGTAACTACTTGCATGTCATAGCAGATGATCTATTACTTATTGCGCGGTTATTGGCTGTACATCGTATAACGCTTGGTATGGCTGGTACCGTGCTTTCTGAGGCTTGTGGGTCGAACATATTTGACTTGTACAAGCCTCTTTTTCTCATGGGAGCAGCTTTTCAGGTGGTGTGCCGGTGAACCATGATTTGCACCCTGGCCGGGAGTTGGCAGGAACTGAAGTTCGCACCGGGCTTATTCAGATGAGCCTGAAAGCAGATGTCGATGAGCCTGTTGAACAGATCAGGGACAAAATGCTGGAGGCTCATCTTCCCCTGATACGGCAGGCTGCAGAGAAGGGGGTTCAGGTTCTCTGTTTCCAGGAAATATTTACGCTTCCCTATTTCTGCCCAAGTCAGGACAGGCGCTGGTATAAGGCTGCAGAACGCGTTCCCTGTGGGTTTACTACCCGAAAGATGCAGGAGCTGGCGGAAAAGCACCGAATGGTCATCATTGCTCCAGTCTATGAGCAGACGATGGCAGGGGTTTATTACAACACCGCTGTCGTTATTGATGCGGATGGCAGTTATCTGGGCAAATACCGTAAGACTCATATTCCCCAGGTAGCGGGCTTCTGGGAGAAGTTTTTCTTCAAGCCGGGGGCATCGGACTGGCCGGTGTTCCAGACCCGATATGCCAAAGTCGGTGTTTATATCTGTTATGACCGGCACTTTCCCGAAGGCTGGCGGGCATTGGCCCTGAACGGTGCTGAAATCATCTTTAACCCTTCTGCCACCGTGGCAGGTCTGTCTCAATATCTCTGGGAGCTGGAACAACCCGCCAGTGCTGCGGCAAATGGGGTGTGGATCGCAGCCGTCAATCGGGTAGGCGTAGAAGCACCGTGGAATATAGGAACATTCTATGGGTCTTCTTATTTCGTGAATCCCTGGGGTCAGATTGCTGCTCGTGCCAGTGAAGACCTTGATGAGTTACTGGTACATGACTTGGATTTGTCATTGATTCCAGAGGCAAGAGACAGCTGGCAGTTCTTCCGTGATCGTCGCCCAGAACAATACGGCAGGCTTACACAGTGCGAATAGATGTCGGGCGGACATAACCTTAGTTATTCTGTTGGAGGCATGTGATGGGGCTGCTGATCAAAGGCGGCAAGGTAGTGCATCATGATCGAAGTGAAATGGCTGACGTCTATTGTGCTAACGGTACTATTCAATGTATTGGACTGAATCTGGATGTTCCTGCAGATACGGAAATGGTTGATGCTCATGGTTGTCTGGTGATGCCCGGAGGTATTGATCCCCACACCCATATGCAGTTGCCATTTATGGGAACTGTAGTGAGTGATGACTTCTATACGGGGACCCGTGCAGCCCTGGCGGGTGGCACCACCATGATTATCGATTTTGTTATTCCAGCCCCTCAGCAGAGGCTGATGGATGCGTTTTCAATCTGGCGAGAATGGGCACAAAAAGCGGCTTCGGATTACGCCTTTCATGTGGCCATCACCTGGTGGGACAAAAGCGTTTATGATGATATGGGCACCCTGGTAAACGACGAGGGTATCAACAGCTTCAAGCATTTCATGGCCTATAAAAACTCGATTATGGCCACTGACGATATCCTGGTTGGCAGTTTTAACCGCTGTCGTGAACTGGGCGCTATTCCTACTGTTCATGCTGAAAACGGTGAACTGGTTTTTTATCTGCAACAGGAACTGCTGGCAAAAGGCATTACCGGCCCGGAAGCACATCCTCTGTCACGCCCACCGCTGGTAGAAGGTGAAGCCGCAAACCGGGCCATTCATATTGCTGGCACACTGGGCTCTCCTATCTATATTGTTCATGTCTCCACGCAGGATGCGGTAGATGCCATTGCTTATGCCCGGGCCCATGGGCAGGAGGTCTTTGGGGAAGTACTGGCTGGTCACCTGCTGATTGATGATTCGGTGTATCAGCATAACGACTGGTCATTTGCAGCGGCGCATGTGATGAGCCCTCCTTTCAGGCCAAAGGAGCATCAGAAGGTGCTCTGGGATGCGCTGAAAAGTGGCACTCTGCAGACCACAGCGACGGATCACTGCAGCTTCTGTGCGGAGCAGAAAGCCATGGGGAGAGAAGACTTCACCAAGATTCCGAATGGCACTGCCGGCGTGGAAGACAGAATGGCGGTAATCTGGGACAGGGGAGTGAACGGTGGTCAGCTGTCTGTGAATGACTTTGTTGCCGTGACGTCGACCCATGCTGCACAGATTTTTAATATCTATCCCCGTAAAGGCTCAATTTCAAAGGGTGCGGATGCGGATATTGTCATCTGGGACCCGGAAGCCACAAAAACCATTTCCGCCAGTACGCACCATCAGAATGTGGACTTCAATATTTATGAGGGAATGCAGGTACGCGGGTTACCCATAAAAACCATCAGTCAGGGCGAGATGGTCTGGAATGAAGGTGAACTTGATACGCCCAGAGGGCGAGGGCGTTTTATCCGAAGACCCCCATACCCTCCTGTCTATGAAACGCTGACCAGGCGCAACCGGCTGTCTAAGCCAGAATCCATAAAGCGGGATTAATGTCTAAGATGTCTAATCATTCGCAGGTCGTTGATGGTAGTTTGCATGAAATGGACATTGATAACCGTCTAAAGGGAAGTCGGTTGTTTAACAACAATATTGCCCCTACCCGGATAAAAGAGAGGAACTGGACATCGGGTGATATTGCTGCACTGTGGGTTGGTATGGCGATATGTGTGCCCACGTATACCCTTGGTGGGGTTCTGACGGCATATTTCGGCCTGTCCGTTATTGAAGCGTTGGTCACTATTCTGTTGGCGAATACCGTAGTTCTGATTCCGCTCTGCCTGAACGCATTCCCGGGCACCAAATATGGAATCCCTTTTCCAGTTGTTCTCCGTTCAAGCTTCGGCACCATTGGCTCGAATCTACCCTGCATGATCCGGGCAATGGTTGCCTGCGGCTGGTTTGGGATACAGACCCTGTTTGGTGGGATTGCTGTGCACTTGTTGCTTTCTTCATTTTCCAGCGATTGGGCCAGCCTGGGCGAAACGGGCGAAGTTATTGGCTTTTTTATTTTTATGATACTGAACTTGGTGGTGGTTATCCGGGGAGCCGACTCAATAAAAAAAATGGAAGCGTTTTCTGCGCCACTATTGCTGCTGGTGTCAGTAGGGTTAATGACCTGGGTTATGCCGAGGGTGGATATTGTTGCCTTGTTGAATGAGCCAGCAAACCGTCCTGTGGATAATTCATTGTGGAGCTATTTTTTTGGCGGGCTTACGGCGATGGTGGGGTTCTGGGCGACCCTGTCGTTGAATATTCCTGATTTCAGTCGTTATGCCCGTTCGCAGAGGGATCAGATTAAAGGGCAGATATTAGGTCTGCCCCTGACCATGTTCTTTTTTGCCGCCCTGGGGGTGGTAATGACTGCAGCCACCCCTTCGCTGTTTGGTCATACCATCTCTGATCCTGTGCATCTTATCGGGATGGTAGATAACACCATCTGGAAGGCTGTGGCGATGGTTTTAATCATTCTCGCAACATTGTCCACCAATACCGCAGCCAATATCGTTTCTCCTACCAATGACTTTCAAAACCTGTCACCCAGGCATATTAATCATACTCGTGGCGTTATTCTGACCGGTTTGATTGGCCTGTTGCTGATGGGGTTTGAACTGCTAAAAAAGGTTGGGTTTCTGGATTCGAATATTTCAATTGAAGCGATGTACAGTGGCTGGCTGCTGACTTATTCCAGCCTGCTTGGGCCTATTGCTGGGATTATGGTGGTGGACTATTTCTTCGTAAGACGACAAAAACTTAGCGTTAAGGATCTTTACTTGTTGGATGGGGTTTATCCAAAAGTGAATGTGACAGGTATGGCCGCTTTTCTGATTCCCGGCAGTTTAAGTGTATTTGCCATGATGACCGGATCATTGGCGTGGTTTTACCATTATGGCTGGTTCTGTGGGTCCCTGATTGGCGGTGCTTTATACGCGCTATTTAATCTCAGGCAACTTATTCGAGTGCCCACTTGAGTGAATAGCAACCAGCCTGTATTACAGGCCCAGTTTTTTAATCAGCTCTGCAAAAGACTGCTCAATGGATTTGTTGGCAGTATCAATCCGAACTACGTTACGTTCCCAGGGTTCATAGTGCCGGTTTTGTATGGCTTTCCAGTCAGGTAACTTCAGGTTATTGACTGAACAGCTGCGGGTTTTTGCCCGTTGTTGGTGCTCAACTGGATCCGAACAGTGAATCTCAATATTAATAAAGTGAGAGCCTGTTCGGATTGCAGTTTCCTGCCATTCATCCCGTGTTAATTTAATGGGGTTACAGGAGTCTGATACGACGCTGATTCCTAGTTTCAGGTTGTCCTGAATGATTCGATAGCTAAGACGATAGCCTTCACCCTCAACCTTGAGGCTGCAAAGGTCCCTGAGTCCCTGCTCTATAGTGTCAATGCGAATGTACATTGCTCTGAGGTGTTTTGAGAGTAATTGAGCTAACGTTGATTTTCCTGAAGCAGGCAGGCCAGAAAAAATATACAGTGTGGGAATACTCAAATAACCTCCATAGAGAAAACTAGAGCTAATAGTAATCAGAAGACCTGCATTTTAACTGTTCATCCTGTTATCTAGCTAAGATATGACCATGGGATACTCTAGAAGAGACGGCTTTCCAGAGTTGGTTATCTGGTTTCTGTGTACCGTAATCCTCTCATTATAATCACACAGGTATAATACCAATCGAACTTTCTAACCAAGCTATTGCGTTGGTGATCTGGACGCCAGCCCTCTGTTGGAATTCCTCAGAATACCCGAGGGTAAAAGTAGCCCATTATTACTTGTCACTTTACCTTTCCGGAACAGGTAGAGAGTCTATAAAGTCAGCAGAGTCATTGAGCTGGTTTAACGTTAACACAGTGTAAGATACGCTACTTTTTACCATGATTTCGGCTTAAACATTGAAGTGGTCAGTATCACTGGCTTTATCTAATTCTAAATATATTGCTGCCGCGCTGCTGTTGCCTGAGCTCTGAAAGTTCTATGACTTTCTGAAGAAATATTCGGGACAGTTCTTCCCGGCGAATAGTCATAGACTCTATAGCTTCACGCATTTTGGAAATTGAGCTGGCTGTAACCATCTGTGTTTGAATTTCAGCCATGAACCCCTCGGGCATCAGGAATTCCGGTGCATCACGATAGAAGGATGTTGCTCTCTTGCAAAGTGCTGGTAATTGGTGCTTTAAATAAAAGCTGGCAAGTTCATATTGAAGCTGGGCAAGATGTTCTTCACAACATTGAAGCATCTGTTTAATCTTTTCAGGATTCTGCTTTTTTGATTTTTTTATATCACTTAGCCTAACCATAGATGATTCAAGTTCGTCCATTCTAAGGCGCAGATTTTTATAATCAGTCTCGGCCTGAAGAAAGGCAAGTTCAATCATTGCCCACTCTTTCATCGGTGAAAATGCATAGCACACTTTTTCAAGCGGTTTTAAGGTAGCATGGGCAGAATTGGCTTCGCGGATTGCTCTATCGAGATGACTGCAAGCGATCAAAACAGAACGAACATCCCGTTCAACAAAACTGTCTCCAATACTGTCTTGATGCTCTGATGAGGTGCTTATATCTGAGTGTGTAGAAATGGATGAACTAGAATCTCTACGGTTGGTTTCCGTGAGAGTATCTACAAACAACTGCATGTTACGTTTGAACTCATCAGAGATAAGAATGTGGGAGTGTTGTGAGGGTTGCTGGGTAATACTCTTCAGATAGTTGATTACGGATCTTGCTGTCTGCTTAATTAATCTTGTACTTTGAACCAGGTAACGGTCCTGACTCTGTATCAGCGTATCGAGGAAAACTTCGTATTCTTCAATGAAAACGGTTTTGATTTTCTGCTTCAATTCATTGTTACGCTCCAGGTCAGATGTAGGTCCTGACCATCTGACTCTCTCCAGCAGGGCCTGTCTATAAGTTTCAGGCATTACCTGCAGTAATAACTGAGAGTCCCTGATCAATGCTGCTGATCGTATCAGCCGTTTAAATGCCTGTGCCTGTGTACGCGCATATTCTGGTGCCTGTGGTGGGTTATCTTTCACACCAGAGAGAAAATGCACGATATTTCTGGATAGCAGTGCTCCACCATCATGAGGCTCATAGATTGTAATCTGCCTGATATTATCAACAATCGTTTCGAGGTTTACTGATGATGTACTTTCGTGCTTATCTTCTTGTGTTGTAAACAGCTCAGGATAACCTGAGTGATAGAGAAAAATACCAACGCTATGATGCCTTAACTCCTCTTCACTCATGCAGGTTGTTCTTGTTTCCTGCACACTGGCTAATGGTTTGACATATTCAACAGTTGCAGGGAGAGGAGAGTGTTCCTGTGATTTTCTCGGAGTGCGAAGGGCTATATGCCGGTTTGTCAGGTCTGTAAGACAACGGCGCTTATCTGAAAAGCCTTGTTCACTCTCAATAATTGGAGGGATATTCAGTTTTCGTTTACAGCTGTGCTTGAATGAATGTGCAGTTATGTCAGATGAGTCTTCAAACGTTGAAAACTCTTGCTGAGCTAGAGGGGCTCTATGAACATTAAACATACTATCCATTTAGTTCCCTCTCTTGTTTGGTATAGATTCAGGATTCATCATGAATCAACTCTTTTTAAAAATGAAAGCTGTATATCATTCGGTTTTTTCCAAGTTGATAACAATATAGTCAGTAAAACTAACATTGTAATGGCTGGTGGGGTTAAGCAGTGCTTATCTAAAGAGTTAGTGTGATTATTGATCAATATTTATTCCATGCTTAAATAAAAAAAAGCGTCTCAATTAGCCAAAGACAGGGAGGTAGGTTGCTCACACTGTCCGGAGTGGTGACAGGTATTTAAGTACTATAGTTTGTCAATAATAAAACCAGGCCTTAACTATCGTGCTTTCTAACTCCTGTTATGAGCATGAAGATTTGAGCGCAAACACAAGGCAACGAGCATTAATGCAGGATAAGGCCCAAATCTTCAGTGCGATGAAATGTTAGAAAGCTTGATTGATATTATCCATATTGGACTACTTGATCAGCTTCACATGAGCTTCCATCTCTTCACTGATCTGCTGGCGCATGTTCATCAGCCGGATTGCGGATTCACGCAAATCGATGTCTTCTTCAGTTTGAGGAACCCACTCCTTAACTTTGCTTGGTTTACCATTTTCATCAACAGCAACCATAATCACGATACAGTGTGTCGTTAAAATATTGTTGAGGTCTTTAGGGTCACTGGCCTGAACATCAATAGCTATATGCATGGAAGAGGTTCCGGTATAAATAACCTTTCCAGTAACCTCAACCAGGTTACCGACATGAATCGGGTGAACAAATCGAATACCACCTGCATAGGCGGTAATGCAGTATTTGCCACTCCAGCCTGCGGCACAGGCATAAGCGGCGAGATCAATCCATTTCATGACCGCACCACCATGGACTTTTCCGCCAAAATTCACGTCACTGGGTTCTGCAAGGAAACGCAGGGTAACTTCACGTTTGTTCTTTTTCATTTCGGCTGCTGTCTAATCTGAATTATCAAAAGATTATTCTAATGAATAGTGAACCTATTTAGAAATTAGGCTGTCTATGGGGGGCAAATATCTATCGTTAAAAGGTTTAGTTATGAACGGGCTAAATGGAAATGTTGGAGCAGCCTCTGCTAACGGGATACAGCATAATGGCCTGGATCAGGATGATTCTGATTTGTCCGAAAGTGCGGATAATGCGGGGGGAGTATTTAGAAATAGCACTCCTGAAGACAGCGCCAATCAACAGTCTGTTGCCAATCGCTCACCCAATGTTAACATGCCAACGGCAAATTATATGAATCAGGTGGGTGCTGGCAGTGAGGCTGGTGAGCCCGCGGCCTCAGATCATGAAACTTCTGATGGCGATACTTCAGACTTATCTCCCTATAATTCCAATGCAGAGTCAGAACAGCTTGAGATTTGTGATTTGGAGCAACCTTTTGAGGGGCTTGCTGTAGATGACACGGGCTCCACTGAAGACTTTGAAGTCGTTGAGGCTTGTGTATCGGAGGAAATAGTAGAAGGTCTAACGGCAACGTTGACGCAGCTTCAGCGATCTTTTAATCGGGCTAATAGTGAGCAAGGCAGGGCAGAATGTCAGCCTGCTGCAAGAGAACTGGGGCAGGAGATCGTCAACCCTCTGGACTATACCTCTGATTATGAGCTTGTGAGATTGCATGAAATCGCTCGGAGGCTTCAAACATGGCTTGGATCTTATAAGTCAATACTCGATGAATTAGGGGTGAAGCCTTGGGGTCTCAAGATATGCTTTGTGGGTTCTGACGTCCCGGTTGACGTGCCTCCTGATCGTTATATCAATGGACTGGCAAATAGTGGTGTTATGTTTGGATTGAAGGATACTTTAGACGCGTTTACTACTTATCTACGTGACTATGGCGTTGCTTTTACAGGTCCTTATCTTCGGGCTGAAGGTGAGGATTGTGACCCCGTACTGTTCATGCGGTTTACGAGAAATAATGATATTGAACTACCAGACTTTATTCTTGCTTTAGATGGAGATCGCGCTAAAGGTCGACATTATTTCGCACAGGAACTGGATACATATTTACAACCGGTATTTCAAACGATTCGTAATACTGGTGCTTCTGCTCCTGAAGTTTCATTTGAAGTCTATATCAGAGATTTATTTGGTGAATCTTCCCTGACTGCTGGTCATCATGACTCCAAGCCTGATACTGAATGAAATTTTTGCTTAATGGAGGCTGACTTTTCAAAATGACCTCTGGAATGGACAGCAGGCCTTTGAATGTATAAGGGTGGGCAGATATAGGAGGGCTGAACTGTCTTAACAATATCAGCTAATTGATATCAAGCCGGAGTGACAAAACCCATTCTCGTGCCGAGGATGTTTCCTAACTCATCATCTTTTTTGTAATAGTTGCGACTATTGGTTTGGGCAATACCCTTGCCAGGCGAATCAACCATCTCAGGGCGAGAGGAAACAGATAATCCTGCTTTTCCTTTTCCATGGCATGGATTATATGCCTGGCGGCAGAGTATTCCGATATTTCAAAAGGCGCAGGAATACCATCATCAGAAACTCGTGTTGTGGCAACGAACCCCGGGTAGAGGGACAGGAATTTAATATTCCACTGGGCCAGTTCGATTCGGCAGGTATCCATCAACATACGACCTGCTGCTTTCGCTGCTGAGTATGGGCCCTGACGGGGAAGCCCCAGAAACCCCGCTAGTGAGTTGGTATGGGCAATCAGGCCATAGTTCTGTTTTTTCATGGCTGCTATCAACGGTAACAGGCTGTACACCAGCGTGTTGTAGTTGATCGCCATGTTATGCAGAACCTCATTAGCCGTCGTTGATGCCATATTAAAAGCGGGGCCATCACCGACATTGATGAGTGCCGCATCAATGATGCCAAATGTATCAATAGCTAATTCAACGGCACCTTCCATCTGTTGAGAACAGAGTGCGTCAGCGGCAATGGGTAAGCACCGACTGCCATTATTGATAATGTCTTCTGATAAGAAAGTCAGCAGGTTCTCCCGGCGAGCCAGTATCACAAGATTATTGTCTTGCTTGCTGAGTTGCAGGGCGACCTGACGGCCAATACCGGAAGAGGCACCAATGATTATTATTGTTTTATGGTTTAGACGCATGGATGGCAACTGATTTTATTTTGATAATACAACTCAGATAACAGGAGAGTTGATGGCCTGGACAAGACACAAAGCAATGAATTAAAGCTCTGTGTCTATTATTGCCCTTAGGCTTGCTGGCTTACGTCAAATTAATGAAAGGTTTCGTCCGGCTCTTCAGGTTGAGAAGACAGTAACTCATCAGATGGTAGCTCATCAGCAGTTTGGCTTTCTGACGGTGAGGTTAATTGATCTCCTGTTAGTTCAGCATTCTGCTCTTTCTCTTCTTCCAGTTCCAGGGCAGGTACTTTCTGTTTCTTGATCAGATCATTAAAGCCCGTAGGCAATTCGGCTTCCATGGCATCCAGTTCATCGAACAGTTCCTGGGCTGAACGTTCCTGGATAATTTCCTGATCAGCCATTTCGGGTTGCTCTAATGTGCCACCTGCTTCAGCGAGTGCTTCGGCAATTTCTGGAGGTATCTCCAGTGACTTGGCGATTTCTTCCAGATCCCGAATTTCCGATAGTGGCGGTAACTCGTTGAGGTTCTGAAGGTTGAAGTAATCCAGAAACTGCCGTGTGGTCGCAAACATAGCCGGTCTTCCGGGTACATCCCGGTGACCAACGACCCGGACCCACTCACGTTCCTGCAGGGTGCGGATGATATTACTGCTGACGCTGACGCCTCGAATATCTTCAATTTCCCCACGGGTTATGGGTTGGCGGTAGGCAATCAGGGCCAGGGTTTCCAGAAGAGCACGGGTATAGCGCTGTGGCTTTTCATCCCAGAGCCCGCCAATCCAGGGTGCCATTTGCTGGCGTACCTGAAAGCGAAAGCCGGAAGCGACCTGTTTCAGTTCAAAGGCCCGACCCTCACAGGCTTCGGATACCTTAACCAGTGCTTCACGGATTTCATTACCGTCCGGTCGATCTTCTTCCGGAAAGAGTGCGGCCAGTTGTTCGATGTTCAATGGGCGGCTGCTGGCCATGATGGCCGCTTCCAGAATCAGTGAGAGTTCGGGTTTTTCGCTCATTTATTCAATCCGTGCTTTCACATGAATCGGTCCAAAGGGTTCGCTTTGCACCAGTTCGATCAGGGATTCCTTGATCAGTTCCATAATGGCCATAAAGGTGACCACCACACCCAGTCGACCTTCGCTGACCCGATAGAGCGCGACAAATGGGGTGAAGCGTTCGGGGGAGAGCATGGCAAGAACCTCACTCATCCGTTCTCGAACGGAAAGTGCTTCTTCCGCCACATGGTGGTGCTCAAACATATCCGCCCGGCGCATGACCTCACTGAGGGCAGCCAGTATGTCTTGCAGGTCAACATCCGGGTGAACCTGGACCCGCTCATAATCAGGCGCCTGTACTTTTGAAGGCCAGGTATCCCGTCCCATTCTGGGCAGCTCATCCAGATCTTCGGCGGCTTGCTTAAAGCGTTCATACTCCTGCAGTCGCCTGACCAGTTCAGCTCTGGGGTCTTCTTCCTCCTCTTCAGCCTCTGTGGTTCGTGGCAACAACATCCGGGATTTGATTTCTGCCAGCGTTGCTGCCATAACCAGATATTCTGCCGCCAGCTCAAACTGGGAACTCTCCATCAGTTTGACGTATTCCATGTACTGATGGGTGATCTGAGCCACTTGGATATCGAGGATATCCATGTTGTTACGCTTGATCAGATAGAGCAGAAGATCCAGAGGGCCTTCAAAGGCTTCCAGAAAGACTTCCAGGGCATCCGGTGGAATGTAGAGATCGTCAGGCAGCTTGGTGAATGGTTGACCCTTAACCAGTGCCAGCGATTTTTCCACTTTTTCAAGTGCAGCGGAAACGGATTCGGCTTCCGATGGGGCTGGCGTCTGTTCTGGTTGTTCGGCCACGGCTTCCGTCGTGGTCATGGGCAGTTCACCTCTTGCTGGGCCGGTGCCTCTACTGGGATACAGAGGTTGGACGGCTTATTTGCTAATCAGTTCCATCATGCCTGCTAGAGGCGGTGTCTGTCTAGAGGGGAGTTACCGTGGGAAGGGGGAGTTCTATTTAATGTCAAAGACACAGAGGCTTTGGTTCTTCTGTGTCTTTGTCTCACTGTCTCTGTTCCAGGTAATTATGATTAACGGTAGTGAAGTCCCATGGCATCACGAACTTCCTTAAGGGTGTCCTGGGCTTCATCCCGGGCTTTCTCACACCCTTCGGTAATAATGCTCTTTACCACATCCTGGTTATTTTCCAGTTCCAGGGCTTCAATTCGTATGGGTTCCAGCTCTGACTGAACTGCTTCAATTAACGGCTTTTTACAGTCCAGACAGCCAATACTGGCACTGACGCAGCCACTTTGTACCCAGTCCTGACGTTGCTGGTCAGAATAAAGTCTGTGGAATTGCCATACCGGACACTTCATGGGGTCGCCCGGGTCGTTTCGACGAATACGTGCTGGATCTGTGGGCATTTTCCGGATCTTGGCGTCCACCTCGTCAGCACTTTCTCTGAGACTGATGGTGTTGTTGTAAGACTTGGACATTTTCTGCCCATCCAGCCCGGGCATTCTGGCTTGAGGTGTCAGCAAGGCTTGTGGTTCTGGCAGAATCACCTTGCCGGTACCCTCCAGATAGCCGAAAAGACGCTCCTGGTCACCCAAGGTAATATTGTTCTGTTCTTTCAGCAGCGCCTTGGCTGTCTCCAGAGCTTCTTCATCGCCTTTTTCCAGATAGGTTTTGCGAAGCTTTCGGTATATTTCACCCTGCTTTCTGCCCATTTTCTTGATAGCCATTTCGGCATTCTGTTCAAAACCGGGCTCACGGCCATAAAGGTGGTTAAAACGACGGGCGATTTCCCGGGTAATCTCTACATGAGCCTCCTGATCAGCGCCCACAGGAACACTGCCAGCCCGATAGGCCAGAATGTCAGCACTTTGAAGGAGTGGATATCCAAGGAAACCGTAGGTTGAAAGGTCTTTCTCTTTGAGCTTTTCCTGCTGATCTTTATAAGTAGGGACCCGCTCCAGCCATGAGAGAGGGGTCATCATGGAAAGTAGCAAGTGAAGTTCGGCGTGCTCCGGTACCCGGGACTGGATAAATATGGTGGAAGATCCGGGGTTAACACCAACCGCCAGCCAGTCTGTGACCATGTCCAGCAGGTGTTGCTGAAGGTGCTGGGTATCTTCATAGTGAGTGGTCAGTGCATGCCAGTCAGCTGCAAAGAAAAAGCAATCGTATTCGTGTTGCAGTGCCAGCCAGTTTTTCAAAACACCGTGATAATGGCCAAGATGTAATCGGCCAGTGGGTCGCATACCAGATAAAACACGCGACTGAGGGTCTACAGCGCTCAAAGGGCTCTCCCAAGTTCGTCCTGAGAGGACAGGGTACGACAGTTTTAATCCAGGGGAAAGGGGTGTAAGGCAGTATTCCTTGTGTTGAAATAAGCTCTTTATTCTCGATTATTAAGATTGATTCTTCTTCCTGTCGCAAAAAGTTTGACACTCCAAAAAAACTAAGGCACTTGTTGAGAGTGTTTATTGAGCTGTCCAGCTTGATTGATACTGTTTCTTGGGTGTGCCGAATGCTAATCGTATAAATTCCTGTTAGATATCAAAAAACTAAACTCGATGATATAAGTACGGTTAGATAATGAAAGATGTGCTTATTCATTATTTTAAATAATGCTACTTACTAATAACATGATGAATTTTATGAAATCAGAAAATACGAAAGATAGGTTGAAGGAATTGTTATTAATCTGACGGGGGGTATGTAAGACTTCAGATATTTCTTTTGTAAATTCATTTTTAGGATTTATTGTAGGGGACTGAAAATGGAATAGATGTTTTTTAAGTGTTTTTCATGGTTTTTTGATTTGAGTGGTGCGATTTTAAGGCAGTAGTATTGTTACCGCCTTGATTTTTGTCGTTATAACTTTTAGATGATCATTGCTTAGTGTCTTCGGTCCTGAAGAGGATATCTTTCTGGATGTTTGATGATTTCAGTGGCGATATCAAGAAACTCAGATTGAATACCTTCATCCTCAAGGATCTTGATCGCAATATGCTGTTCAGAATATCCGGGTTTTAAAAGGTAGTCATAGACCAGTCTTCCATCGCTGGTGATTTCTGCATGAACATGCATATTTTGGAATATTCCAGGATATTCATCAGCCAGAAGTGTGGGTCTGGGGTAGTGGGTTGTGCAAATATTAATGGAGTTTCGGTTGTTTGAAATGATTTTCAGATAGCCATAAGTTCCAGCCTCACCTTCTATCGGATTGGTACTGCTGAAGATCTCATCCATTAGTGTCAAGCTGAACTGATACTCTTTCATGTTTTCAATGTGGTCCATCAGTTCAATAGCTCTGACCGACTCAGCCTTGAATGTTGACAGGCCTGCCGCCACCTCTGAGCTAATATCCATATGAGTATGAATCAATGAAAACGGCGTTATTTCAATATGTTGAGCTGGCGCTATGCCAAAGGTCTGCGCCATAAGGGCAGCAATGGCAATACCTTCCATATTGGTTGATTTTCCGGCGGCATTGGGTCCTGTAATGATGGTGTTTAGTGGTAGTTGCGCACCTATTTCAATACTGTTTGCTACGGCTACAGCTGGTGATAAATGTGGATTCCAAAAGCGGTCAAGCCTCAGGTATGGTGAATGATGGTCTGGAATATATTTTGCGAAGGTAATAGGGTTGTTTTCTCTTTCCTGACCCTGGCTTACCAGTTTGGCAATAGTCAACCAGGCATCAACTTCACCGATTGCCTGTAGGATGGATAGCATAGAGTTTTTGTGCTTCTGCATAAGCTCTAAAGCCATGTGGTAGCAGCCCATATGAGAGGTGTAGTACTGCCAGATGGAACGGATAGGGGTGTCAGGGGTGTCTTTCAATAGGCCCAGTATTTCCCGGAGCTCCTTGGAGTTGTCTAGTTTTGAAAACTCTGGGTAGGATAAAAACACATCATGAAACAGTGGATGATCCTCAAGTGTCATCCAGAGCTTTCTGGCTTCAAATAATGAAAGACCTGGGCGCCTGCTGCGTTCCATTACGTATGTGTAATAATTCTTTTCCCTCCTGGCACTTCTCTGTGTCAAGTACAGTGTCAGGCCATAAAGTGTTAAGCCGGTAGCCAGATGCAAGGGGTTTGATGAATTGTAATAAAGGTAGGTAGGCATAAACCCGAGACCGAGTAAATTCAAACTCTCAATAAACCGACGAGACGCTTCTTTCTCATTACTGGTTTTTGGGTTCATGCCAAACTGAGTAGTAGCATCCAGGCTCTGGAAGAGTCCTTTGTAGATAGTATCGGAAGGGTCAAGCAGAGATATGATTCCATCCTCATTGGTGGAGAATCGGCGTAAATGATTTTCCAGTTTAGCCATTAATATGGGGTTATCGATCAGGTATTGTATGGTTGATTGCCTTTTCTCCAGTACATTGATATCAGTTGTTGGATTAATCAGCATGTTGGCTAACATGATTTCGCCGGATACAGTAATAGGGGTTCCAAGACTTTTCAGAATGCTGTGATCTGGTGATAGAGTTGATCCATTTAATAAATCCAGATCTTTAACTGCATAATGCGTTAAGATTTTGTTTTCAGAACTGTCCTGTTCAATAGTTTGTTGGGTTAGTGATTTTAATATGATTTTTCTTTTTTCTCCGGGAGTGAGGATAATATCAGGAAGTTCTGCTTCATTTTCTGTTGGTTCTATTTTTTCATCAGAATCTGGGTAGGCTTTAGAAAAGTGTTGCTGTGATATTCGATAGGTGTTTTTTATGCCAAGTTCAGCCTGAATATTTAAAGAAGGTATAAGAATTCCAGTAATTATTATGAATAATTTTTTTTTGTGTCCTGTGGTTTCTGTTTTTGTGGCTGCTGATCTTTGCATGGTTTGATAAGTACTTCGTTAATTGATCGGTTTCGGTTTCTTACAATGTCATTCTTGATTGTTGAATGTTTAAAAAGTGGAGTTTGATTTCGAATCAAAGTATCAATCCTAGACGATTTTTCTGAATAATAGAAAAAATAGTTTTATTGTCAGGGGAGAATTCAAAAGTGTTGTGTTCTGATATGTGAGAGATTTCTGGAGTACTGAACTTGTACTGTAGTTTTTGCTGTTAATTCCAGATCACTGATTGATTTGCGAACTAACAGCTTTTACTTTGTGGCAAGAAAAACTAATTAATCTTAAAAGGTTCAGGATCACCTTTGCCGATCCTGAGAATTTCCGGAACATCTTCCATCAGGCTGACAACCGTTGTGGGTTCCATGCCTCTGTATCCACCATCAATAATCAGGTCTACCTGGGGCTCCAGGGTCATGCGGATATCATAAGGATCCATCATCGGGAATTCGTCTCCAGGCAATTGGAGCGTTGAACTCATGATGGGACATCCCAGCTCACTGAGCAGGGACTGTACGATTGGGCTCTCAGGTACACGTATACCGATGGTCTTCCTCTTTGGATGCATCAATCGTCGCGGCACTTCTCTGGAGCCCTTGAGAATGAATGTATAGGGGCCAGGCGTATGATTTTTCAGCATCCGATATTGAGTATTATTAACCTGGGCATAGGTAGCCAGTTCGGAGAGGTCTCTACAGACCAGAGTAAAATTATGCTTTTCGTCCAGCCGGCGTATTTTCCGGATCCGCTCAACCGCCTTTTTATCTCCAATGTGACAACCCAGAGCATAGGCGGAGTCTGTAGGGTAGGCGATGACACCGCCATCACGAATAATATCGACAGCCTGACGGATCAAACGCAGTTGAGGGTTGTCGGGGTGAATCTGAAAGAACTGGCTCATGGCAATCGTCAGCATCAGGGTTATTCACTCTACCTATGGCCTGGGGTGAACCAGTGTGTGTTTGTGGTTACAAGCACAGAAGTTTGTCGGCCATAACTTAGAGTGATGAAGGAGTAGAGCCTTCAGCTAAGAAAATAGTCTTCAGCATAAAGAGTAATGCTTCAGCGAAAGAGCACTGTGGCGATCGCGCAAAAGCGGTGGCGCATCATAACACTGAGGTCAGCAGGAAAGAAGAGCTTAGGAGTGGTTACCGCTGTGAATCGTAAGCACTCCGTGGGCTGCTCAAAGGGCTCAAGGCAGAATGTTTCTGCCGTTGTTGCAAGAACTTAAATACATAGGTATTCCAGCGTCCTTGCGCCTGGTTAGAAGCATTCTGGCTTGAGCTGAGAAAGCAACCTTATACCAATTAAACTTTTTAAACCCGTTATGAGCATGATGGATTGGAGTGTAAGACAATACCCTGAGGGGCATAAAGGCGACGTGAAGTCATAGCCGTAGCTATGGCGAGAAGCTTCAACACAGGAATACGCTTCAGGCCATCTGCGCAATAGGGAGTTGGAAAGTGCAGTTGGTATTATGTCAACAGAACCTGCAATCGTATAAGAAAATACTGCAATGGCCTGATCTTTTTCTTGAGTACGGCAAGTCCTATTTCCAGGTGTCCCAAACCGGTTTCAGGTTTTCAGGGAGAGAGGGAGGTAGTCGACCAACATCAACCCAAGGGTAGTTCGGGTTGTGAAAATCACTGCCCTGTGATGCCATCAGGTTAAACTCCCGACAATAGCGTGCCATTTGTTCTACCTGACTGTGTGGGTGATTAGACCCCTGAACTTCCATGGCGTGACCGCCTGCCAGTTTAAAGTCTTTGATCAGAGCCCTGAGTTTGGTCGCGGTCATCCGGTATTTTCCGGGATGGGCAAGAACCGCCGTTCCCCCCAGTGCCCGGATCCAGGCAACGCCCTGGCTCATTCTTGGCCAGAAGGCCTTAAGATTGCCAATTTTGCTGTTATCAAGGTACTTTCGAAAAGCGGCATCCATATCATTGCACCGATCTTCACTTATCAGCCAGCGGGCAAAGTGTGGCCGACCAATCTGCACTTCGTCCGGTTTCAGAATAAAACCATGGCTGCTGTTCTGCTGTTGTTCAACTGCGCCTTCGAGGACTTTCTGGAAAATCTGATCGGCATTCCAGTCGGGCAAACGGCGGGCAAGGCGTTCTGCAATATGGTGTGAGCGTTTTCTGCGAGACTCGCCCTGGGCTTTGACGACCATGTTCAGATCTTGGTGGTCAAGGGAGAAATTCAGACCAACAATATGTATTTCAGCACCGGACCAGGTAGTGGAGAGCTCAATGCCTGTGATTAATCGGATATTTCCTTCAGGTGTGTGATCCCTAAGGAAGTAGTGGGCCGCAACAGTGTCATGATCGGTAATGGCCAGGGTGTGAACATTTCGTTCCTGAGCCCGATCGTAGAGCTCAACAGGGTCAAGAGTTCCATCGGAAGCGGTTGTATGGCTGTGTAAATCAATGGAAATCAAAATTGTCTCTTACCCTGAAATTCAATTAGTTTATTATGTAGTTTGACTGTAATTGCCTGCAGGCTCAAACTCCCTAACCGTTTTTTACTATGAAAGGCCGGTATCATTGATTAATCTGGTGCCTGCTATTCTACTCTGATCGGCCAAATATGAAGCAAATAATTGACTTTATTCCTCTAATTCTCTTCTTTGTTGTCTACAAAATGGACCCAAGAACGGTCAACCTGGGTTCAAATGCATTTGAACTGGGTGGTCCGTTCAGTGCAACACTGGTATTAATGGTCGCTTCCATTCTGGTTTATGGCAGCCTGTATCTGAAGAACCGTACACTTGAGAAAAGTCATGTGGTGACTCTCGCAGCCGTTGTGTTGTTTGGGGGCATGACACTGGCTTTTCATGATGAAGCTTTTCTGAAATGGAAAGCCCCCATCGTAAACTGGATCTTTGCGGTTGCTTTCCTGGGCAGTCAGTTTATTGGTGAAAAGACCCTGCTGGAACGGATGATGGGACATGCCATGACACTGCCAGATGATATCTGGCTCAAGATGAACATCAGCTGGGTTATATTTTTCATACTTCTGGGGGCGGCAAACCTCTTCGTGGCATTTACCTTTCACGATATCTGGGTGGACTTTAAAGTGTTCGGCAGCCTTATTCTGACCTTCCTGTTTGTGATTGGTCAGTTCCTGGTGATTTCAAAACATATTCAGACCGAGGAGAAATAAATGCTCTACGCTATTTTCAGTGAGGATGTTGATAATAGTCTGTCATTGCGAATGAAGGCTCGCCCTGCGCACCTGGAGCGGCTTCAGCAATTGAAGAATGAAGGTCGGTTGGTGCTTGCAGGGCCTTGTCCTGCCATAGACAGCAATGATCCGGGGGAGGCTGGTTTTACCGGTAGTCTGGTGGTTGCCGAATTTGCCAGTTTGAGCGAAGCTCAGGCCTGGGCAGATGCAGACCCCTATATTGAGGCTGGCGTTTATCGACAGGTCATCGTTAAGCCGTTTAAAAAAGTTCTGCCGTGATTTGAGATTCTGATTCCTGTGAAAATGCAAAAACATTGGCTAATTGTTCTGCTCGGTTTGTTATGGATTGGACAGGCAACTGCACAGACACGATACATTACTGATATTACCTATGTGCCTGTGCGGACAGGGCCTGGTAATGAATACCGGATTATTCATCGTGGACTGAAGACCGGTACCGCATTGGTACTGCTGGAAGAAGATTCTGGTAAGGGTTTCAGCAAGGTGAAGTACGGTGATCAGGAAGGCTATGTACCGACCCAATATCTGATGATAAATCCACCGGCTTTTCGCCAGTTACCTGCTGCCCTGGATCGAGCCAGTAAAATCGCAGCAGATAATAAAGAGCTGGAAAAACTCCTGATTGAACGGGATGACCAGCTTAAAGAGGTAACGTCCGAACTCAGCAAGGCTGATAATAAGCTGGATCGTCAGCAGGTGGAGATGAAACGACTTCAGGATATTTCTGCTGAACCTCTGGCCATTGATCGTCGTAACCAGCAACTGGTTGAGGAAAATGAACGTCTGAAAAATCAGTTGCAGGTGCTTCAGGCGGAAAACCGTCAACTGCTCAGGGATAGCAGCCTGCGCTGGTATCTCTTCGGTGGCGGCACCATATTGCTTGGGATTCTTCTTGGCTTGTTCCTGCCGATGTTGAAGATCCGCAAGAAAGAAAGTGCCTGGGTTTAAGCCTGTTCAGCGGGACCGTGCAGGGATTTAAATATACCTGCACGGCCCTGATAATCCGTCATCAGTCTTCCCGGACATGTCAGATATTCATGGGTGATAACAAGACTGTCTCGGGCCTCTTTCGCAGTATTTTCTCCTGTTGCTATTATGAATGCAGACAGTATCTTGGCAAGACATTGGCCTGCTGCTGAATAAAAGTCGATGTTAAACAGAAGGTTTACAGCATAAGAACAATTAGCCATACCAGAAGGGCCTGCGAGATAAGGCATGCCGCAGCTTTTATTTTTCTGGTACAGGCTAGGAGGGGGTGAGTGAATTGATGGAAGCTGTTTGAAGTAGTGACTTCGCTTTTTTAAGGGATGAAGGTTGTTTAGCAAGCTGCTATTGATGGCAGCCTCACCCAGTGTGCCAGTTGGGAGGGGAATGTAATTTAAATTGTGTAAACGCTTGTCGTTAATACTCCAAAATGGAGAATAACAATGAGCGTTGAAATCAACGAAAAACTGGTAGATCAAATAGCCAGTCAGATTAAAACTCAGGATGATC
>NZ_LUKQ02000669.1 GCF_001647025.1 Endozoicomonas atrinae
CTCTCGATTGGTCATGGCGCTGCTCCCTGCTTGATACCAACAGGAAAACAATCGGCCAGAAAAGGGTTAATCGGGAGGTCAAATTAAACTGGTGTTTTGAAGACTTATTACATCGGTGATGACACTGCGTTGGGTGATGAAAGATGACTTCCGGCTTTATGCTTATGTGATACTCGAAAACCATCTTCATTTGTTAGCTCAAAGCCCACAGTTGGATAAAGACATCGCCCGCTTCAAGTCATATACGGCAAGGCTACTGATTGTTTATTTGCAGCAGCGCAAGGTCAGAACCATTCTGGAGCAGCTGCCTTTTTATAAGAAGAAACATAAGGCAGACAGAGCGCTACAGTTCTGGTAGGAAGGCTCTCATCCTGAGTTGATTGTTGATCAATGTATGATGACTCAGAAGATAGATTATATTCATCAAAATCCGGTCAAGCGTGGCTATGTTGGTTTACCGGAACATTGGCGTTATTTGAGTGCCCGGAATTACGCTGGGAGACAGGACACTTTATTGGATATGACTACGAATTGGTGATATGCAATCCCACAGCTGTTTCGACTTCCTTCAGTTGACTCGGACTTCCCTTGCCATAAGCTTTGCTGGCATAACCCCTTTAAAGAAGAATGATTCCTGACTGACTCCATGCTCATACTGAACTTCATATAATACCAATCGCATTTTCTAAATCCTTAAGCTGCCGCCAACTATGCTTAGGCATCATTACCATGCATTATCTAGAACAGATGTCTCGTCGACCACAGCTACCCGAAGGTTTTAATGATGTTGATTTTC
>NZ_LUKQ02000670.1 GCF_001647025.1 Endozoicomonas atrinae
GGTGCCTTGCCGTCAATGATGGCTTTCTTGTATTGGTTGATCAGCACTGACTGTTTAATGGTCTCGGCTTTCGCTTTGGCGCTGTCCAGCAGCTCTTTCGGGGTGAGGTTGGCGGTGCCTTTCTGCTTCTGCAGCTGTTTAATGGCGTTGGATAAATAGGGCGTTTTCTCGGCGATGGCGGTGTCCAGCTGGTGCTGCGCTGCTTTCTGAATCGCTTTCTGTTTCTGGGCGATAAAGGTGCCGTCAACACTGGCCTGTCCCAACTTCTTCAGGGCGGTGTTGGCGGCTAATTGTGTGAGGTACTTTTGCTTTGTCTGCTTCGCAGCATGGGCTCCCTGCTTTAATGCCCGCTGCATGCCGGGTTTTAGCTGCAGGGCTTTTTCCTTCTCCAGCTGGCGCAGCTTGTCCATGCGGGCTTTGCCGGGGTTATGATCCCAGCCGGGGTCTAAATCCACGGGCACCGTCATGGCTTTGCCGGTTCTGGGGTTTATCCACAGGCGCTTCTTGATGGTTGGCTTTGGCGACAGGGGTATTTTATGTCGTTCCATCTCCTCTTTGGTCAGCTGAATCACACCACACCGGCAATTCCAGCCATTGGGTGGATAGTGGGTCTGCCAGAATGGGTCGTCTAACGGACGGGCGGTGCCGTTCCACTGTTGATGCTCTGGTCGGGTGCGGTGGTCTTCTACGGCGTCATACATCAAAAAGGGGGCAGCCTGGCTGTTGGCCTGGATGCTCTGCCACTGGCCGACGGCATAGGCGCTCTGCAGGTTGGTTCTGAATAT
>NZ_LUKQ02000671.1 GCF_001647025.1 Endozoicomonas atrinae
GGTGGTGGACATGTTGTCAGAGTAAATATCTTTGATGATTCCGGTAACTCTCTGACAACATTCAATGCGGGATCTGCAAATACTTGGGACTGGTCAAAACCCGTCATGACCGAGCTGGACAATGGCAGTTATGCGGTAGTCTGGCGAACAAGTAAATCAGGCAGCAATAATGCTCGCTTCCGTATTTTTGATAGCAATGGAAATCCTACAACCAGTGAGGCCAGTTTTGGCGGTCATGCTGCCAATAACAGCCATGAGCTTGCGATAGAAACCCTGAACAGCGGTCATGTAGTCAGTGCCTACCAGAGTGCGGGGGAAATTTATCTGCAACGCTGGTCACCTGATGGTACAGCCCAGGGCGGCCCAATCAGAATTAACGCTACAACCGCAGGCACTCAAAGCCAGCCGGATATCACCGCACTGGCCGATGGCAGTTTCTATATCACCTGGACATCTGAAAACCAGGATGGTGCAGGTAATGGTATCTACGGTCGCCATTTCGGTGCAGATGGTATTGCGATCAGCGGTGAAACCCTTATCAATGAAACGACAGCAGGCAATCAATCCGATGCTCATGTTGTTCAACTCGCTGACGGCACTCTGCAGGTTACCTGGACCTCAGACCAGAATGGCAATAACGATATCTTCAGCCGTACTCTGGCCGTTGGTAACCAGGTAACTGAAAATGCCGCCAATGGCACAATGGTTGGCCAGGTGACGGCGACGGATATTGACGGAGATACCATCACCTATAGTTTGCTGGATGACAGTGATGGCCGTTTCG
>NZ_LUKQ02000672.1 GCF_001647025.1 Endozoicomonas atrinae
CAACCAGTGGTACCGTAATAAGCAGGGGCAATGGGTGAGGCGAAAATGGGAGGAATATCTGACACTTAAAGATATTGAAGCGATAAAGGCGGAAACGGATAAAATCGAAAGCATTGTTCCCCAAATAAATTTCGGTGGCAGCGATTGGAATGTTAAATACCGCACCGCTTCAAAGGATGACGGGAGAATCGTAAGTACTTCGGCTGACTATATGTTTTCCGAAAACTGGCGGCTGGCAAAGGGACGTTTTCTTAACGCTCTTGATTTGATACACAAAACAAAGGTAGCTGTCCTGGGAAGCGAAGTTGCCGCTGATCTTTTCGGATCGGATGCCGATCCCCTGGAGAAAGAGGTGAAGATTGGAGGTATTAGATATACAGTCGTTGGAGTGATGGAAGACAAGCAATTTTTTGATAACGATTACAATCGCCGGGCGATGATACCGATCACCACGGCTCAGATGCGGATTACCGGAGAAGACCACGTCAACTTTATCAGTGTCAAGGCAAAGCGCCCTGAAGATGTTGAAGATGTTGCGGATGCGATGAGGAGAGTGTATAAGAGACGCCACGAACATGGTGATGAATTCAACATACGCACGGGCTTGGAAGAATTGGCCGAGATAAATAAAGTTCTTCTCATCATGAAGGCTGTTGCGGGAGGAATAGCGGGAATATCGCTCCTTGTCGGCGGCATCGGTATTATGAACATCATGCTTG
>NZ_LUKQ02000673.1 GCF_001647025.1 Endozoicomonas atrinae
GGCACCGGTGAAAACACCACCACATTATCCGACAGTGGTTCCTTTGCCATTGCGGATGTGGACCTCACCGATGTCCAGACCGTCAGTGTCACCTCCGACACCACCGGGTACCTGGGCTCCTTTACCCCAACGGTCAGCAACAACACCACCGGCGACGGTACCGGCCAGGTGGACTGGACCTTCACGGTGCCCGATGCCGATATTGATGACCTGGCCGCGGGTCAGGTGCTGACCCAGACCTACACCGTCACGGTCAACGATGGCAACGGCGGCACCGTGGATCAGCAGGTGACGGTGACCATCACCGGCACCAATGATGTACCGACCATTACTGCGGCCACCGATGTCACTGGCGCGGTGACCGAGATTGTGGATGGTGGCACCGGTGAAAACACCACCATATTATCCGACAGTGGTTCCTTTGCCATTGCGGATGTGGACCTGACCGATGTGCAGACCGTCAGTGTCACCTCCGACACCAGCGGGTACCTGGGCTCCTTTACGCCAACGGTCAGCAACAACACCACCGGCGACGGTACCGGCCAGGTGGACTGGACCTTCACGGTGCCCGATGCCGATATTGATGACCTGGCCGCGGGTCAGGTGCTGACCCAGACCTACACCATCACGGTCAACGATGGCAACGGCGGCACCGTGGATCAGCAGGTGACGGTGACCATCACCGGCACCAATGATGTACCGACCATTACTGCAGCCACCGATGTCACCGGCGCGGTGACCGAGATTGTGGATGGCGGCACCGGTGAAAACACCACCA
>NZ_LUKQ02000674.1 GCF_001647025.1 Endozoicomonas atrinae
CCTATATAGAGGCGCCCAATCCCCTAGACCCACAATACGCCGGGGTCATCCCGGTGGCGGATGTCAAGCTCAAGGAGCACTGCAAAGCCCTCGGTATTACGGGTTACTCCAAGCTGAAAAAGGATGATCTGAAACAAGCGATCTTAGAGGTGGCTCCGGATACCCGCTTTTGGGATGAGGTAGTGGCCGAAGTGGAAGCAGCCGCCACGGTGCTGTCGGAAAACGACATGGATCTGTGCCGTGGGGTGATGGCTTCGGTGCAAAACCACGACAAAGCCTCCAAGGCGTTTTCTAAGGGCGTCGCTGAACGGTCTATCTACTGGGAGGACGCTGAAACCGGGTTGTTGTGCCGTGGCCGAATGGACTATTACCGGGAAGACCTCGGGATCATCTTTGACCTGAAATCCTGCCTTGATGCCCGTTATAGCAAGTTCCAAAAAGACATCCTCAATTACCACTACCACCAGAAAGCGTCTTGGTATCTGGACGGGTGTCGGGCGCTGGGGCTGCCTGCTAACGGCTTTGCATGGCTGGCTATCGAAAAAGAGCAGCCCTACGCCATAGGCCTCTATATGGCCAGCGATGAAATGCTGCAGCTGGGTCGCTCTGAAATGCGCCTGATGCTGAATCAATTTGCTGAATGCCAGAACTCTGGAATCTGGCCGGGCTATCCCGACGAATTCTGCACCATCGAGTTGCCTGAATGGGCACGAGCCGCTTAATCGTCTGCCTGAATAAGGAGTTCTGTTATGGCAGGGAATGCTAAAAAAACACCGG
>NZ_LUKQ02000675.1 GCF_001647025.1 Endozoicomonas atrinae
TTACGATGTCCTGCAAAGGGCTGAAGCTGTCCCGAATGTGCGGGGTGGTGCTCTGGTTAGCCATCGTAAGGAACGACCCTGCCGTTCTTGAAGGCTTCGTGAGCCTCGAAGGCTTTTACTTCGTCGGCGGGGATTCGCCAGACATAGCGACCGTCGGTAAGCATACGCCGCGCCCGCCATTCGTGCTTCGGGGAGCGGATTACGTGAACCAGCAGGTGATGGTCTTTGCTGACGTACTGTTTGGGTTCCGCTTTTTTAACGGTCTTTTCTGCTTTTTCCGGTTTGGGTGCGGCTGCTTTTTTTGGTGTTGGCTGATCTTTTTTTTCTGGCATGACGGGCTACTCGGTGTTTGAAGTGTTTAGCCCGATGGTATGGGATTGAGTGCGGGTGATCGTCCTACTTATCCTTGTGCCTGAAGTGGTGGAGAGGGCAGGACTCGAACCTGCGTTTCAAAATTGTACGGATTTACAGTCCGTTCCCGTTGCCGCTTGGGTACCTCTCCAGAAAGAGAAAGCCCCTCGGGTGAGGGGCTGGTTGACTATCGGGATCAGGCTCTCAACTGCCAGTTCTTGAAGACCGAGTGAACCTTGTCTTGCAGCATTTCCACACCGCATTCAGTCAGGTACTCGTGCTTCACCGCGTCGGCGTCGTTGCCCTGGCGGTCTTTCAGCAGTTGGGTATCGCGCCCGTCGAGGTAGCGGTACTTGATGTAGCTGAAGTCCAGAGCAATCATCGTGTCGGCCAGACCCTTGATCTGACGGAACATCGGGTGCA
>NZ_LUKQ02000676.1 GCF_001647025.1 Endozoicomonas atrinae
GGCGAGTTTGAGCGCTTGCCGCAGTCACCGGTGCAGATGGCTGGCTCCAACCGCTGGGTGACGCCGTTGCCGGATTTCGACGAGTTTCGCTATTGGGCTCTGGTGCAGGCCGGTTTCTACCAGGTGATTGGCTACCCCGATGGCAAGGTGCGGGTAAGGGCGAAGAGCATTGCTTTCAGGAATATGGAGCAGATGGAGTTTGAGAAAGTCTACTCCGCAGTGCTGGATGTGTTTCTCCGGTATGTGCTGAGTCCCAAACGGGGTTGGAGTCGGGAGAGGGTAGACCGGCTGGTTGAGCAGCTGGTGAATTTTGATTAGCGGACAGTGGTCCGGAAGAGGAAGAGCGAAGGATGGCGGCACAAGCACGGATTGAAGCAACCCTGATGGAAGAGGACAATTGCCCCTGTCTGAACTGTGGCTGGCGTTCGTATTGCCAACAGCAACGGGCAGCCTGTGGACGGTTTGTCCTCTACGTGAAATCCGGGGAAAACAGCAGCTACCCCAAACTCAGTGAACGACAGATCCGCAGGCGCAAGCCAGGCAAATCACAGCCAGAGGTGGATGAGTTTTACTGGGCGTACCCGACCCGGGCTCTTTACTACAAGGTATTTTCGGCGGAGTTTAAAGACGATGTGCTGGCATTGTGTCGTGAGATGACGCTGACCGAAGCCGCGTTTGTGCTGAAAATCAACCGGCGCTACCTGGCCCGTAAACTCAAGGCATGGCAGACGGCCTGTGACCCGCAGCGAGCGTGACTATCTGCAGGTGGTGGC
>NZ_LUKQ02000677.1 GCF_001647025.1 Endozoicomonas atrinae
TCGTGAGATGACGCTGACCGAAGCCGCGTTTGTGCTGAAAATCAACCGGCGCTACCTGGCCCGTAAACTCAAGGCATGGCAGACGGCCTGTGACCCGCAGCGAGCGTGACTATCTGCAGGTGGTGGCACAACTGGGCTGCATTGCCTGCCGGATTAATGGTCTGGCGGGTGTTCCGGCGGAAGTGCATCATCAGCGACAGGGGACGGGCATGGGACGCAGGGCCAGCCACTTTGACACCATGCCGTTGTGCCCTGGGCATCACCGGTTTTACGACGATGCCATTCATGTGAACGCCAGCCGATTTGTCCAGCGATATGGGCAGGAGGAAGAGCTGGTGCGACAGACCCGCAGTGATGTGGAATTGTACCGGTCGAGCTTTGTCGGTTAGCGAATTGGAGAGAATGAACATGCATCCACCCAATGGGGCCAGTGGCTTTTGGATGGGCACCTATTACAAGCTGGATAAGCACAACCGGCTCTATTACTGGGACGGTGAGTGGCGCAGTAGCAGTCGCAGTACCGAGGAGTTTGTGAAGCAGATGTCGATGAACAGGTGTCGATTCGATTTTAAGAACGAATAGCGGGGATGGTGGCTGCGATCAGAAGAGGTCGCCAGGGAGTGAGCCTATCCCCGGTAAGGGAGTCAACAGGAGGACGGATATGTATCGGGCACTGGAGCAGGCACTGCTGCGCATCTTCGGGACGCCGGAGTTGATGATGAGTTCCGTCAGCTGGCATCGGGATATCAATTCAGGCTATCGGAAAAC
>NZ_LUKQ02000678.1 GCF_001647025.1 Endozoicomonas atrinae
GGCGCTGATATCCACACACCTGATGGCGCCAAGTGCAGCTTGAGAATCAGCCGCGGGAATGAAGAGAACCGCTTCAGTGATGATGACAAATGGCTGATTAACACCCTGATTCCACACCTGATGCGAGCCGTTCAATTACATATGCAGCTGAATCGGATGGAAGCCGAACGTAATCTCTATGCCGGAGCAGTCGACCAGCTGGCAGTGGGAACCATCATTCTGGATGATGAAGGTAAAGTCCTTGAAATCAACCAGGTGGCCAAAGAACTGGAAAATGAAGATGACGGCCTGAGAGTCAGTAGCCGGACACTTCATATTGGCACCCAACAGGATACCCGCCGATTCCGGGAACTCATCAAAGAAACACTGGCTCACCAGCGCAACAACACACCATCCATTGTCCAGGCCATGCGGGTTGCACGACTTTCTGGAAAGCGCGATCTCGGCATTATCATTCGCTCTATTCCATCTTCCCAATGGTCAGGTACCGGTAAGCGCCCTTGCGTTGCCATCTTTGTCAGTGATCCGGAAAGACAGTCCCAACCAGCACAGGACATTGTTAAAACCCTTTTTGACCTGACGCCGGCAGAGGCTCAGCTGGCTATGCACTTAGCGAATGGCCTTACTCTGGACGAAGCATCCGAAACTCTGTTTATCAGTCGAAATACCGCCCGTGCCCACCTGCGTTCAATCTTTTCCAAAACCGGGGTTACCCGGCAAACCATGCTAGTCAGGTTGATTCTGAAAAGTGTTGCCCCTTTGGG
>NZ_LUKQ02000068.1 GCF_001647025.1 Endozoicomonas atrinae
GATCATCCTGAGTTTTAATCTGACTGGCTATTTGATCTACCAGTTTTTCGTTGATTTCAACGCTCATTGTTATTCTCCATTTTGGAGTATTAACGACAAGCGTTTACACAATTTAAATTACATTCCCAGGCCACCCCCATCTATGGCAACCTCTAGCATTACTGACGCTGTTTTTTTTGACAACAGGGACTTAATCGTAGCTTCCGTAGCCACTTAACCCTGTGAAATTTTTACCAACTCAAATCATTTTTCACCTTAAATCTGTAAACTAATGATGCAAGCAGAGCTTGCTGTCTGTGAGTATAACCAAAGACAGTTCAATAGTTATGATCTACCTAAATCCATTTATGAAACAATAGGGCTACCAAAGCAGCCCATCAAAGTTGGTTTATATTCGACAAGCCCTTTAAATCACATCAAGCGAAAACCATCACCCAGCGCTTCCACCAGGGTGGCGCTGACACCAGCCCCAAAATCCCGGGCAAACTTTTCCAGCGGTGAAAGGCGGAAGGTATAATCAACAATTTCCTCCTCACCCACCACTTCACGAGCCACATAACCCGCACTGCCCAGACCATCAACCAGACCAAGTGTTTTGGCCTGCTCACCAGACCAGACCATTCCAGAGAAAATATCCGACCGATCCACAAGCCGATCACCACGCCCAGTTTTAACCGCATCAATAAACTGCTGATGAATAGTATCCAGCGACGCCTGCCACTGTGCAGCAGCTTCGCGATCCACGGACTGAAACGGATCAAGAAATGCCTTATTTTCACCGGAGGTATAGGTTCTTCGGGTAACCCCCAGCTTTTCCATCGCCCCGACAAAACCAAAGCCTGAAGAAATAACACCGATAGAACCCACCAGACTGGCTTTGTCTGCGTAAATTTCATCAGCGGCCGCAGCAATGTAATACCCGCCAGACGCACCAATATCCATAATGACCGCGTAGAGAGGCGTATCCTTATGCAAATCGCGAAGCCTGAGAATCTCATCATAGATGTAACCAGACTGTACCGGACTCCCCCCCGGACTGTTAATCCTCAGAATGACCGCCTTGGTACCCGGATCTTCAAATGCTGAGCGCAAACCCGATACCACGACATCCGCTTCCACATCACCACCGCCAATCTGTCCATCAATCTCCACCAGCGCCGTATGTTCGCCGGAGCCATCACTGATCGCAACATCATTGATATTGGTGGCGTTATAAATGACAGCAACGGAGAAAAACAACCAGCCAAACGTCAATAGCTTAAAAAATATACTCCACCGTCTGGAACGACGCTGCTCCAGCAACGCCCCTTTGGCCAAGGCATCCACCAGATCCCAGGCTCGATTACTGTCAAGGCGATCCTGCGCCTCAGACGAGGACTCCCGCCATTTGTCCTGCATAACAACCCCTTAAAATGTCCACTCAACTTGCCTGAATAGTCTCAGACTTTATACCCAGCCATACGAGAACACTTTCAAAATTCTCGGCAACATATACCGGCTCAAAGGCCTGAAGAGACTCGTGAGAGCCTGCCCCATAGGTCACTGCCAGCGCATCAGCACCAGCCCTATGGGCCATCTCCATATCAAAACCAGAGTCTCCAATCATCAATACTTGACCAGGCTGCACCTGGAACCGCGCCATAAGCTGCTCAATCATATCCGGATCAGGTTTTGACCTGGCATCATCGGCAGTCAGGCTTGCATCAAAAAAAGACTCAAAGCCATTTACCACCATGGATCGCTGCAACCCTGGACGACGCTTTCCTGTAGCAACCGCCAGAATGGCATTGCTTTTACTGATAGCAGTCACCCCCTCTTCCACTCCCGGAAACGGCCGGGATGGTGACTGCTCTAATTCACTGTGATGATGTTTGTACGCCACCCGCAGCCGCCGATTTCCCTCATCCGACAACTCCGGATACAGCCTCTGCAGCGCTGGCCCAAGGCTCAGCCCGACAACACTTCGGTAGAGAGCGTTATCCAGGACAGGTAACGCTTCTGCCAACGCTGCCCGCCTCAACGCTTCAGAAATATTCGGAATGGAGTCAATCAGTGTTCCATCCCAGTCAAAAACAATCAGAGCATATTTATCAATTCTTCGATCCGACATCCAGCCTTCCCTACCCTCCTTTCAAAGCTGATAACACCTCAGCAAGATCCTCCGGCAAAGGGGCTTCAACCTTCAGTCTTTTACCATCCAGCAACTCAAATTCGATACTGGCCGCATGCAGGAACAGCCTGTTAAGACCAAATTGCTTCTGCGACTGGTTATCCGCATCCATACCGTATTTTTCATCCCCGGCAATGGCATGCCCCGCATGCAGACAGTGAACACGAATCTGATGAGTTCGACCGGTGATTGGATAAGCCTCAACCAGCGTCATATTCGGAAAGCGATCCAGCACACGAAAAGCCGTCCGGGACTTTTTACCATCCACATGCACCCGAACCATACGCTCTCCTGACTGAAGAACATTCTTCAGCAGCGGAGCATTCACCAACTGCTTTCTGGCCGGCCATTTTCCAACCACCAATGCATGGTACAGCTTTTCAACTTTTTCTTTCTGCTGCAACTGATTATGCAGATGACGCAGCATGCTGCGGCGCTTGGCAATCACCAGACAACCAGAAGTATCGCGATCCAGTCGATGCACCAGTTCAAGGGTTCGGTTTTCCGGCCTAAGCTGGCGAAGCGCTTCAATCACTCCATAAGACAGACCGCTGCCACCATGCACAGCAAGCCCGGACGGTTTATTGATGATCAGCAGCAGATCATCCTCATAGAGGACAGCCTTTTCCAACTGAGCAATTACACTGTCAGCCGGCCTTATCGGAGCCCCCCTTTCCGCTACTCTGACCGGAGGAATACGAACAACATCATTCAACTCGAGACGGTAGTCTGCCGTTACACGTTTTTTATTAACTCGCACCTCGCCCTTACGGACAATACGGTAGACCCTTGTTTTGGGAACCCCCTTGAGCACCCTCAAAAGAAAGTTATCAACACGTTGACCCGCCGCATCTTCATCAATGGTAATAAAATGAACTTTTGCTACTTCAACGCCACCCTCAACAACCTCCTTATCAATAGAAGGCCGTTCCTTTGGCTTCCGAGAGAAAGCATTTCGCCCCGAGCACGCTCGCTCAGCCTCACGACCAGAAACCACCACCCCAGCCCTACCAGACTTCGGAGCACCCTTCTTGTGAGTGGAACGGCCTTTACCATTAATGTTGCGCGCTTGTTTCAATCGTCTAACCACATATCTGTTTATGCAAAGTCGCAGCCCAAAAAGCTCTCTCCTAACCCATTGAGATGAAAAGACTTTAAGGGCTATCCGCTATTTCCGTTCGAGTAATATTATCAGCTTTGTGTCATTTGAAGCACTTACAGATTACTGATATAGTTGTGGCACTGCCTTGTAACTATCCGAAAAGGCAGTTCGATTTACGAAGTCTGAGCTTGACCCGAGAGGAATGGTATCACTCAAATTCCGCTAAACGGGCCGAAAAATAAACTGGAGATACGTTTTACCCGATGAACAAGTCCGGGTTAAGTAACTTCAGGAATAGCCGCTCAGGCAGACATCGTGGCAGATGAACCAGTTGCATCCCTCCCGGAGGGCATGAGTTCCTGCCATGATTGCTGAATGATTAAAGACCACGGCCTCAGCCGTGATAGATAAACAGTGCCACCCAAGATCAGAGGTTGCGCTCCCGATACCAGGGATGAGGAAAAGCGGACGGGTCATATGCTAGTGAAAGGCTCCGTGATACCTGTGAACGTATCCACAACCAGCCAGAAGCGCCCGATCAACGCATCTCCCCACTTTGCATCCGGTCAACATACGGATGCGGATTGCTATATCGTTACAGCCATACCCTTGAATAAGCCCGGCTGTAAGTCTGATAGTTGGTTACAACCGACCATACCGTTCTCATACGGTTGTCGGCCTGTGTACAGTCGGGTAGCACCGAAGAGTTTGTACAGAAACTGAAGGAAACCAGTTGCACTACCAGCCACTGCGAATACGTCAAGTGGCAGGCCGGGTTCTTCCAGAGACACGATGGATTGCCCGTTAAACCGATGGATGCGCTGGATTAACCGAATGTCACGAACAACTCTGACTGATTAGGGTAGCCATTAGCAATTTGGTACTCTATGAAGAGAATGTTGATCAATGCGACCCAGCAAGAAGAGCTGAGGGTTGCACTCGTCGATGGGCAGCGCCTGTTCGATCTGGATATCGAATCCGGAGCTCGCGAGCAGAAGAAAGCCAACATCTATAAAGCAAAAATTACCCGCGTTGAGCCCAGCCTCGAAGCCGCTTTTGTCGACTTTGGAGCAGAGAGACACGGCTTCCTGCCCCTGAAAGAGATCTCCCGGGAATACTTCGTAGGCCATACGGGTGGTCGTCCAAACATCAAAGATGTTATCAAGGAAGGCACTGAGGTCATCGTTCAGGTTGATAAGGAAGAACGCGGCAACAAAGGTGCCGCCCTGACAACACTGGTCAGCCTGGCTGGCCGCTACCTTGTCCTGATGCCAAACAATCCACGCGCCGGTGGAATCTCACGTCGTATCGAAGGCGATGAGCGTGCCGAGCTTCGTGAGGCTATGAGCAAACTGAACATCCCTTCCGAGATGGGTGTCATCGTTCGCACAGCAGGCCTTGGCCGTTCTACCGAAGACCTTCAGTGGGATCTGGACTACCTCCTGCAGCTCTGGAACTCCATCAAAGATGCCGCAGACAAAAATCCCGCACCATTCCTGATTTACCAGGAAAGCAATGTCATTATCCGTGCTATCCGCGACTACCTGCGCCAGGATATTGGTGAAGTACTGATCGACAAAACCTCGGTTTATGAAGAAGCCCTGGATTTTGTTAAGCAGGTTATGCCTCAGTACCAGAACAAGATCAAGCTGTACAAAGACAGCGTCCCCCTGTTCAACCGCTTCCAGATCGAAAGCCAGATCGAGACCGCCTTCCAGCGTGAAGTCAAACTGCCATCCGGCGGCTCCATTGTCATTGATCCAACAGAAGCCCTGGTGTCGATTGATATCAACTCAGCCCGCGCGACCCGTGGTGGCGATATCGAAGAAACCGCCTTCAATACCAATCTTGAAGCGGCGGATGAGATTGCACGTCAGCTGCGCCTGCGTGATATTGGTGGCCTGATAGTTATCGATTTCATTGATATGGGCAGCAACCGGAATCAACGGGAAGTTGAGAACCGTATTCGTCAGGCTCTGTCGGTTGATCGCGCCCGCGTCCAAACCAGCCGCATCTCCCGCTTCGGCCTGCTGGAAATGTCGCGCCAGCGTCTGCGCCCATCACTGGGTGAAACCAGTGGCGTTGTCTGCCCCCGCTGTTCAGGTCAGGGCACGATTCGGGATATTGAGTCTCTGGCCCTGTCGATTCTGCGCCTGATGGAAGAAGAGGCAATGAAGGACAAGACGTCCGAAATTCGCGCCCAGGTTCCCGTTCCGGTTGCAGCATTCCTACTGAATGAAAAGCGTAAGATGATCGCCAAGATCGAGAAGCGCCATGATGCCCGCATCATCGTCATTCCAAATGCCAATCTGGAAACCCCTCATTACGACGTTCAGCGCCTCCGTGACGACAACCTGCAGGATCACGAGAGCAGCTACGAGATAATCCTTGAGGGAGAAGACTCCAGCCCAGAAGAACCGACCACAGCAGCCAAACCACAGCCCAGACAGCAAGCCGTCGTTCGTAATATTGCCCCAGCACAGCCTGCACCGGCAATCAAAGCGTCTGAGTCAAAGCCCGGGTTTATTGGCAGTCTGCTGAAGTCCATCGGCAGCCTCTTCAGCTCTGACAATGATGATGACAAATCTGCTGGCCAGGATAAATCAATCCAGCAACGCCAATCGGCGCGCCGTGACAATCAATCCGGCCAAAACAGAAAGAAAACCCGAACTGACTCCCAGCGTCGAGACAGGCAGGACAGCAGCCGTCCACAGAAAGAGCGCAAGAAGAGTCAACAGGAACGCTCAGACAACCGTACCACCAGGGAAAACCGCTTCGAGAAGCCGGAAAGACGTCAGCGTGACAAACAGGACGTAGTGGAAAAACGGGAACCCAGACAGGAACGCCACCAGGATCAAGAGTCGGAACAAGGCTCCAGTGATCGCCGTCGCCGCCCAAACACAGCTCCTCGTCGTCGCAACAACCGTCAGTCTCAGCGCCAGCAGCAGAACGAACCGCAATTGCAGCCACTACTGCCCGAAAGCGCCAAAGGGTCTGTAAACGCACCTTCTACCCATGAAGCTGCCACACAGGAAATCGCCCCTCAGGAAAATCGTGCTGACAAAAAAGAGTCAGTTGCAAAGATTGAGAAGCCCGAGATTGAAAACAGCAGACCTGCTGCAGTTACCTCAGAAGCCCCTCAAATCGCCAATGAAGTAGCCATAACTCATACTGCCCCATTAGATAGGACGGAGGAAACCAGCAAAACTTCTGTCGAAGAGCAAGCTCCGATTGCCACTGCTGATGCTACTGAAGCTACGGAAGAAGTGAGACCTCGCCGCTCAAGAAGAGTGAAAAACGACCCTCGCCGTCTCAGGGATGCTCAGCAGCCTGCCTCTCAAGTCAGCAAACCTGAAGCCCCTGCAGAGAATGGCTCTGAGTTACCAGTTGGCCAGAAGCCTTCTGTTGGTCAAGAACCTTCAGGCGAGCTTAAGGTTTCTGCGTCAGGCGATGCTTCATCAGCACCTTCGGAAAAAGCTGAACAAGCCTCTGTTGAGGCTACCACTCAAGAAAACCAGAGCGCAAAACCAGGCAGCGATGTTGAAGAAACAACAGCCGTTGAGCAGGAAAAGGTAAAGCCTCGCCCTCAAATGACTGAAATGGCAAAAGCCGTTGCTGCTTCCCATAATCTCGACAAGCCTGCGTTTGGTTCCATGCCATCCGCATTCGACAAACCGGCCGAACCTGAAGCCAAGGCCGATGTAGTAGAGTCCAAGGCGACCATGACAGCCAGTGAAGCTGAAGAGATGTTGAAGCAGGCACTAAATCAATCTGATGAAGACAAAGCAGTCAACACTACAGACGCCCATGAAAGCAAACAGGCAAAAGCTGAAAAGGTCCAACCAGCCCCTGCTCCACAACCCGTAAAGACTGAGAGCAAGGCTGTAGAAGCTACAGAATTTGCTGAACAGACTAAGGATCAGCATGACCAGTCAGCAGAACTTAAAGTAAGTGAAGCAGACGCGACACCTGTTGATGAAATCAAAACCACTGAAAGGCCTCGTCGCCGCAGCCGCGCCCATAACGACCCTAGAGCCAAGCGCCAGACTCAGCAGATCGAACTTCCTGCTGAATCAACAGGTGAAGCTCAGGAAGGAACTCAGGTGCGCACTGAAGAAAGCAACCTGTAATACCGGTTGATATACTCTCAAACGGGGTGGTTTCCACCCCGTTTTTTTTTACTATCAAAAAATAGCTATTAGAAGTCAAAAGAGCCTGAATCAGTGGCATCAACAGCAATACTACAAACTTATAATTTTTGGAGATAATGGTGATGAGTCGCCCCAGAGTTGGCATTGGAGTCATTATTGTCAGGGAGGATGGAAGGATATTGGTTGGCAAACGCAAGGGAAGTCACGCCCCTTACTGGTCTATACCCGGTGGACACCTTGAGCAAGGAGAGACATTTGAAGAAACCGCAATCCGTGAAATTCAGGAGGAAACAGGACTCCTTATCAAAAGCCCAAAGGTCATTGCCATTACTAACAACCTGAAAACCTTCCAGGAGGAGAACAAACATTATATTTCTGTCTGCTTAAAGGCCAAACACCCTGGCGGCAAAGCTGAAAACAGAGAACCTGAAAAGTGCGAGGGCTGGCAGTGGGTTACACCTGACAATCTACCACAACCCCACTTTGAAGCAAGCGAGCAATCCATTGCCTGCTATCTTCAGAAGATCTGCTATATCCCACAGAAAAAAGGATAAACGGAAACCGATTCTTGCTGTAGAGACACAAAAGTGCTCCCCCTTAAGATCTCAAACCAGCTTGAGGACTTTCCATATACACTCTGGGCTCTCTTTCCAACAAGACACCAAACTTGTCGTTAACTTTTTGCTGAATCATGCTAGAGAATGAAAGTACATCCTGACCGGTTGCGCCTCCATGATTAACTAGTACCAAAGCCTGATATTGATAAGTTCCAACAGCACCCTCACGCATTCCCTTTAGCCCAGACTGATCAATTAACCAACCAGCCGCCAGCTTCCAGTTCTGCCCGACAGGATAAGCAACAATATCTGGATAGGCCTGTTTCAAACGGTCCATCTCTGACGATGATACCTCCGGGTTTTTGAAAAAACTGCCAGCATTCCCGACCTCAGATGGGTCCGGCAATTTTTCACGGCGAATATCACAAACAGCCTGACTGATATCAACAGCGGATGGAGCCCGACCACCAAGACGTCTGGCAACCAAATCCCCTAACTGGCCATAGCCAAGATTGGGCTTTAATGTCGCGTCAAGATCCAGTGTCACAGAGACAATAATATACTGATCTCGCTTTTCTCTTTTGAATACAGAATCGCGATAGCCAAACCCGCAGTTCTGCCGATCAAAATATTCCACAAGCCCAGATTCAAGGTTCATCGCCTCCAGCGAAACGAAAGAGTCCTTCAATTCAACGCCATAGGCACCAATATTCTGAATAGGTGCAGCGCCAACGGCACCCGGTATTAAGGAAAGATTCTCCAGTCCATAGGCCTCATTCGACAGGGACCACAACACAAACTCATGCCAGTTTTCTCCCGCCTCAGCCCTGACCCGAACACAATCTTGATCACGACTCAAAACTGTTCTTCCCTTGAGATTGACGTGCACAACAAGAGCATTCAGAAAATCGCCTAGCACGACATTACTGCCACCACCCAGAGGAATAACAGGCAACCGCTTTTCCCTGGCAAAAGTCAGTGCCGACTGCAGCTCAGCAATCGTATTGACCTCTGCGTAACATCTGGCAGTAGACGGCAAACCCAAGGTATTTTTCTCAATCAGGGGATAATTGTCACAAATCTTAAGTGGGGACGTCATTGATAGTTGATTCAATAGAAATTGGAGAAATCAGTCCAAATGGGCTGACAGATACAGGGAAGATACAGTTTATTGCAGGTTTTTCTTCAAATGGTCCAGCAACGCAACCCCACCAAGCTCAACAAGGTTTAACACTCGCTCGAAGCCATCATTACCACCATAGTAAGGGTCCTGAACTTCAGATACCGGCAAATCCGCATAATCAAGAAAGAGCCGCAGCTTATGGGCATGCTCTTGCGGACAGATCTTTTGCAGGTCCTTCAGATTTTCTCTATCCATAGCCAGGATATAATCCTGCTCAACAAAATCAGAAGACGCCACCTTTCTGGAACGAATGAATGAAAGGTCATAACCATGATCTGCTGCCCGCTGCATTGAACGGCTGTCTGGTAATCCCCCATCATGCCAGCCACTGGTGCCGGCTGAATCGACCCTGATACGGTCTGATAAGCCTGATTCCGCCACTTGATGAGCAAACACTCCATGCGCAGTGGGTGACCGACAGATATTTCCCAGACAGACGAACAGTACTTTTGTCATTATTTTTATGCTCTGACCGTTTTTTCATCGGGCTCAAGGCTGTCTACTACCTGCCCTCTCTCAAGCAATGCACGAACTGCCAGCAGATCCTGTTCCGTATCGACACCATGAGGAGGGGTTTCAACTGCTTCAGCCACATGAATCCGATAGCCATTCCACATAAGTCGAAGCTGCTCAAGAGACTCCATTTTTTCAATTGGGCTGACACCCCAGGTTACATAGTGATTCAGAAGTCCAACACGATAGGCATAGATGCCTATATGGCGCTGAAAGCAGGCATCTGCTGCCACTTTCCTTTCTTCCGTCGAAAAATCGTCCCGCGCCCAGGGAATGGGTGCACGGCTGAAATAAAGTGCATACCCTCTGGAATCAGCCACCACTTTGACAATATTGGGATCAAAAATCTGCTCCACCTGAGTCAGCGGGCTGGACAACGTAGCTGCCCCTGCCTCAGTTGATACCTGCAGATTTCTGGCTACCTGATTGATGACCGATGGAGGGATCAGAGGTTCATCACCCTGCACATTGACAATGATTTCATCATCCTTCAGTCCATAGATTCTGGCCACTTCCTGCAACCGGTCGGTACCGGAAGGGTGACCAGGCAGGGTCATGCACACCTCGGCACCAAAACCTTCAGCCACCTTAAGAATTCGCTCATCATCCGTAGCGATGATGACCCGGCGGGCATCACTGGCCAGCGCCCGCTCATAGACATGCTGAACCATAGGTTTGCCAGCAATATCAGCCAGCGGTTTACCCGGTAAGCGACTGGAAGCAAAACGGGCAGGAATAACAACGGTAAAGTCTGAGCTCTCAGCCGGTAAGAAGCCTTGTGCCATCAGGACGCCTCATCCAAACGTTCATCAACGGTCAACGTGCGCGCCTCACCTTCAAGCATGACAGGAATACCGTCACGAACAGGATAAGCAAGACCACAGGGTCTGCAAACCAGCTCCTGACGCTCTTTATTTGGGCGCACTTCCCCTTTACACAGTGGACAGGCCAGAATTTCAAACAGAGTCTTATCCATCATTTTTCCTCAGCTATAAGCCCTAGGTCCTGTTGACATAAGATACAGGCTTACGAGCTTCAATCATTTCCATCAGCTGCTCAATACATGAGTCCGATACACAGGTCGTCACCGGCAGATACCAGTGCCTGTCATCCGCAAAGTCGCCACATTTAACGGCATCCTTAGCCGTCATAATGACCGGAAGGTCATCATTAAAACAGATGTCTTCCGGTACAAATGAATGGTGATCAGGAAAAGGATGCCCGATGACATCGTATCCCAACGAGCGCAGTGTATTAAAAAAACGTTCCGGATTACCAATTCCTGCGACCCCATGAACCCTGGCTATATCGGGAATCCGTTTCGAAATACCCGTCACACTGACTGGCGCCGAGGGTTCAAGGGAAAAATAGTACAGCCCTTTCCGCCCCAACGCACTTTCTACTTCCTCAGCCTTTGCTGATATGGAAGCATTATTGGTATTGACCAGAACCATATCCACCTGGTTCATTCTTTCCGGTGGCTCCCGAAGAGGGCCGGCGGGCAGGCACAGCCTGTTACCAAGCAACCGGTCACCATCCAGAACTAATACCTCTATCTGCCGTTGCAGATTATAGTGCTGCAATCCATCATCTGCGATGATGAGATTGCAGTCTGTCTGATCACAGAGATACTGAGCCGCCTTTACACGATCAACATTGACCATCAAAGGGACATTTAACTGTCGGGCAAGCATAACCGGCTCATCGCCTACTATGGCAGGGTCTGAGTCTGGTGTAACCGATATGGGCGCCTCTCCAGTTTCTGCACCAAATCCTCGACTGATAATCCCTGGCCGGTACCCCCTTCTCTGAAATTCCCGCACAAGGGCGGCAACCAAGGGGGTTTTACCCGTTCCTCCTACGGAGATATTACCCACCACAATGACAGGTACAGGTGGCGACCAGCGAGATGACTGCAGAAATCGCTGCTTTCTTCTCTCAGCCAGAAAGGAAAATAACAAACTGAGTAGTTTGAGGTGGCGCGTCCAGCCACCAGAAGGACAATACCAGGAGTCTGTGACTGACTGGCTGAATCGCTGCCAGAGCGTCACTGATCAGACTCGGTATCTTTTCGTGTTGTCATGCTCAGGTTGATAAAACCCAGCTGCCCAGCCGCGTCCATTGCCGTAACTACCGCCTGATATGGCGTCTTGGCATCAGCCGTAATAATCAGGGGTACCTTACTGTCCCCCTGGCTGACTTTACCCAGTGCCCGCTTGAGCGTATCCAGCTGTCCATTGACCAGTCCCTGACCATCAACCGCAAAGTCTCCAGACTTGCTGATGGTGATCTCAATCTGCTTAGGCTGATGCTGCAAAACCTCTCCGGAAGATTCCGGCAGATCAATAGCCAGATGCGTTTCCTTGGTGAAGGTGGTCGAGACCATAAAGAAAATCAGCAGCAGGAAAACCACATCGATCAGAGGTGTCAGGTTAATCGACACCTCCTCCTGATTTCTCTGTCGTCGGAAATTCATTATCTCCTGGCCTCACTGCCCTGAGCGGATGGGGATCCTTTACGATCACCCTGCAGTACTTCAACCAGCTTGATCGCATCCTGCTCCATCGCAACCACCAGCTCATCTATTCGGCGGGTAAAATAACGGTGAAAGATCAGAGCCGGGATAGCCACAGTAAGACCGGCCGCGGTGGTAATAAGCGCTTTGGAAATCCCGCCAGCAAGAACACCGGCATTTCCGGTACCTTCAACCATCAGCACAGTAAAGACATCAATCATCCCGATGACGGTTCCCAGTAAGCCCAGTAGTGGAGCAATTGCTGCGATAGTACCCAGAGTATTAAGATAGCGTTCCAGGTCATGGATCACCTTGCCAGCCTGCTCTTCAATACTCTCCTTCATAATTTCCCGGCCACTGCGGGCATTCGTCAGACCTGCAGCCAGAATTTCTCCCAGTGGAGACCCTGCTTTCAACTGGTCAAGCTTTCGACTGTCGAGCCCATTACTCTTGATCCACTTCCAGACTTGAGAAAGGGTATTTTTCGGAGCAATACGTGAGGGTCTTAACGTCCAGAGCCGCTCGAAGATGATTGCCATGGCAATAACCGAAGACAAAAGGATAGGCACCATCAGCCAACCACCGGATTTCACCAGTTCGAACACAATAATCTTCCCTTACAATGACAAATTCATGATACCTGGACCCGGTTAATTTCAGGCATGCCAGCTACCAAGGTAACTAGTATGACTGTATCACAGAGATTAGCGCCATTTAAGCAGTAACTGACCACTTTGAGAAAGGGTTAGCGCCACCAATAGCGGGAGTGCGTTTTGCGGTATGCTGAAACCGTGATATCACCGCCGCCGAGGGTAAAGGAAAGTGAGCCGTCAGAAGCTGTATTAAAGATTTTTGCCCCTGAGTTTTGAGCACGGGCCATGGTTTCAGCTGCCGGATGACCGAACCGGTTGGCAAAACCCGACGAAAAAATGACCGCACCGGGCTGAACAGCAGAGAGGAAGCCAGAATCACTGGAAAACCGGCTACCATGATGAGCAGCCACCAAAACGCTGGATTTAAGCTCAGCACCCTCCTCTATTAATCGTTTCTCAACTCGCCCACTAATGTCTCCAGGCAGTAAAAGACTGTCTTGCCCTGCTGTCACTTTCAGCACACAGGACGCATCATTACTGCGTTTATAATCCCCACCAGCCAGTACCTGAAAGTGCACTCCATCCCAGTCCCAGTGATCTCCAGGCTGGCATTTAACCCAGTCTTTCTTAAAGTCAGGCAGCCTTGTACCACTGAGAACCGGTACATTCGGGTACCTGGACAGCAGCGATGGCAAACCACCCGAATGGTCCCGATCACCATGAGAAATCATTATACGATCGATTTTCGTCACGCCAGATTTGGACAGTGCCGGAAGAATAACGCTCTCTGCCGCAGACATTCTTTCCGAGAAACGGTCCCCCGTGTCGTAAACAATGGTGTGCTTAAGTGTCCTTATCAACACAGACAACCCCTGACCGACATCCAGAACTGTCACCTCTGCCTGCCCCATCGGCACCACAAGTGGTTTTGAGAAAAACGAAGGCATCAGCATCACAGGGGCAAGCCAGCGTAAGCGCAGAGTTACCGGGGTAATCAGCAACAACATGCCTGCAACAGCGAGTATGAGGGTAAGCGAGGACATGGCCTGCTGTGGCGGAATAAGAATCATCAAACCAGACACCCACTTCAGTCCCAACTGAAACCCTGTCACCAGATAATCAAGCCCAGCCATAATAAAGCCAGCAGCCTCGGGCAACACAAACTGCACAAGTGAACTGAACAGCAACAAGGGAATAACAGCAATGCCAATCAATGGAATAGCCAGAAGATTCACCAGAGGAGACAGTGGTGATATCGGCTGACCATTAAACAGCAACAAGGGCGTTAAGAGAGTAAACACCAACCACTGGGGCTTAAACACCTTTACCGACCAGCGAACCCTTTCCCTTCGCCCAACCATACCGAAGAGCAATGCAGCAACGGCAATGAAGGAATACCAGAATCCATTGTTCGTCAAAGCAAGGGGGTCAATAGCAAGCACTACAGCTAAAGCCAGCAACCACAGTGTTAAGGGAGAAGCTCTTATGCCCAGTAACGGTGCCAGTAATGCAGCGAATGTCATCACAAGGGCTCGTTGCACAGGCACACTGAACCCGGCCAACAGAGCATAAAACAATGCAAACATCATGCCCGTCAGGGCTTTGACTACTGGTAAAGGTACGCTTCGAAGTGGAATCCCCCCCAACTTGCCGAAAATAGCTGTAAGAGAAAAACCCAACCAGGCCATAAGACCGATATGCAGGCCAGAAATCACCATCAAATGAGTGGTTCCTGTCTCATTGAAAACTTTCCACTGTTGATGGTTTATCGCTGTTTTATCGCCCAGCAGAAGCGCCGAGAAAAGCCCTCTGTTTTCATGGGATGCCGTCGAATGCAACCACTGTCTCAAATGCTCCCTTACCTGATGAAAGCGGTATATCCCTGCCACATTATCATTGAGTAGTGATCCAGACTTTACATACCCTGTGGCCAGTATGCCCTGACGCAACGACCAGGCTTCATAGTCAAAAGCACCCGGGCTTGAAAAACCATGAGGTTGACGCAACCTCACCGTTAAACGCCAGGTATCTCCAGCCTTCAAATCAGGCGCCTCATACCAGCTGAGCCTGACCTTTCCGGGGTATAGACTGGGCTCCGAGTAACTGACTTCGAAATCAAAGCGTGCTCCCATTCCATCTATCACCGGCAGGCTGGTAATCTTTCCTTCGATACAGATATCTCGCCCTTGTACAGTGCTATCAAGACGAGTGAAAGCGTAATGTGTTGCATACAGTGAGCTGACAAGAGTACCCGCCAGCAGAGGGAGGAGCCACCAGCGGCCTCGGGAACCATTGGCTGAAGATAAAATCCAAAGAAACAGGATTAAGAGCGGAAGACTGATCGACAGCAGGACGGATAAACCAAACGTCAATGAAACAAAACCGCTGGAAAGTACGAATACAAACAATCCTTTTGCCGGTTTTATTGTTGTGTGAGTGTTATCCACGTAGTTTTGCCTGTCGTTTCAGTGCATAATTCCCGGCTTTATGTCCCTCAAGGCACTGTTTTTGCTCTACCTTGAAGGACTGTCATTACGCTGTAGCATGTTCAACAATTGTTTATTTGAAAAGTGACATGTCATGGCCGATGAAAAGCAGCAAGCATAGATGAATTTCAGTCAGGTAAAGCCAGTCCCGAATTTAGGGAATGCTGCGGGCAAGACTTTCATACTAAAAGCTGGCAACCTCTGCAGACCATGAACTAAAGTCATAGCTCAGTGTATGATGAGTTGATGTAACGATAGCTGTAAAATAGTGGAAGGATATGGCGAAAAAACTGATTAAAAGGTATTTGCCGGAACCAAAAACCATCAAGGAAAATCGCCACCTGCGGTTTCTGGGTTCTGCATTATATGATGCAAACCTGTGGCAACTGAATCGCCGCTCTGCTGCTGCCGCATTTTTTGTCGGCATTTTCGTTGCCTTTATTCCCATGCCTTTCCAAATGGTTCTCGCGGCATGTCTGGCCATTGTCTTTCGATGCAACCTTCCTCTTTCTGTAGCACTGGTCTGGATTACGAACCCATTGACCATGCCTGCCATATTCTATTTTACATACAAAATCGGCTGTTTTATCCTTCAGACACCGGTAAGTGAAGCTTCCTTTGAACTCACGATTCAAGGCTTGGGTGCTGGACTTGCCCGTGTCTGGAAGCCTCTTTATCTAGGGTCGCTGGTATCCGGTGTTGTGCTTGGCTTTATCAGTTACCTGCTGATTCGGGCTGCCTGGCGCTGGAATGTTGTCATCAACTGGCGGCAGAGAAATAAACGTCGCTCTCGACCCGATCCTTTCAACTAACCGCTATTCAAAAGTCTCTAGAGAAAAAAGCCCCATGCAAAGAAGTTTTCAAAAGCGCCAGCCAAAGCTGGAAGGTCGTGGTCTGCTTGAAGCTGTCAGTACCGATGGCCCTCACAGCGACTGGCTGGGGATGCCAGATTACTATATCCATACCCTGACTGTTGCCGGTGATGATTACAAATACCTGTCAGCAGACAAGCAACTGGATGTAAACATTGGCGATACAGTCGTCTTCAGATACCAGGAAGTAGGTAAGACTGAAAATAAGGAAAAGCGCATTGATAAGCGCTCCCTTGGCCTCTACATAGACCCAAGCCAATACCTTCAGGAAACGCCCTGAAGCCTACCTTCTCGAAAAGCCGTCTGAGTCATGATTCCAGAGTCCAGGCGGCTTGCAACTGACCGAATAACCACTCTGAAATTGAGTAATCATTCTGAAACATCAAGTCCTTAGACTCTGAACTGTATACAACACTTAAATATTGGCTGAAATCATTTAATTTAATCAATAGTGAGGAACTATATGGCTAAAAAAGCAGACTAATTCGTCATTAACCGTATTTTTCATGAACTTGGCAATAGCGGATATCTAAAACATATATTTCGAAACATCAAGTTTCAAAAACAGAAAAATTTGAAGACAGTCAATGATTGATAAAACGCTAAGCAAGAATGGTTATTAACAATGTTATTCTATAGAAAATACGCATACTGTCACAACTCAAAATATTCACGTCCTCGTTATATTAAATTGGTTTCTAAGCTCGCTATCACCATTACCATCATCTCTATATTCTTAAGTGCACATTTGGCTTACAGTGAAACTGGTCATCCGGAAAGCAAAAGCCTGCGATATTCGATTGCCAAGCGCGCAGTTCCCATTTTAACCGAGACATTGTTTTCAATTGAGAGGCTTCATGAAAAATCACCAATGCTTTCATGGGTATTAAAAAGCAGCCTGTTACAGGCATTTCAGGCTGCATCTCGAATCAGTAACCGATATATACTCTCTTACCGGGATATCAAGGCACTTAATGATTATGCCAAGACCACTGAACATGGTTATTATGAGCTATCCTTCAAAGGTAAAAAAATTTACTTTATCGCTAATGAAGATATAGCCAATCAGATAATTGCTCTTGAAGGCCAAGAGCATAACCTCCATACAAACAGAAGACTATTGAGTGCACAGAACTGGTTTCTGCTGGAAAACAATCCAGTAGCCGCTGGCGACATGCATCACCATACCTATGGTAGGAAGCAGGCTGCGCTCTTTCAGCATGCATTCGAAAGATTACAACAGTTACCCGAAACCTCTGTTTTATTAACAAACCAACAAGCCTCAGACTACGTATATGGCGATAAAGCTGCAGATCTGATAAGTAACCTGTTAACACAGATATATTTTCAAATACTGTTCTCCAGCGTCTCTCCAGAATATCCAGTGGACAGAAAAATTCAGCACCAAGTTAATAAACATTATTACCAGATAAAAGATCTTTACGACAAACTGGAAGAACATACTGGAAAATATGATTTAAAAGCCAATCTTTTCATTCGCGGTAACAGCCCATTTAAAAAAGATCATCCATACACTAATATTCAAACATTAGAACAGTTTTATAAAGTGCTCTGCTTTTTATATAATGAGCCCCCATTACAGTGTACTCACCTTGGAAACCACCAATCCACAAGAGAAACAGTAGCGCTCAGAACAGTAGAGTTACTAAGAAAAAATAATTCAGTGGTGCTTCCAGTATTTGCTCCTTCACTGGCACAAGACCTTGATAATGTTTCACCCCAGGAAGCCATCAATATTATTTTCAATTTATTATCCTGGATTGACAATTCATTAAACATCAGCAATACAGCAACAAATTTTGTTATTCATATAGCTGAGCATTATCAAGCTGAGCATTATCAAAACCAGCATGCTATTGATATAAACAAGCTATTCGCTGATGAAGTCCACAACCTCCGCGCTCTGGCAACGCTGTTTCCAAGAAAAGTGAACCGCTCCTTCTGGGTAATCACTACATTAGAAAGCGCTGAGCATGGAATACATTTCAAACCCGGTGATATAATACTGATCACCAACTCCATTAAAGGGCACGCCTTTGGCTATGAACCGAGAAAGTGCCCATCAAGACCCTACAGTGTGTATATTCTTCCTGAGTTTCTTCAGTATATCTTTGAGAATTATCACGCCCGATATGATGTTCCCTCAAAACTGTTCCCCAGCAGTGCAAGCTGGTTCTGGAATAAACTGGATGTTGCACCATTAGTTCTGGAACCAGTGCACAATGTAACGAAACATTAATTTATGACAGATAGTCACAAAAAGCAGCGAACGCAGTGTTGGCAAGAAAAGGAGAGAAGCTCTGTTTTCTTGCAGGCGCAGGTAGTAAATGAGCATTTTGATTAAACTCGCTTTTTTACACCGGCATTGGTAAACGCAGCCCTTTTGCGACAGCCCCTTATACCAGTCAGAAGAAACCCATCGGATTAATATCGTAACTGACCAGCAGATTTTTGATCTGCTGATAGTTTTCCAGCGTCATTTTATGGGTCTCCCGGCCAATACCCGACTGCTTGTAACCTCCAAAGGCGGCATGTGCCGGGTAGACGTGATAACAGTTAGTCCACACTCTGCCCACCTGAATGGCCCGCCCCATACGGAAAGCACGATTCATATCTCTTGTCCAGACACCTGCACCCAGGCCATATCGCGTATCATTGGCAATGGCCAGTGCTTCTGCCTCATCCTTGAAGGTGGTAACCCCTACCACAGGACCAAAGATTTCATCCTGAAACACCTTCATATCATTATTACCCTTCATGAGGGTAGGCTGAATGTAGAAGCCATTTTCAAAACCACTGCCGATCTCTTCCTTATCACCACCGATCAGAAACTCTGCACCTTCACGACGACCAATATCCAAATACCCCATAATTTTATCGAACTGCTCCAGTGATGCCTGAGCACCTACCTGAGTCTCTGTATCCAGTGGATTTCCACGCCTGATCTGAGCGGATCGCTCAACTACCCTGCCAATAAACTCATCATAGATGGACTCCTGAATCAGCAATCTGGATGGGCAAGTACATACTTCCCCTTGATTGAAGAAAGCCAGCACAGAACCCTCAACACATTTGCTCAGGTACTCATCTTCCTGCTGCAGCACATCACCAAAATAAATATTGGGAGATTTTCCTCCCAACTCTACGGTAGAAGGAATAATAGTTTCTGCTGCACATTTCAGAATATGAGCCCCCACGGGAGTTGAACCAGTAAAGGCTATTTTGGCAATCCGTTTACTGGTTGCCAGGGCTTCGCCTGCTTCAGGCCCCAAACCATTAACAACATTCAAAACACCAGGAGGAAGCAAGTCACCAATGATCTCCATCAAAATAAGAATGGAAGCCGGTGTCTGTTCTGCTGGTTTCAACACCACACAGTTTCCCGCAGCTAATGCCGGCGCCAGCTTCCAGGCCGCCATCAGCAATGGAAAATTCCAGGGAATAATCTGCCCGACAACACCAAGCGGTTCATGGAAGTGATAAGAGACGGTATGTTGGTCAATATCCGCCGTTGATCCTTCCTGAGCCCGGATACAACCGGCAAAGTAACGGAAATGATCCACCGCCAGAGGAATGTCTGCCGCCAGAGTTTCACGAACCGCCTTGCCATTATCCCAGGTTTCGGCCACCGCCAGCTGTTCAAGATTTTGCTCAATACGGTCGGCAATCTTTAACAGAGTATTGGATCGCTCTGTAACCGAGGTTTTACCCCAGACTGCTCTGGCCTCATGGGCTGCATCCAACGCCAGGTTGATGTCCGCTTCGTTGGAGCGGGGTATCTCACAAATAAAGTCCCCGGTAACCGGTGTCGTATTTTCGAAGTACTCTCCACCCAATGGTGGCACCCATTCGCCACCAATGAAGTTTTCATACCGAGGCTTAAAGCTGATCACAGCACCAGACTTACCAGGATTTGTGTATATCATCGAGTATGCCGTCCGTATCAATTAACTGCATGTTATAGTAGACTGCATCAGCGACTGGAACAAACCTACCCGGCAGAATTTACTCAATCCCAAGAAAAATGCTGGGGGGGGGGAAGGGCCGGATCAAACTGGTTTGATGATCCGGCAGTGTTGATTGTCTTATTCAAACAAGTTTAACCCGCTCAGAAAAAACCCAGCGGGTTGATATCATAGCTTACCAGCAAATTCTTGGTTTGCTGGTAATGCTCCAGAGCCCTTTTATGTGTCTCACGACCCACACCTGATTTTTTGTAACCACCAAAAGCAGCATGAGCCGGGTAATGGTGATAACAGTTGGTCCACACCCTACCCGCTTCAATCCCTCGCCCCATACGGAAGGCTCTGTTCATATCACGGGTCCAGACCCCAGCTCCAAGGCCAAACTCGGTTTCGTTGGCAATGGCCAGCGCTTCAGCTTCATCCTTAAACGTCGTCACCCCTACCACAGGACCAAAAATTTCTTCCTGAAACACCTTCATATCATTAGTTCCCTTCATGAGGGTAGGCTGAATATAAAAGCCGTTTTCAAAACCAGTACCGATCTCTTCCTTATCACCACCAATCAGAAATTCAGCACCTTCACGACGACCGATCTCCAGATAACTCATGATTTTATCAAACTGCTCCAGAGATGCCTGCGCACCAACCTGAGTCTCGGTATCCAGAGGGTTACCACGCTTGATCTGACCAGCCCGATCCACCACCCTGCTGATAAACTCATCGTAAATGGTTTCCTGGATCAACACCCTGGATGGACAGGTACAAACTTCACCCTGATTGAAAAAAGCCAGCACCGTGCCCTCAACACATTTGCTCAGATACTCATCTTCCTGCTGGAGAACATCTTCAAAATAGATATTAGGCGACTTACCACCCAGCTCGACGGTGGATGGAATGATATTTTCCGCAGCGCATTTCAGAATATGAGAACCTACAGGCGTCGAGCCGGTAAAGGCAATTTTGGCAACCCGTTTACTGGTTGCCAGAGCCTCACCGGCTTCCGGACCAAAGCCATTCACTACGTTTAGAACCCCAGGTGGTAGCAAATCACCAATCATCTCCATCAGCACCAGAATGGAAGCTGGCGTCTGTTCTGCAGGTTTCAACACCACACAGTTACCCGCCGCCAGTGCCGGCGCCAGCTTCCAGGCTGCCATCAGCAGGGGAAAATTCCAGGGAATGATTTGCCCGACAACACCCAGTGGTTCATGGAAATGATAAGAGACGGTATTCTGATCAATATCCGCCGCTGAGCCTTCCTGGGCACGGATACAACCGGCAAAATAACGGAAATGGTCAACAGCCAGAGGAATATCCGCTGCCAGGGTTTCACGAACCGCTTTGCCATTATCCCAGGTTTCAGCCACCGCCAGCTTTTCAAGATTCTGCTCTATGCGATCAGCAATTTTTAACAATATATTGGATCGCTCTGTTGCCGATGTTTTACCCCAGGCACTTTTAGCGCCATGAGCAGCATCCAGCGCCAGATTGATATCCGCCTCATTTGACCGGGGAACGTCACAGATTAAACCGCCTGTAACCGGCGTCGTATTTTCAAAATACTCTCCCCCCAGTGGCGGAACCCACTCGCCGCCAATATAGTTTTCATACCGGGATTGAAAGCTGATAACTGCACCAGATTCACCAGGATTTTTATATATCATAGGAACGTCCTTTATTGTTGTTATTACAGGTGTTGGTGGTAACTTCTTACTGGGAAGGTCTGAAAGACGCAACCGATCTTATCAATTGCTGTAAAACCATGTTATAGAGACCATAGGAGCATTTAAAAAGCTGTCGTATAGTGTTAGTCTTGGCAACCTTTTCTGAAGTACAGAGCCTTATATAAGGCATTTAGATACTAAGAAAACTCATATCCTATTCATAATCTTGGCCTAATAAAAAGTTACACTTATTTATCATACTGCTCGACTGGGCAATCAATTGAGGCTGTATCTGTGATGACCTGCTACTGAACAGTTGGTTGCCTGGCAAAATGGCTATGAACAGTTTTGCGCATGGCATCAAATGCTGATTTAAGGTCATTCAATATTTGAAACAGCTGGCCAGAATCAATCCTGCCCCTGTTTTCTTCAAGCAGTTTAGTAACCTTGCAGTTTCTGGATATACGAAATTCACCTGAAAGGTCGCTTCCTATAAACTCCAACTGCAGAAGAGGCCTTTCAAGATCAGCGAAATCAAGATCTAAGTCCATATCAACCCGATAACCAGAATGTTTTTTTCCACTCATCGAGTTTAATACAGACATCAAGCTCACGTGCTAATTTGTCAGGTAGCGTACTCCAATCACCGGTTTGATCGTCCTTGGAAAGATGAAAAATCACTGGACGACTACAACCCTTTAATGCCACCTGAAGACCAATCATCAGCTGTCTCACATTGCGAGACATTTCAAAAGTAAAAGCAGGCTTTATGGGTATGTCATAGCAAGATAAAACAGGCTTTGCCCTGCCCCACATTTTCTGGACATCAGAAAATAGAGTACGCTGCTTACATTGCAGCAAGTCAAACAATTCAGAGAGTGTCAGCTCTTGTCTACTAAATGCTTCCCCATCATAGATGGATCTTCTTGGAAACAAAAATGAGGGTTCCTTAAATTCAGCCTTATTAAATTTTTCACGATTATTTTCATAGCACTCCTTAAGAAGTCCAATATTCTCTTTTATATCCCCTATAGCTACTCTCCTAAAATCGATTGCTTCTCTCATATAATCCAATAATAGAGACCGCTGTTCATTCAGAGTTTGTTCAGAATAAAAATGTCTCTTGTCATATATTTCTTGCAACTTTTTGGTAACACAGTCTACATAGAATTCATCTTCAACTTCAGAGAATTCATCATTACTGCTACTTTCTAATACGTAATCCTCACCAGAATCTGTTTCGGATTCTTCGCAACTGGCAACAGCGCTTGCCTCCTGTACATCGCGACACTCTTCGTCTGACAATTTTTGGTCACCAGCTCCTGAATTCCGAACGTCTGAAGCCAAGGCTTCAAGCCTTACCTTTAACGCTACTGAGTCCAACGGACGATGCCTTTTGCATGGTTCTGGCCTTGTAAATTCACAAACATGATCGTGGCTTCTTTTTTGAGATATCAGCCCCTGTGTTGGCAATACTTTATCGTCTCTGCGGATATGATGGCTATGCAGTGCTGTCTCTTCAGTTTCTTTACTTTCCAGCGGTTGAGGAACATGACCGTCAATATTGCCTGAAAGGCTTTTACCTACTGCTAACTCACCAGCTTTTGAACCAAGCTTTGGCAATTCCTGTGAGAACAGAGCTGATGAGGAAGTCATGGGATTGAGCAGTATCCATTAATACAAGCTCCTGATCAGAAAGCTAATATAGACTCTCTTCTCTCTCTCATAGTTGCAAATAACTTTCCAGACTTGAGGTCTTCGGAATAATTAGCTTTATTGCTATTTAAACAGCGATATAGCCTATTGATATCACCTCAACCGGACGATAACTGATCTGATACAACCTAATTATTGCACTCATACACATATGCAGGAGCCTCAATATGCCAGTAAACCTTATGAAAGCACTTGGCTCTGTACTGGCAATCATAATTATTTGCTCAGCCAGCGTAATTGGCATCCAGACAGTGAGAGAACGGTCTTCACCTACCGAATCAACCGCCCAGGATCTGGAAGACAAGGTTATTGAAGGTTTTGAGCTGGCGGCTCAACAGCTGAATGCAATGACACCGGTGATGGTGGATGAAGAAACCCGGATGGATAAAGCAACGGTTGGACCTGGTGCTCTAATGACTTATCACTACACCTTCCCCAAATTTGCCTCCAAAGATATTGATGTGAGCATGATGAGCGCCACTGTTTTCCCTATTATTCGAGATGGTGTTTGCACCAGCCCCGAAATGAAGCCTTCTCTTCAGTACGGTGGCAAGTATGCCTACTCCTACTCTGGAAGTGATGGCGTACACATTATGCAATTCGTGATAAGTAAAAGTGACTGTAGCTTTAAAGCTGAGAATCAAGAGCCTGAAAGCCATAAAAATTAGACTTCAAGTCCTTAACAAATATAGACCTAACCACCAATGGAAACCTGATGAGCATACCACACGGCTGGCTCAAACTATCAGCTATGCGTCCTGAAGCTTCTGCTCATTATTTTCAACAACTACTTAACAGCAACTACCATTGAGTCAGGCCCCTGCAGGTGCTCAACCCGGGCATTTCGAAAACCTGCCTCTTTCATCCAGAGACAACAGTCTGAACCGGTAAAATCAAAACCACCCTGCGTCCTGACAAGCATATTCAAACTCATCAAAAGACCAAATGAGTTTTCACACCGGTCATCATCAATAAGAGATTCATACACCACCAGTACTCCCCCTGCAGGTAAAGCCTCATAAGCTTTTCTTAACAATAACCTTTTTTTCTCCATATCCCAGTCATGGAGGATATGCCCCATAAGAATCACATCAGCTTCTGGCAATGGGTCGCAAAAAAAATCACCAGCAACAAAACAAAGCCGCTCTCCTAATTGGTTTGATGCAATATTTTTCTGAAAACAGGGAGCGACCTCTTCCAGGTCAAAGCCAATACCATTCAAGTGAGGGTGAGTACTGGCTATCTGGACAGCCAAATCCCCTCCTGCAGCACCTACATCAACAAATGATTGATACTCTGACCAGGGAAATTGCCTCGCAATACAGCTATTAGACGCATGACTGTAACCGCTCATTGCTCGCATAAACTGGGCAATTTTTTCATCACTTTCATAGAGTGAAAAGAAGATATCATTTTCTGTATCTTGGATAGCATGCTGTGGCTTTCCTGTTTTCAGCGCACTGGTCAGCTTTTCCCAGACAGGATACAGCTCAATGTTTGCATGCTCCAAAATCCCACCAATGTAAGAAGACCTGTTACGATCAAGAAAGCAGGCAGTTTCTGGAGTATTCTGATAAACACCATCGATCCGGTCTAGAAAACGTAAAGCAACCAGTGAGTCAAGAAAATCTTCCGCTCCTCGAGCGTGGAGACCAACGCGTTGTGAAATCTCATCCAGGTTGCCCGGCTGCTGCCCAAGTTCTGAAAACAGATCAAGCTCAAGTGCACTCAGTAGAACCTTTGATGTCCAGAAAGCAAGACCCGTTTCAATAATTCGATCAGGAGAAAGCTCTGACATAGGCACCCCAGCTAATTGGTTAGTTAATATCATGCTTCAGAAGAGTCATTTCCCTCAGAAAAAGTAAGAAAACCTGCCCAGAAGAAACAGATATGTTCCATAGTTTGACCTTATACCAAATGAACATCATTGATGTTTCTTATTTAGGAATGAGCCTTAGATCATGAGAGTTGTTCAATATAGACAATCTTAAAGAGTACGTACGACTTTTATGAGTCGAAAAATAATTAATACCTGATTCTGTCAGTTATCACTTGTCATGCGATTGAAATAGAAAAGGATTAGCAAAATTAATAAACCTTCAAGTGAACATTGCTGAACCAACATATACTACAAATGACTTTCACCTAATTCTGGATATACGCCATGTCGAAAGATTCATTTATTCTGCATGCAAGCCATCCACCTGCTGGAGATCAGCCTGAAGCTATTGCACGACTGATCGCAGGACTTGAGGGCGGAAAAACCCATCAAATGCTCAAAGGTGTCACAGGTTCAGGAAAAACCTTTACCATGGCCAATATTATCCATCGCCTGGAGCGACCAACCCTCATTCTGGCCCATAACAAAACACTGGCAGCCCAGCTCTACAGTGAGATGCAACGTTTCTTTCCAGAAAATGCCGTGGAATATTTCGTTTCTTATTATGACTATTATCAACCTGAAGTATATATCCCTGGCACGGATCGTTTTATTAGAAAAGACTCAGCAATTAATGAACAACTTGAGCGATTAAGACTATCAACCACCAAGGCATTGATTGAACGCCGTGATGTGGTGGTTATAGCTTCTGTTTCCTCCATTTACGGACTAGGCGATCCAGAGTCCTACCGAGCACTTCAGGTTTCCCTGGCTCCAGGGTTGACCATTGATCGAGAGGACTTGATTCAGCAATTGACACAACTCCAGTACACTCGCTGTGAACGCACCATTGAACGCGCAACCTTTCGAGTTAATGGTGATGTTATCGATATCTTTCCAGCCGATTCAAACCACCTTGGTATTCGCATCGAGCTTTTCGATAATAGCATTGAGCAACTTTTATGGGTTGATCCCGTGTCCGGTAGCAGAGTAAGACCATTAGACAGCTACAGGGTATCCCCGAAAACACTGTATTCCACCCCAAGGGAAAAAATCGAGGAGGCATGCGCACTAATACGAGTCGAAATGGAACGTCGAGTAGCAGAACTGAATGCTGAGAACCGTATTGCCGAAGCTGCGAGACTTTATGAAAGGACTGAGTATGATATCGAGATGATGCAGCAACATGGCTACTGTTCAGGGATAGAGAATTATTCCAGTTACCTGAACAATCGTGACCCTTCTCTACCACCAACAACATTGATGGACTATTTACCCAAAGATGGCCTGCTCTTTATTGATGAGTCTCATGTGATGATTCCTCAGATTTCAGCCATGTACAATAGTGATAAGAGCAGAAAAGATAATCTTATTGACTATGGTTTCCGGCTCCCTTCATCCAGAAATAACCGCCCACTCAGGTTTGATGAGTTTGAAAAGATAAAGCCTCAAACCATTTTTGTTTCTGCCACACCCGGTAATTATGAGCTGGAAAAGTCCAAAGGGGTCACCATCGACCAGATCATTCGTCCAACAGGGCTACTCGACCCTGAAGTAGAAGTTCGTTCATCAGCAAACAATATGGATGACCTGTTGCAGGAGACTTTCCATAGAGTAAAAAAGGGTGAGCGGGTGCTTATAACCACGTTGACCAAGAAAAGTGCTGAATCTCTGGATCAATTCATTTCCAGCAGAGGTATAAAAACCCGTACTTTACGCGATGTGCGACTTTGTAAGAAGCTATCTCAAATTACTAGCATGATGGTAAGTCCAACTTAAATCTTCAAAATCACACAACTATACGCTTTCCGTTTTTTTAATCTTCGGAAATAAGGTTCTCA
>NZ_LUKQ02000679.1 GCF_001647025.1 Endozoicomonas atrinae
GTCCTCTCGATTGGTCATGGCGCTGCTCCCTGCTTGATACCAACAGGAAAACAATCGGCCAGAAAAGGGTTAATCGGGAGGTCAAATTAAACTGGTGTTTTGAAGACTTATTACATCGGTGATGACAAAAGCCTGCTCATTCTTTCGTGATGACCTGAACATGACCCGTAAAGATATACTGGTTGGTTTACTTGTTGCTTCATCAGTCAGTGTTCTTATGCCTTCATCATGGTGGGAACTGCTTTTCTGGAATGTTCAGGAGCATGGTTTTCTGGCGTGGCTGTGGAATGCGATCATCGGGATTATTATTGCCATTCTCACTTTTGGATGTTCGATTGGAAATGTGTCACTGGCTGCTGTCATGTGGTGGAATGGGGTATCACCCGGCGGGGTGATGGCGTTCCTTTTATCCAGCCTGTTAACCTTTCCCATGCTTCGCATGTCCAATCAGTATTATGGCTTGTCTGTCACGATCAGACAGGCAACCGTTTTATTTTTAAGCATTCTGCTCTCCTGCCTGCTGATGGATTATATCCTGGACAGTGCTTCTATTTACCTTGTGCGAAGCAATACGATAACAGCCGGGTCTGGTGATGGAGCTATCATCACTCTGACTCTGAACCTGGTAATACCAATCGCATTTTCTAAATCCTTAAGCTGCCGCCAACTATGCTTAGGCATCATTACCATGCATTATCTAGAACAGATGTCTCGTCGACCACAGCTACCCGAAGGTTTTAATGATGTTGATTTTC
>NZ_LUKQ02000680.1 GCF_001647025.1 Endozoicomonas atrinae
GTCCTCTCGATTGGTCATGGCGCTGCTCCCTGCTTGATACCAACAGGAAAACAATCGGCCAGAAAAGGGTTAATCGGGAGGTCAAATTAAACTGGTGTTTTGAAGACTTATTACATCGGTGATGACAGTTGGCAACCTTCTGTGTTATCTGCTCTCAACCCAGTTAATACTTCAGTTCCACCAGATAATAAATCTGACAAGGAGTGCTCAACACCTTGCTTATCCGCCCATGACGAGTAATATCTAATTCCTTCATCTTGAGAATTTTTTAGCAGCCCACTGTTCTGTGATCGAGCCTCCAAACTATAAGTTTCTGCGGTACTAAATACACAAATACTAGAATTCACCACCTCCCACTGATCACCACTACGAAAAAATATTAAATCATCAAGGCCAGAGATTTTTATCAATTCACCATTTTTCAAAATTATATCAACCAATAATACCCCTGTATCACCACTATCAATTGGTGTTACCCACGAAAAGTGGACACCTATTGTTGGTTTCTACGCTCAAACTCAACAGGACTTAAATATCCCAGTGATGAATGTCGTCTGATTCGGTTATAAAATATTTCGATGTATTCAAAGATCCCTGATCTGGCTTCTTCAATACTCTGAAAGCGTTCGGCATAAACTAATTCAACTTTTAACCGGCTAAAGAATGACTCCATAGCTGCATTATCCCAGCAGTTACCAGGTCTGCTCATACTGGGCTCTCCACCATATCGCCGAATCAAACTCTGGTAAC
>NZ_LUKQ02000681.1 GCF_001647025.1 Endozoicomonas atrinae
GACGCTTTTAAACCTTGAATACCTTTATACATGGTTGCTCCCGCTTCAGCAATTTTGGAGAAAGGTATCGGAGCCACCGTTAACCGTTGCCGGGCCTCGGGCTTGATGAAGTAAATATACCGAAGCTGAAAGCCGTTGAGATACTCAGCACCATCCGGCACCTTGGCAGCGCCTCCCATTTTCAGGATGCTCTTGCCAGCTGTGTAGGTGATGCTTGCTGTTACCGTTCCATCCGGGAGCCGGATGATGGAGTTGTTCTTGTTGATCTGCGTCAGGACAAACCCGGCTGCACGATAGATCGTCCCGTCACCGCACCGGGTAGCGTCTGAAAACGACAACACCCATTCGATGTTCGGATAGTGCTTCTTGATGAGCTTGAAGCAGATAGAGATCGCCCGACTTTCACTGTTCCGGGGAAGCCGGTCAGAAAAGGCCATTCGATTGAGCTCTATAAAATCATTCCACTTGGTATCCCGGACAAGCCCTATAACTTTGCGTCGATCAATGGGAGGACCAAATTGCAGAGCGCCTTCCAGCCTGCCCTCATAAAATATCCCGAAATTCAGCTGTGAGTTATTGCAGACCTTTCCGCTGTAGTGATTCCGCTTCACTACACGATCAGCATCTTTCTTGCTGATGAACTTGACCTGAATGTCCTTAGCCTTGCCCATTAAACACCTCAGCGACTCTGGCCAGACCGTTGCCATTGCCGTTCTCATTGCCGGTTTCACCAAACGGCCCTAA
>NZ_LUKQ02000682.1 GCF_001647025.1 Endozoicomonas atrinae
AAAGACGCCGAAGCCAAACGGGAAGCCCAAGCCTACGCCGACGAACAGGCCGAAGCCTGGAAAGGGCAACGCGCCCGCAACATCGGCGGCGGTCTCTTCGTCGAACCCAAGTACTCAAAAAACCTCCACTCCGGCTCACACCTCACCAAACAAGGCATTCCCCGAGGCATTGACTCCGCCCGTCTTCTGGCCAGCGACCACAGCACGGTACACGACGGTCTCTTTGTGCCGTTCCAGTCCGTCAGCAAAACCAGCGTGGTCGACGGCAAGCCCCTCACCCACGGCGAGATCGGCTACTTCAACCCCGTCGACGGCAAAATCTACCGCAACAAGGCCAGCTACTTCGAAGACCTCTATGAACAGACTCTCAAGTCTGACCAGCCGCTCAACCTGTCCGGTGTCTACGAGGTCATCCGTCGCAACTTCTCCGAGGACATCGAGTCCGTCCGTTCTGGCCAGATGACCGCAGGGGAACTGCTCGACACATACGGCGAAGCGGACACCTTCAACTTCACCAATATCCTCAACCACATCGAGGAAACCGGCAATGGCAGCGATCTCGGCCTCTCGCAAGACAAACTCAAGGTTCTCTTCCGTCATAACCGCAACACGCGCACGCCTGATGCTGAGTATCGCTCTGATGAGCTTTATCACGAACTGTCCATCGACGAACTCGAACGTGGACTGGATGGCCGCAAGCCCGCACAGGTTGACCCAGACGTGGCGCGGGCCAAAGAAGAAG
>NZ_LUKQ02000683.1 GCF_001647025.1 Endozoicomonas atrinae
TCTCTTCGGATTATCGATCTCTGTAGAAACCTCCTCTCCCTATCAGTGTCGAAAGGCACCGCAGAATCCTGCTATTCAATCACAGTTTTGGAGGAGCAATGTTCACTCTGTTCAGTACCTGCCCAACGCGACAGCTGAGAAAAGATTATAACCTGCTGATGGAAAGAGCTCATTTTGTCCGGGACAAGGGCAATATCAGCCGTTATATCCTGCTGTTGGTTCAGGCTGAAAAAGTATGGGAGATCATCGAGGTATTGGAGAGCGGCGGTGCCCCCTGACTGAACAATCTCCCTGCCGTACTAGGACCGGGAGCAGGCAGGGAGAACTGCTACAGCGAGCGGGTTTCTATCAACCACATTTATACACTATCAACGCTGCGTACAGAGGTCAAAGTGGGGTTATTGACAACCGGTTTCTACGGCACGACCGATTGCAGTTATTAGCTTACTGAATGCTTACCGGATGCAGACATTAAGTCGTCTACCCTAGGGGGACAATATAAACGTGAAAGAAAGGAGAGAAGCATTAGTGCCATTATGAACTGGGGTTTTGGGTTTTTCCTGACAGATTACGGTGGATTTGCCTCATCCATGATTCGGACAGTGAGGGAATGTAATTTAAATTGTGTAAACGCTTGTCGTTAATACTCCAAAATGGAGAATAACAATGAGCGTTGAAATCAACGAAAAACTGGTAGATCAAATAGCCAGTCAGATTAAAACTCAGGATGATC
>NZ_LUKQ02000684.1 GCF_001647025.1 Endozoicomonas atrinae
GTTGCTGTAGATGGTGTCACTGTTGATTTTCTCGAAGTCGACCTTTCCGTCACGGTAGTAAGTGGACTGGAACCACTTCATGAAGTCGAGCCGCTCGGTAGGCGTGAGCAGGTTTTCAAACGCCCAGTGTCCAACTTCGTGCATCAGAACGTGGGAGACCGGCACGGCTTCAGTAGGCTTTGATGACAGTTGAATCTGAAACTCTTTGGGCTTCAGAACGTCCTGCATGTCGGCGGTGTATTTGCCGTTGACCGACAGGTTGCTGTTCATGTGAATAGCAGGTGTCTTGCCGTGGGCGTTGTTGATGCGGGACAGAAGTTCATAGGCGGTCTCGACGTCTTCTCGGGCAAACCCTTTGAACAGGTCTTCGACGTCGGCACGGATGTCGGCACGGATTTCCGCAGGCTGGACGAAACCCTGGGGAACATACTTCTGTTCCAGCTCAACCAGATTGGCATACTGATCCAGTAGTGTCTGATAGTCTTTCGCGTTCCGGTAGGCTTTGAAGTTCTGGGATGACCCCATAAAGATGCGGGCTGTCACCAGCTCTTTTGCCGTTACCGTGTCGCCCTTCTGGAACGGTGTGGTTCTGCCTGCAAACTTGCCCGCGACATTCAACGCTTTGATATGCCGCTTGAGTGAGAGCTTGATCTTGATGTTGTCCAGCTCTTCGAAGGGCGTGGCCTTGGTGGACTTGCCGATCTTCTCGGCCTCGGCCTGTGCCTTGACGTC
>NZ_LUKQ02000685.1 GCF_001647025.1 Endozoicomonas atrinae
TCTCGGCCTTAGCGGAGGGTGGGTGTAAGACCGAGATTAGGGGTTATTAAGCTGAGGTTCGTCCCTCTGTGCAGCTTGCTTTTATTTTTTTAAAAATAACAACGATGTCCTTGGGTAACGTAAAAACCATAAACACTGCAACAGGGATAACGCCGAAAAACATCGTCACTCCTATTGTATGAAACCAACTCTTAATTGCCATATCAGCGACAAATTCAAAATTAAAGGCAATCATAAGAGGCAAGGCAATACTGATTAAAAGACAACCAAGAAAAGTGATAGTAACCATATACAAATCAAGGAATAGCTCAGATAGTTTATTCATATCATCCTCTACTTTTTTATTGTTATGAATTAGAAAAACTAAAGGATGAAGAAGTGGCTGGCAAGTATTTAAACGCCGTGCTGCTTCTTTGCTTCGTCGAGTATCAGTTCGTTTTCGAGTTTGAGCAGGAGCTTGTCGGGCATCGACAGGAGTTGCCTTGCTGCCCAGATAGCACCGCGACGAAAGTCGATTTCTTTTTCGGTCATGTCGGGAGACTCGGCCAGTTGGAAGGCGGAGGTGAGGATTTCGTCGTTCATGATCTGCTTCATGTATTCCCAGCCATCGGACTTTGCCAGAGTGGTGAGGGCTTTGTGGGCGTCTTTGTTGTTCATGTTATTTCCCGAGAAAGAATTTACCGGCGAAGTAACCGCCGATGGCGATGGTCATGATGATCCAGGTGAT
>NZ_LUKQ02000686.1 GCF_001647025.1 Endozoicomonas atrinae
TCGGCATAGTCGCCAACGGCACCGGCTGATTTATCCCAGGCCCTGACAGTAAACGTTGCCGCACCGTTAAAGTCAGCATTGGGCACAAAGCGCACCTGGTTACTGGCATCTAACAACAGAGCATGGTTTTCACTCAGGCTGCCATCGTTAATGGCTGTCCAGTTGGCGCCGCCATCAACCGAGTATTCCCAGCTGCCATTGCTGTTATCGACGCTGGTAATGGCAACGGCTTCAGCGGGTGAGCCATCGGCATCAGCAATAGTGTTATCGGTTATGATCTCTGCAACAGTGTTACCGCTATTGCTGGTGTCATCTTCATTAATATCAGACAGCACATAACCAGCTTTGTATAACTGGGTACGTGTTTCATAGGCATTACTGTCTTCCCAGCTGAAGGCCAGGGTACCGTCTGCCAGTTCAACCACCGCTGGGCGTTTATCGGTCTGGCCACTGCCGACCCGGAAGGCCGAATCCACAGTGGCTCCGGTATTTTCAAACTGCTGAGCCCAGATCTGACGACCGGTGTTAAGGTCATCACCGGTTTGCCAGGTGACAACAAAGCCACCGTTGGCCAGTCCGGTGACTTCCGGGAAGGTCTGGTCAGGGAATGAGTTGTCATTGGTAACGGCAAATTCACTGCCTACTGTCTGGCCCTGGCTATCGACAATACGGGCGTAAACACCGTAGCCCTGACCATCAGCACCGGTAGAATCCATCCAGGTAAC
>NZ_LUKQ02000687.1 GCF_001647025.1 Endozoicomonas atrinae
CGCTGACGGACAATGATTGCCACAAAAGGGAGATCGCCGGTTATGATGAGCATCGAAAAATACACCCAGAAAGACGGTCAAACCGGTTGGCTTGCGCATATCTCCCAGAAAAAGCGGAATCGTAAATCCTGTGCCTTGCTGCTCAATAAAGGCATTAATACAGTGCTGGCACTCATCGTTATCAATGCAGTATCGGACGTTGTTGACCGGTGCATCGTCTGCCTCCAGCAACGTGCGTTGAGTGACCTCTATTTTACTGTCGGGCCGTTTCTCCTTGCAGATATGGCAAGTCCAGGTGAGAGCCTCGCCGGTCAGGTTATCAAAGATCAGGTAGTCCCGCTGAACCCTCTGGTGGGTATCCAGCTCATCGAAGGTTTCAAAACAGCCAGTCCAGTCGTGGCCATGATGGGCTTCCATTAACTGGCGGGCATCATCACGGGTGGGCGCCGTAATCCGCACATAGCCCGGGTAATCGGGGTGGTCTGCACCTAAAGAGAGGTAATAATTATTCATCTTTTTTTCCTCAACAATGGTGGGAGCTTGATGTGTGTAGCTTTGCACTGAACCACTCTTAAATGCTGGTAGAGAAAACAGCTGCAATACCTTATTGCGCTGGTGAGCTGAACGAACCCTTCGTTAAAGTTCCTCGCCATTGCTAGTGCTATGACCCGTCACTTTATCTTTATGCCCTTTAGGGGATTGTCCTTCAGCTCAGTCCACCAT
>NZ_LUKQ02000688.1 GCF_001647025.1 Endozoicomonas atrinae
GATCATCCTGAGTTTTAATCTGACTGGCTATTTGATCTACCAGTTTTTCGTTGATTTCAACGCTCATTGTTATTCTCCATTTTGGAGTATTAACGACAAGCGTTTACACAATTTAAATTACATTCCCCCTTATTGTTGTAGTAGACTTCAGGAAAAGCTAGAAGACTTAATGTTTGATTGTAAAACTGACATTGATCTTGGCTTGTATAAGTATGAAAATTGTCCAATTCAAAAAATGCGAGAGTCGGAAGCTTTAAAAGAACAGATTGAGTTAGCTCAAGCCTACTTTAGAGAGAATGTTCCTCCAGCTGGCTGATTTATTATTTACATTCAGGTATGTAATTTAATTTCTTGTTTATCCAGTTGATATTTTAATAAGCTCTATAGCTTGTTCAGCCCTAAAAATTGATGATCTGTTTTATTGGTCAGGTGGATCTTATGGATAATGCATCTCTTCACATTCCTATCAATAGTATGGTTTTGAGCAGCGGTCGTAATACTGAAGGCGAATGTGATAAAAAAACAAAGTTCGCGGGATATCACACAACATTTGATGCTGAACTCACAAAAAAATGGCTTTCATCACAGGGTGTCATCACCGGCGTAAAAAGTCCTCAAAACACCAGTCCAAAATGACCTGTCGTTAAGTATAGCTTTTTGGGGTGGTCTGCAAGTCTGATAGTTCCAGAAAGTTAAATATTTTACTAAGCTGACTCT
>NZ_LUKQ02000069.1 GCF_001647025.1 Endozoicomonas atrinae
GCGTCATTCGTAAGGCGATCAAGAACCGGAAGATTTTTCGGACTGATGAGTCAGTCATGAAGGTAATCTATCTGGCCATGGAAAAAGCTTCCGAGAAATGGACCATGCCGATCAGGAACTGGAAAGCAGCCATGAACCGGTTTGAAATTATGTTTCCTGACCGGTTCAAGGAGTAATAGTTTTGGTGGCGTTTACACAGAATTATTTACAGGCTCGCTTAACCCAGAAAATTCTACTTTTTTTAAAAAGTAATGCAGTTGGTACTACGTCTGAAAGCTATCCTTCGGCCAATGCATCAGCAAGCTCTTCAAGTGCTTCAGGGTCATGCCAGGCGTTGAGAATTTTCTGGATAACGTCCTGTTCCATGGGAGACTGGTTAATGATATCTGCCATTCCTTCTGCCGCCAGGCAGTTACCACCGAGTCCATAGCAGATGGTGCTGAATGCCTGAAGCTGGTTAATGATATTGACAGTCGACAGGCTTTTCAGGCTAATAAACTGTATGGCATTCAGTACCCGGGGGTGCAGGTGTCCGTTTCGGCCCAGCGAGTGGATGGTCTGGCGAAAAATTTCAGCCAGAATCGGCAACGCAGCATCGTTATTATCAAATGATGTGTTGTTTACAATTTTGTGCCAGCGTTCCTGTTCATCATAAGACCATCTGCGCATCAGAATAGTGAAGTCACTGTTGTCCAGTCCTGGGTTGAATGTCTGAAGTTTTCGAAACGCCTGTAGGCGTGGCATGATACCGGGCCATTCCATATAGATGCGTCCAAGGTCTTCACTTAAGGTCTGGTACTCTGACTTGCTGGTTACCAACCCTGACTCCATAAGCTGTTTGCTGGAAATGCTTTTGAGCGCCTTAGGTGCTTTTCCGTAAGCTTCAGCTGTTGCCATCGGTATTTCCTGATCAGTCATGAATGAGTTAATGGGGTACACAACCCATTCAATATCTTTTCTCTTTTTCTGATTTCTGTTGATGAACTCGGTAATGGCCAGGTTGATGGCTTCAGAAACACAGTCGATTAATGCATTGTCCGGTGCTTCATCAGACTCTTGACGGGACTGTATGGTATCGTGGGCCGTTTCTACCAGCAGGCTTTTGAAGCAGCCAAGGTCTTTTTCGGATTGGTTTATCTTGTGAAATTGAGTCCAGCTACTCTGCAGCTGATCCAGCAGCATTGAAAACCAGCTACTGTCAGTAAGGCCTGACAGCTCATTGCAGTGCCGGCTAAACCCTGTATTAACACTCTTGTTGAGGGCGATGGCAGCCTCGACTGCCTGGCCGTGCGCACTGTTGACCAGAGAATGAATGAGAGAGGCAAGGCGCTCAATTGTGCATGACTGCCAGTTGAAATCGGTAAATGTCTTAGTAAATTGACTCTTTAGTCCCATATATTGGCCAAGTTGATCAGCCTGTCTGGCTGCATCGAGGCAGATGGACTTTATTTTCTCCCGCTCTGCGGTACAGGTCATTGCTGTGACTTTATTCAGTAGCCCATTCCCGGAGTTTTTTCCTGCAACTAATTGTTTTTTCTCATTTAAGCGGGCCAGTGATGAGCCGGAGCCGTTGTGAATGAGTACATTTGCCTGAGCAAGCCACTTGCGAAGATACTGGTAGTCCGAGAGCATCGGAATTGTCCTTTATTATTTCTATTTTTTTTGTCTTTATTTTTTAATTTAGTTCAGGAATAAAGGCCGGGTAATGCTTTATTCCGGTTTATTGACGTCTGGCAAGATAAGCCGTCAAGCGCCTCCATATACTCAGAGCCAATGATAACAATGAAGATGTGAGGCGCTCGTTATGAAAAGCGGCATGGCTGAGTTACACAGCGACCCTATCCGAAATATCGCCCTGCTCGGACACTCTGGCAGCGGCAAGTCAGCCTTGATTGAAGCACTTCTGATACAGTCCGGCGCGATAGTCGATCAGGAGGGGCAGGGAGGGCGAATGGTGACTGACTTTACCCCGCTCGAACAACAGTCTGGTCACTCACTGGAATCCTCTCTCTTTCATCTCCACCACCAAAGCTCTCATATCAATCTGATCGATACTCCCGGGACTCCTGAGCTGTTTGGCCGGGCTATGAGTATCCTGCCTGCCGTTGAGTCTGTAGCACTGGTTATCAATGCTCGACAGGGAGTAGAGCAGGTTGCCCGTAAGTCTTTTGACCTGATGCAGGACAGAAAAAAATGTGGACTGATCATTGTTAATCACTGTGATGCCACTGATGCCAAAACAGAGAACACATTAAGCGCTCTGCAGGACCGGTTTGGTCAACATTGTCTGCCGATTAACCTGCCGTCCAGAGATCATTCGCAAGTCGTGGACTGCTATTTCCAGCCTGACTATAACGCAGAGGTCGCTTTCAGCTCGGTCATCGAGGCTCATGATCGTCTGGTTGAGCAGGTGATTGAGGTGGATGATGACTTGATGGATCTTTACCTGGAGCAGGGCCAGTCTATCGAGCCTCCCCAGCTTCATGATCCTTTTGAACAGTGTTTGAGGGAAGGCCATCTGTTGCCGGTGTGTTTTGTTTCCGCCAGAACAGGCGCAGGGATTGATCAGCTTCTTAGAATCATTAATGAGTTAATGCCTACTCCCGAAGAAGGGAATGCTCCACTGTTTATGAAGAAAGAAGGCTCAAAGATGGGAGAGCCGGGGGAAGCTGTTTCGGTGACTGCTGACCCTGAAGCCCATACGATAGCCCATGTTTTCAAGGTAATTACCGACCCCTTTATTGGTCGTATGGGGGTATTCAGAATCCACCAGGGAACCGTAAAAACAGGCAGTCAGCTCTATATTGGCGATGGACGTAAAGCCTTCAGGGTAAATCATCTGCTGAAACTGCAGGGAGAGCAGTCACAGGAAGTCAGCTCTGCCGGCCCGGGAGATATCTGTGCCGTGGCAAAAGTCGATAACATCCACTTTGATGCGGTGTTGCACGATTCTCATGATGAAGATCATTTCTATCTGGAGCCCCTGGTCTTTCCTGAGCCCATGAGCAGCCTGGCCATTGATACGACTCGTCATGGTGATGAACAGAAATTGTCGGATGCATTGCATCGGATGACGCTTGAGGATCCCAGCCTGACCGTTGAGCATCGAGAGTCTCAGAATGAAACTGTCATCAGTGGTCTGGGTAGTGTACATCTGCAGATGGTTCTGGAAAAAATACAGGCTGTCTATAACATCGATGTGAGTACTCGGTTACCTGGTATCCCATATCGTGAAACGATTCTAAAAGCATCCGAAGGTCATTACCGGCATAAGAAACAAAGTGGTGGCTCCGGCCAGTTCGGTGAGGTTTTTCTGCGGATTGAGCCGTTACCAAGAGGGGGTGGTTTTGAGTTTGCCAGTGAGGTAGTAGGGGGTGTGATACCCAGTCAGTATATCCCGGCAGTAGAAAAAGGCGTGCGTGAGGTGATGAGTACAGGGGCCATTGCCGGTTACCCGATGCAGGATATTCGGGTCGTTGTTTATGATGGTAAGCACCATAGTGTGGACTCCAAGGAAATCGCTTTTGCAACCGCAGGCAAGAAAGCGTTTCTGGATGCCATCAGTCGTGCTGACGCTATCCTCCTTGAGCCTTTTGTGGCCTTGAAAGTGACGGCCCCGGTATGGAGTGTTGGGGATATTACCGGTCACCTTTGTGCTGATCGTGGAATGATTACCGGCTCAGAATCCAGGGATGGGGATGAAGTCTGTATCGAGGCAGAGGCCCCGTTGGCCAGTATTATGGAATACAGTAACGCCTTGAAGTCCATGACTTCTGGTGAGGGTGAGTTTTCCATGACCTTCCGTCGCTATGAGCAGGTTCCTGCCACTATCCAGAAAGCCCTGGTTGCCGAAGCCGGTGTTTGAGCAGCCACTCCCTGGGACACTCAATTCATGGAATTGAGTGTCTTCTTTTCCTCTAAGTAGCTGGCCATATGGAATCAAATATTTCTGCCTACTGGGGTAGGTGCTATGCGAGGCATAACGGAGGGAGCATAGCCGTAGCTATGTGACCGAAGTTGTAACGAAGCAGAGTGCCTGCGCAAGGCAGCAGAAATATCTGATTTCATACGGTTAGTTACTTAAGTGCCCAGCCCTATGGTTTCATGGGCATTATCTATATCTGATCTTTAATTGCAGGCATACTGATAGGGTTTTAGCCAATAGCCAAAGACTCCTCACATGATGCTTTTCAATTCGCAGCTCCCTGAAAAGGGCAGATATAAAAGGATTTTCACAGTACTGTTGTTAGTTGCCTGCTCACTCATTCCCCAGTTGGGTATAAGTAATGAACAGGTCGCAACTGAGGCAGAAATCAGAGCCATTGAAAGTGATATCCAGCATGCGAAGGAGCTATTGGAGTCGCTCAATGCAGCACGAACTTCTGCCCAGAAACAGGTTCAGAAAAACGACAGGGCCATCCAACAACTGAATACTGATATCAGTACACTGGAAACGCGTCTCAAGGAGGGGCAGGGCGAAATAAAAAAGCTCCAGAGCCGTCAGCAACTACTGACGGCAAAGACTGAACAGCAGAAGATACAGGTTACCCAGAGTCTGCAATCGCTTTATAAAAGTCTGGGTGACAGTCGCATCAAGCTGTTACTGAACCAGGAGGATCCGGAAACGGTTTCCCGACAACTGGTTTATCTTGACTACTTTCAAAAGGCACAGCTTCAGTCCATTCGTGAGTATGAGAAAACCCTTGCGGAGCTGAAATCTGTTGAGAGTGCCCAGCAATCACTTGTTACCCGACTTAATCAGGAAAAAGCCGTGATTGACCAGAAAAAGCAGTCCCTGGTCAAACAGCAATCTGAGCGTAAAAAACTGCTGAGTGAGTTGGCGAGTCGTTATCGAAAGGGAGGAAAGGAGCTTAAACAGCTCGAACAGGAACGGGAAAAGCTGGATAAGATGCTTGCCAGTATTATCAGCCGGCAGCTCAGCAACAGCGAGTCTTTCAAAAGTCGTAAAGGCAAGCTGTTATGGCCAGTGAAAGGGCGCGTTTTGTTTAAGTTCAACGATCAAAATCCGGAAACACGCATGCGCTGGCAGGGCATGTTCATTGCTGCAACCTCCGGAACGACGGTTAATGCAGTGCATGATGGACGGGTTATCTTTGCTGATTGGCTGAGCAGTTATGGTCTTTTGGCGATCGTTGACCATGGTGATAATTTCCTGACGCTTTATGCCCACAATGACTCTATTCTCAGGCAGGAAGGTGATACTGTTCTGGCGGGTGAGCCGCTGGCGTTAAGTGGTCAGAGTGGTGGACAGCAAAATGAGGGGGTTTATTTTGAGGTGCGTCTGAATGGCAAACCCCAGAACCCTTCTCTATGGCTCGGCAGAGATTGAGGAAAAGGAATCCAGTACATTGAAAGCATGGACTGGTATCGGGCAGTATCCCGAATTCAGTGTAGTTTCAACCGGTGAGACCGATAAGTAATTCCTATACTTCACTGATTTAAAATAATGCTCGGGAGCATTCATGAATTTGATTTTCAACCTTAACCGGCTTTTCAAGGCATCGTCTCTGGTGCTGGCTACCGGGCTGGCATTGAATGGCTGGGCTGATACGGCTGGTCAGGGATCGGAGGTTTCGGACACTCCTGCCTCTGAAAATAACAGTCAGTCTGCAGTTGCTCAGGACTCCGGGCATGCTGAGCAGCCCAAAGGAAAACTGCCACTGGATGACCTTCGGGCCTTTACTGAAGTGATGGAGCGAATTAAAAAAGCGTATGTTGAGGAAGTGGATGACAGGACATTGCTTGAAAATGCCATTCAGGGGATGCTCAGCGGGCTTGATCCTCACTCTGCCTATCTGAAACCTGATGATTTCAAGGAACTGGAAGAAAATACTTCCGGCGAATTTGGTGGTCTGGGCATTGAAGTGGGCATGGAAGATGGTTTTATCAAGGTGGTGAGCCCCATTGATGATACACCTGCCTCAAAAGCCGGAGTTCAGGCAGGGGATTTGATCATCAAGTTGGATGATGTGTCGGTTAAGGGAATGAGCCTGGGAGAGTCGGTTGATAAAATGCGTGGTAAAGCGGGCACCCCTATCAAGTTGACTATTGTTCGTGAGGGTGAGGAGAAACCGCTTGAGATCGCTCTGGAGCGTGCAGTTATTAAAGTTCAGAGTGTAAGGGCCAAGCACCTTGAGCCGGGTTATGGCTATATTCGTGTCAGTCAGTTCCAGGCGGATACCGGCAATGAGCTGGTCGATACGTTAAAAGCACTCAAGAAAGAGCAGAAAGATGGCAAGCTTCACGGGCTGGTTCTTGACCTTCGCAACAATCCGGGGGGAGTGCTTCAGGCTGCGGTTGGCGTTACTGACGCCTTTATCAGTGAAGGGTTGATTGTTTATACCGAAGGGCGTATTCCAAACTCTGAGTTGAGGTTTAACGCATCTGCTGATGACCCTTCAGAGGGAGTCCCATTGGTGGTATTAATCAATGGCGGCTCTGCTTCGGCTTCAGAAATTGTTGCCGGTGCCCTGCAGGATCATAAGCGTGCTGTTCTGATGGGAACCGAGTCTTTTGGCAAGGGTTCTGTACAAACCGTCTTACCGTTGAGTGTTGATTCAGCAAAGGGATTAAAACTGACCACAGCCTTATATTATACGCCCAATGGCCGGTCCATTCAGGCCGAAGGCATCAAACCCGATATTGTGGTTCAGCGTGCCAAGGTTACCCCGATTGATGCCCCTCAGCAGTATAAGGAAGCGGATTTGCAGAGACATCTCAGCAATGGCAATAAAGATGATGAATCCAACAGTAAGAAAGCCAGATCCAGCAAGACGGAGAAAGAGATAGCAGAGCTGCTGGCTCAAGATTATCAGCTGAATCAGGCGTTGAACGTATTAAAAGGGATGCACATTAACGCAGTTACAGCCGGAAAGCCGGAAGAGAAGAAAACCGCTGCACTTAAGCCAATGAAAACTGCGCCGTAGAGAAAGCCTAAGAGGCTGTCGCAAAAGAGCTGCGCTTGCCAATACCGCGTTAAAAAATAGCTCAAAATGCTCATTTACTATCTGTAAACTGCGCTTTTTCGCCATTTTTTGCCTCGTCTTGCCTGCGCTCGCTGCCTTTTGCGACAGCCTCCTAAAAGCGGTAGGAAACACCAAAACTGATAACGGGCTGCCAGCGGGCAGTTGCCGTTTCATCGAAGTTGTTTCTTGAGATGGATTTCAAACTATTGACCGTAGGGGTTGCAAGGTTGCTCCCCTCATTGTTTTCATAAACAGCACCAATATCGACTCTAACGCCCAGGCGAGCCTGATCGACCATTTTCTTCCAGCCTACACCAAGATATGTCTTGTTGTTATAGCGAGCACTCTGTGAATCTTTAGATAAGTGATGAAAGCTACCAGCAGACATGCTGAAGTTATTATCAAATGGCTGATAATCGATGCGCAGGCCTTTGGCGTTATCCGCTGGGCTTAATGGTTGGTTGCTCAGCTCAATGGTAGAGGAGTGGTCTTTACTTTGGGAAGCTTCAGAGCGTTGTTCAGGAACCAGATCAATAGCGCCCGTCACATTTACATGGTCGTCTGCCTGAGCAGTGCTCAGAACTGTTACTCCTAAGGCAATGATTAACAGATGACCATTCATGGCACCTTTTCCTCCATCCTTCTCTTCATTGGTATGAAGAACCGGAAAACGGTAGCTTTATGCCAGTAGATATTGAACAGCTTTTTTATAAGACAACTTACTTTATCCTCTCTGTATTTATCACAAGAATCAACTGTTCTTTTACGCAAACTCTATCTATTTTTTAATGCACTATTTTTGTTCGCTGATTCATTTTCATGAAGTGTACAGACCATGTACTAAGTATTTTTCGCAATACCCGCTGAATTTACCACTCTGATGCCCGATTCTTCTCACTGATAGACTTAGCGCCAAAATCGATTGGCTGTGGATAACCCCCATGCAAGTTCAAAATATGCCCAACTATGGTGCAGTTCCTCCTGCGGAAATGGCAAAGCTGGCTGAGCAGGCGGCAATAGGCAAAGCAAAAAAACATCCTGAAGTAACCGTGATTCTGGCGATTATGGCCGGTATCTTTGTTGCCATTGCCGGAATGTTTTATTCCGTTGTTATGGCCGGTGCTCAAGGTATGCCTTACGGTATGTCCAAGCTGGTCGGTGGCATCGTGTTCAGTACCGGCCTGATGCTCGTAGTACTCTGCGGTGCAGAACTGTTTACCAGCAGTACTCTGCTGCTGATGGGGAAAGCAACTGGCAAACTGAAGTTCCGTAATATCGTAAAGAACTGGAGTCTGGTTTACGTTGGCAACTTTATTGGTTCTATTCTCTTTGCTCTGCTGATTATTGGTGGCGGTGTCTGGGAAGGCGGCAATGGACAGGTTGGTCTCTCTTCCATGTATATTGCCAAGGCCAAGCTGGGCTATCCATTCTTCCAGGCCCTGATCCTGGGTATTCTCTGTAACCTGCTGGTTTGTCTGTGCTACTGGATGACCCTGAGTGCACGCACGGCTGCTGGTAAAATGATGGCCTGTATTCTGCCCGTAGCAGCATTTGTTGTCGCTGGTTTTGAGCACTCCGTAGCCAATATGTATCTGCTGCCAATGGGCTACATGGTTAAGTCTCTGGCTGGCCCTGAGTTCTGGCAGGCGATTGGTTACACCGCCGCAGACTTCGATATGATCAATCTGACCAACATCTTTATGAATCTGCTGCCGGTAACCATTGGTAATATCATCGGTGGTGGTGTGATGGTGGGGCTGAGCAAGTGGTTTGTGTACCTTCGTGTAAAAGGCTGATCAGTATCTTCCTGAGAAACCATTAAAACGTTTAAAAGCGGCGATAGAGCCGCTTTTTTTGTATTTAATGGTCAGGTCTTCGCTATCTTTTATGTCAGGTGCTCTGGTGGCTGGTACTATCTGGTAAACAGATGAATGTTCAGTGATGGGGAAAGCATGAAATCAGTCGCAATATTCTGTGGTGCCCGGTCTGGTCGTAAGGAAGCATATCGTCAGGCTGCTGAGGCATTGGTGGACTCTTTGTTAGAGCAAGACATCTCCATTGTTTATGGTGGCGGAAATATTGGACTGATGGGGGCGATCGCTGATCGAGCCATTGCTGGTGGTGGTAGGGTGGTGGGTGTTATTCCCCATGCACTCGTCGAACAGGAACAGGCTCACGAAGGTTTGAGTGAATTAATTCATGTGAATGACATGCATGAGCGCAAGCAGAAAATGAATGAACTGGCAGATGGCTTTATAACTCTGTCTGGTGGTGCTGGCAGCATGGATGAATTGTTTCAGGAGATTGCTCATAAGCAGGTAGGCTACCACGGTAAACCCTGTGCCATTTTGAATACTGCTGGCTATTATGATCATTTAGTGGCCTGGTTTGAGAATGCCGTGGATGAAGGCTTTATTACCCAGTACTGGTATGACCAGCTGGTGATTGATCAATCTCCGGCAGAGCTGGTGAATAGAATGATGGGGGCAAGAATATGAAGCCGCTGCTGGTTTATCTGCATGGCCTGAACAGTTCATCCCAGTCCAGGAAAGCCATTCAAACGACAGAGTATGTGCAAGACAGCCAGTTGGATCTTGAGTTATGGATACCCGACCTGCCGGTTTTCCCATCGGATATCGTGCAGTGTTTACAGAGTCACCTCAAAAAGTCACTGAACCTGCGGGATATCTACATCATTGGCAGCTCTCTTGGCGGTTTTCTGGCTACCTGGCTGCAAAGCTGGTTACTGGATAATGGACACAGCCAAAAGGCCAGACTGGTGCTGATTAATCCAGCCGTTGTTCCCCATGAACGATTCGAAGAGTTTCTTGGCCCCCAGAAAAACTTTCATACGGGTGCTGACTGGGTGATGACCGAAGAGTATGTTGAACAGTTGCTCCTTCTGGAAGTAGAACCACCGGCATCACTGGAAAACACGCTGCTCATGGTACAGACAGGAGATGAAACCCTGGACTACCGTCTGGCAGTGGAAAAGTATCAGCAATGCAGGGCTATCGTGCAGGAAGGAGGCAGCCACGCCTTTGATCATTTTGAGAAAATGCTGCCAGAAGTCTTTGGCTTTCTGGAGCATGATTTTCTGACATCCGTTTGAACAAGTCACCGTCCATTCGTTACACTTCCGTCATTATGCGATCAGTCAGCAAGGACTCATGGTAAAGAACGACTACAATGCCGAGGCGATTGAAGTACTCAGTGGCCTTGACCCGGTGCGCAAACGCCCCGGAATGTATACCGACACTACCCGGCCAAATCATCTTGCCCAGGAAATCATCGACAACAGTGTGGATGAGGCTCTTGCAGGTTTTGCTTCCCATATAAAGGTCACCCTGCACAAAGACCAGTCTCTGGAAGTGGTGGATGATGGTCGTGGTATGCCGACCGATATCCATCCAGAACATGGCATCTCTGGTATTGAGCTTATCCTGACGCGCCTGCACGCAGGTGGTAAATTCTCCAACAAGAACTACCAGTTCTCTGGTGGTTTGCATGGCGTTGGTGTATCTGTGGTAAACGCGCTCTCCAGTCGCCTGGAAGTGACCGTTCGTCGTGGTGGCGTGGTGTCATCCATCAGCTTTAAAGATGGATACAAGGACGAAGATCTTCATGAAACCGGCACCTGCGGACGTCGTAACACCGGAACAACAGTTCACTTCTGGCCCGATGCCAGCTACTTCGACTCCCCACGATTTTCCGTACCACGGTTAATGCACATTCTCCGTGCCAAGGCAGTACTTTGCCCTGGTCTTCGGGTTGAATTTGATGACAGGATTTCCGAAGACGTCACCGAGTGGTACTACGAAGATGGCCTGAATGACTATCTCAAAAGTGCGACAAGAGGTTTTGCCGTTTTACCCTCTGAACCCTTTACCGGTTCTCTGAAAGGGGAAAGTGAAGCCGTCGACTGGGCCGTGCAGTGGTTACCCGAGGGTGGTGAACTGTTGACGGAAAGCTATGTCAACCTGATTCCAACCCCGCTGGGCGGTACCCATGTGAATGGCCTGAGAACCGGTTTGCTGGAAGCGATCCGGGAGTTCTGTGAGTTCCGGAATCTCCTGCCTCGTGGCGTTAAGCTCGGTGGTGATGATTTGTGGGAAAACTGTTCCTATGTGCTGTCTGCCAAGCTGGCAGATCCTCAGTTCTCCGGTCAGACCAAAGAACGCTTATCTTCCAGAGAGTGTGCTGCTTTTGTTTCTGGTGTCGCAAAAGATGCCTTTAGCCTCTGGTTGAACCAGCATACCGCTGAAGGTGAACTGCTGGCAGAACTCTGCATCAGCAATGCCCAGAAGCGGATGCGCAAAGCCAAAAAGGTCGCCCGTAAAAAAGTTACCCAGGGGCCAGCGTTGCCAGGAAAGCTGGCAGATTGTGCCAGCCAGGACCTTAGCATGACCGAACTGTTCCTGGTGGAAGGGGACTCGGCGGGTGGTTCTGCCAAGCAGGCTCGTGACCGTGAGTATCAGGCCATCATGCCGTTGCGCGGTAAAATCCTGAACAGCTGGGAAGTGGACTCCTCTGAAGTGCTGGCGTCTCAGGAAATACACGATATCTCGGTAGCCCTGGGGGTTGATCCAGCATCGGACAATCTTGATGGCTTACGCTACGGCAAAATCTGCATTCTTGCCGATGCGGACTCCGATGGACTGCACATTGCAACACTGCTCTGCGCGCTGTTCGTACAGCACTTCCGCCCGCTGGTGGAACGTGGCCATATCTATGTTGCCATGCCTCCACTCTACCGCATTGATGTGGCCAAAGAGGTCTATTACGCCCTGGATGAAGCGGAAAAAGAGGGCATTCTTGAACGTATCCGTGCCGAGAAAAAGAAAGGCAAGATCAATGTTCAGCGCTTTAAGGGACTGGGCGAGATGAATCCTCTGCAGTTGCGTGAGACTACAATGTCTGCAGACACTCGTCGTTTGGTTCAGCTCACCCTGGACGATGAGGAAGAGACGACCCAGCGGATGGATATGCTGCTGGCTAAAAAACGCAGCTCAGATCGTAAGTCATGGCTGGAGTCCAGGGGCAACCTGGTTGAAATCGCCTGATACACATCATTAAACATTAAATCTCAAATAGCTCATTAACGTAAAGTTGTTGAGCTATTCAAGAATTGAGAGAGTTTCATTATGTTGAGACTCTTTTCACTCCCTCCCGCCCAGCTTTATAGACTCGCTGATAAGCCGATATTCACCTCATTGACCCGTTTTCCTGAATCGGGATAAGGTGGAACTGTAACTCAGTTATTGTCTGATGATGGCTAATCCAGGGAGGGTTAATGCCTCATAAACGTATCTTCAAGCTGCTGCTTGCCTGCTGTGTAATACTGAGCTTCTCTTCAGTTAAGGCCCAGCCCTCTGCTGAGATAGATGAACCCCTCTATAAACCGTTTATTGAGCGCTATATTCTTGATGAGCTCAAGAATCTCCGTCAGGATCAGCAGTTCATGCGGACTGAACTGACCAACAAAGTGGCGGAGGCCCGGCTAGATGCTTCAGATCGGGCGGTTCGTTATACAACAGACACCGTTAACAATATCTTTTTCATTATTACTGCTGCGGCGTCGATTCTGGTGTTGCTTGGGTGGCGTTCATTGCGGGAGGTTCGTGAAACCATTAAGGCCCAGGTTGAAAGTCAGGTTTCTCAGATGACGCTGGAATATGAGAGAAGGCTGAATGAACTGGAGAAGAAACTGGTGCTGCGCTCTGAGCAGATTATTTCTGCCCAGGAAAAAATATCGCAAACCAATCAGGTTCACTCATTGTGGATGCGTGCAGGCCTTGAGACGAACCTTCATGAGCAGATCAACATCTATGACCAGATTCTGGAAATCAACCCGGATGATGTGGAGGCACTGACCTATAAAGCTGACTCTTTACTGGATCTTGGTGAGGCCAGATGGGCACTTTCACTGACCAATCAGGCAATTGACCATGATCAGGAGTATGCGCTTGCCTATTGGCAAAGAGCCTGTGCTGAGGCAGCACTTGGACAGCACGATGAAGCCGTTCGAGATCTTGAAACCGCCATACTGCAATCTCCCGCGTTAAAGGATGAAGTTGCCGGTGAGACGGCTTTTGAAGTTCTTCATGACCATCTGTCGTTTAAGAAGTTATTACAGCCAGAACTACCGGATGAAGAGAGTAGTTAGGCGGATTCTGCGAAAACAACTTCACCATACCCCCCAAAGACACAGAGAATCAGGCCTGCAGTGTCTTTGGATTTTTCCTTTTTTAGCCTCAGCTTTCTCTTCACTCAAGTCATTACTTTTAAAAGGAGATTCATCTGGATAAAAAGATGTAAAAAATATGAATCTTTTGTATGCAGTTAGGATTTCCTTTGAGTATAATAACCGAGTTTCTTAGTTGGTTTTTGGGCTTATAGGGGAGATGTGTTGGGTATGGTTAAGCCTGTCAGCTTTGCAGATCCGGAAAAGTGCAGTGAGATATTTGACTCAGAACATCGTGTCGAATGGCAGAACACGCCTCATGTATTGAGTAGTCTGGCTCTTAGTGAAGATACCTTGATTGCTGATGTCGGTGCCGGTACTGGCTATTTTGCCAGCCAGTTTGCCCGTCTTGCACCCAGGGGTAAGGTCTATGCGCTGGACACTGAGTCCAGTATGGTCAGCTATATGGATCAGCGCTTCAGGGAAGAAGGGTTATCCAATATAGAAACCAGGTTGTGTGAGCATACTGACCCCTGTCTTCCTGAGTCGGTTGATATTGTTTTTCTGGCCAATGTTTATCGTTTTATTCAGGATCGTCCCCGTTTTCTGAGTAACCTGCATCAGCAAATCGATGATAAAGCGATGGTTGTGTTTGTTGATTTCAGGGGCGACCACGCCAGGGTAAAGCCAGCCCAGGCTCTGGATGAAGTGCGTCAGGCTGGTTTTCATATTATGAATATGGACAGCAGTGGTTGTCCTGATCATTACATCATGACGTTTAGAAAGGATGCTTGCCTTTAAATGACAAGCATCCGTTTTTTCGTTACTCAAAACGCAGGCAGTAAGTCAGCTCTTTAGAGGAACTTCAGCATCATAAGCTGTGTTGGTAAACCCCCCTTTAATATCTTCAAGCACTGAGTACATACATGGCAGAAGAAGCAGGGTGATCAAGGTGGCGAACAGAATGCCAAAGCCCAGTGATATGGCCATGGGGATCATAAACCTGGCCTGATTGGAGGTTTCCAGAATCATGGGAGCCAGACCACCAAAGGTGGTAAGCGTTGTGAGAATGATTGGGCGGAAGCGGCGATGACAGGCTTCAAGCAAGGCGTCATGTACACCCAGTTTGTCCTTTTCCCGTCGTTCGTTGGCTTCTGTTACCAGAATAAGGCTGTCGTTAATTACTACGCCGCTGAGGGCCAGTACACCCAGCAAGCTGACTACGCTCATGGTATAGCCCAGGGCAACATGGCCCAGCACAGAGCCAATCAGTCCAAATGGGATAATCGCCATGATGATGAATGGCTGACTGTAACTGCGAAATGGAATCGCCAGCAGGCAGTACAGAGCCAGCATCACCATAATGCCGTTCACGAATAGACTGTCCATGCTCTCTTTCTGCTCAATCTGATCCCCACGGAAACCGATATCCAGTCCGGGGTAGCTCTGCTTCAGGATTGGAAAAGTCTCCTCTGACAGCGTCTGGCTCAGGGTCATGGCTTCAGACGATGGGGTAATATCCGCGCTGACAATAACCCGGCGTCGGCCTTCCCGTCGTTGGATGACAGAGGCGGAATAATCACGGGTGATGCTGGCAACCTGCCCAAGGGGAACGTAATCATTACCAACCCGAACCGGTAACTGCTCTAGGTCAAACTCACTGGCACGCTGGTAATCGGGCAGCATGACTTTGATATCAACCTCTTCACTGCCCCGTTGCTGGCGAATAGAGCGCACGCCATTAAAGGCAGAGCGAACCTGTTTGGCCAGCTCCTTTTCATTCAGACCCAGACTTTGCCCGGCAGGCAGCAGTTTCAGGTTCAGCTTGCTGCTGCCGGATGAAAACGTGTTTTCAATATCGACCACACCGGCGTAACCGGTGAGCATCATGGCCAGCTCATTACTGGCTTCTTCAAGCATATTGTTGTCATGATGGCGCATTTCAATGGTGACACCGGCGACATCACTGCCAGGGCCGCTGCCTGCTGATGAGAAACGAATACCTTCAACCCCGGGAATATTACCGGTGGACTCCCGCCAGAGCCGGGAGACTTCTTTGGTGCTCATTGTTCTAACTTCAGAAGGCTGGAGGAAGATACGAACAATGATTATAAATTCGCCATCAAGGTTCCGCTGAATACTGGAGATGCCCTTGACCAGTGCTTTTCCACCGTTTTCATCCATGACTTTCTGTGCGGAGCGTTCCAGTCGATGACGAATGGCTGTGGCGTCTTCCAGAGAAGTTCCTACTGGTAGAGTTGCCCGACCTACCGAAAACTCGGCTTCCACTTTGGGCATGGTGGTAAAGCCCATATGCCCACCAGCAATGTAACTGATCGATGTCATTAACATGGCAATGCCCAGGGCAACCACGAGATAGCGGAATTCCAGCAGTACACGCATCACCGGTTTGTAGAAATGGACAATTAACCGGTTCAACCCTCGGTTGAAAAGGGCCTGTAGTGCCGTGGCAAAGCGAAAGATCAGTGCCGGATTATCATTCTTAAGGTGTACCAGGTGGGCAGGGAGAATGAACAGGGCCTCAATCCAGGAAATGGCAAATACGGTGATCACCACCAGGGGAATGACCTGGAACATCATGCCCATGGTTCCGGGCAGGAACCAGATGGGAATAAACGCTACGATGTTGGTCAGGATGCTGAACGTCAGGGGAACGGCAATATCCTTAACACCGATAATGGCCGCCTGGGCAAACGGCATCCCCTGATTCATATGGTCGTAGACGTTTTCCCCGGCAATAATGGCGTCATCCACCACAATGCCCAATGCGATGATAAAGGCAAACATGGAGATCATATTGATGGATACATCCATGGCGGGAAGGAAAATCAGGGAACCCAGAAAGGCCGTTGGAATACCCATGGTGACCCAGAAGGCCAGGCGCAGATCCAGAAACAGTGCTAGTACCACCAGAACGAGAACCAGCCCTGAAAAGGCATTTTTTAACAGCAGTGCCATACGCTGTTCATAAAGAATGGCATCGTCGTTTACGATTTCCAGAAGGATACCCGGAGGAAGCAGTGCCTGAAGCTGTGGCATCATGTCATGAACTGCTTCAGAAATACCGATGGGTGTCTGGTCACCAACCCGGTATATCTTGATGCTGGTGGATGGTTTGCCGTTATAGAAAAACGAGAATTTACGATCAGCAAAACCATCTTCTATGGTGGCGATTTCATCCAGATAGATATGGCCTCCCTGAGCAGTACTGACCACGGGGACAGAAGAAAAATCTTTTGCCCACTCTTGACGATTATCTACCTCAACCAGTATATCCCCGCCAGCGGTTTCGAGCTTACCGCCGGACTGGGTCACGGCGTAGCGGGAAATGCTGTTGGAAAGGCTATCCAGGGTCAACCCGTAGCGTTCGAGATTCTCTTTATCAACGTAGACTTTGACTTCATATTTGGAGGCCCAGTGCATTTCTACCTGGGTCAGGTAAGACGAACGCAACAGGGTGTCCCGGACCAGACTGGTGGTTTCCCTTAGGGCAACCGGGTTGACATCACCGTACAGAATCAACTCCATGGATTCATGCTGAATGGCCGAGCGGGTAACCCGGGGTTTCTCGGCACCGGCTGGTAGGTTGGTTCGGTTTACTTCACTTTCAATCTCGCCAAGTACCCGGTCCACATTCACATTATTAACCAGCTCGGCGGTAATATTGGCAAAACCACCCAGTGCTCTGGAGTTGACCTGTTTGATCCCTTCAATCCCCCGGATGGCATTCTCAATGGGCAGAACAATACCCATTTCCATCTCATCCGGTGTGGCGCCACTGTAACTGACTGTTATTTTTACCGAGTTCAGCTGATAGTTGGGGTAAACCTCTTTACGGATCTGGAAAGACGTCAGAAGCCCACCAATAATAAAGAACAGCATCAGCAGGTTGGCGCTGACACTGTTGCGGGCCATCCAGGCGATCGGCCCCCGGTTGATCAATGCATCTGACAGACGGCTCATAGTCTCTCCTCTGATGCTGGTTGACCGGATTCATTCAGGGCTATGGCTTGCTTCTTCTTTTCACGTTTATCCGTGCGCAGGGCAATGCCTTCAATGGCTCCGGGCAGAGAGGTGGTCACCAGCTTTTCACCAGCTACCAGGCCACCATTGATCAACACATCATCACGTCCGTGATAAGCGATGGACACTTCGCGGGATTCCAGCTTATTGTCACCATCCATCAGCCACACACGATTGCCTTGTTGCAGCAACCGCCGGGGGAGGCTGACAACATGGTCAATCTGGTGACCACGGATTTCGGCCTGCAGAAACTCATTGACCAGAATTTTGGGCTTGTCCCGGTTTTCCGGTTTGAGGGAGAGGGGGTCTTTGATTTCTACCAGTATCGTCGCCGTTCTGACCTTATCATCCAGTTCGGGTAGCAGGCTGACCAGACAACCCTCACGATACATGTCCTCGGGCCAGCTCACGGTATTTCGGATATGTACCCGGGAGCCCTTACACTCGTTTACTGTCGTATTTTCTCCAGATGCTGGAAAGGTAAGCCATGTCAGATACTGGGCAGGCAGGCTGACTTCCAGCCAGAATGCATCGGTAGCGACCAGGTCAAAAAGATTGGTGTTTTCCTGAATGACGCTGCCAATGCTGACGTGTCGGGCACGTATCTGACCATCAAAAGGCGCCTTGATATGGGTTCGGTCATGGTCAATCTGCGCTTCGGTCAGCTCAGCTTCAGCCCGTTTCAGGCTTGCTTCCGCCTCTGCCAACTGGGGCTTTCGTAACACCAGTCCTATTTCACTGTCTGACAGGGTATTGCCGGAAAGTTCATATTCGAGACGGGCAACTCGGTGTCGGCCTTTTTCCTCTTCTAGCGTTGCCTGTGCTTTTGCCACACCAGCCCTTGCTTTTTGAATGGCCAGTTCATGATCCCGGGGATCAATCTGGAGCAGCACTTCACCTCTGGAAATCTGCCCTCCGGGAATATACTGGTCTGGCAGCCGGGTGATTTCACCCTTCAGACGGGAACGAAGGTTGACTTCATGTATCGCCCTGACCTGACCATTGCCGGTGATCACAGGGCGTGCTGATTCAGTCTGGACGGTGTGAGTCTGCACCAGTCGGGCAACCGTCTGCCCTTTGTGGGCACGGATTCTGGGCTTGCTTTCCAGGTAGTAACTGGCAGCAACCGCACCCAGTACCAGTACCAGACAGGGGGCAATGATTTTGAACCATCGCCTGCTATTATCCAGAGTCAGCTTCATTGCCCAATCGTCTCCGAAGGTACTGTGCTCAGCAGCTCGCCGTTGCTGCCAATGGTTATTATTCTGCCGCCCAGCGACTGATAGAGCGTGATTCGTCGGTCCAGTACCTGACGTTCTATATTCACTGAGCGCAACTGCAAATCAAACAGCCGTTCCTGTGCGTTCAGTACATCAAGGTACTGTTGAATACCCTGGCGATAGCGGGCACTTTCAATATCAAGAATATTGCTGGCCAGTCCGGTCTGCTCCTGCAAACTGTTCAGTTGCTCCTGCTTGCTTTGCTCTTCCAGTAAACTGGTTTCCACTTCCCTGAGAGCTGTCAGAACTGTTTGGGTGTAGTCATAAAACGCCCGGGTTGCCCGGGTTTCCGCCTGCTTCTGCTGACTTGCCAGCTGGCCACCATTAAAGATGGGAATGTTCATACTAATGGCAAAATCGGTTGCCCAGAGATCAAGCAATTCATCCAGATCATTGGTGCTCAGGTTTGCCCCTGCTGTTAAGGTAAACGACGGTAGACGTGCTGAAATGGCTTCAGCAACTTTATGGCGCCGTGCCTGATACTGATACCAGCGATCACGGATATCCGGACGGTTCTCAATCAGCTCCGCAGGTATACCTGTGGAGGGCAGAATAGGTAGCTCTGGAAAGCTGGAGTACTGCCACGACGGTTCTGCAGATGGGCTTTTACCCAGCAGTACGTTGAGTTGGAAGGCCAGTATGTTTTTTCGCCGAAGGGTTTGCTGATGGTCTGCTCGAATTTCTTCCTCGAGCTGCTCCTGACGCCATACCGTACTGATCGAGTCCTGACCGCTCAGGTAACGTAACCGGGAGATTTCGGTAACCTTCCGGATATTGGTCAATTGTGCAGTGAGTATTTCCAGTCGTGCATTCTGCTCTGACAGTTGATACCAGGTCCGGGCAATATTGCCAGCCAGAGAAATCGCTGCTGACTGCAGCACTTCAGAGCTTGCCAGGTATTCATTAACGGCCGCTTCTTTACGGTTACTGAGCCGCCCCCACAGATCAATTTCCCAGTGAGAGTTGAGCCCGAACACAATGTTGTCGTTCTGGTAGATGTTGCCGTTTTCCTGCATGTTCCGGCGGTAGCCTGGTTTGACCGATCCACTCAATGAGGGATACAGACTGGAGCCCTGAATATCCGCTTGGGCAGCAGCTTCTTCCAGTCGTGCCAGGTATGACTTCAGGGAAAAGTTATTGGACAGGGCGTCTTCCACCAGCCGGTTCAATTGGGGGTCGTTAAACTCCTGCCACCAGTAATTGGACGCCGTGTGTTTGCCGGACTGGGTAAATTGCTTCTGCAGATCAGGCATATGCTCTGTCTGGTCTACAGGCATGAATGAACAGCCTGCAAAAGCGCACGGCAGAAGAAAGATCTGTATCAGTTGTCTAATAAGATGGCTGGTCATTAGGCAGGATAGATTTATGGACTGGAAAACCCTTCAGAAGGGGGTTTTAAAGCATTTTCCTGTCCAGTGTTATGATTCTGATCATAAACTTTGTAGAAACAATTCTACAAAGTTTATTCAGTAATTTTTATCTTGTCAGGAGGGCTCAGTCAAAGCGATACAGCTCATTCCCTATGATGGTTCCACGTACCAGAAAAGCGGGTTGATTATTTGAACCGGGCTTTGGTGTGAAGAAAAATAGTTCAGCAGCTTGTCCTTCTACCAGTGCGACCTGCGGTATGTCCGGAAATACCGTGTGAGTTCCTTTTTGAAGTCGCTGTACCATTTCACATAGTACCAGCTCACCTTTATGCCAAGCCTGGTAAAGCACAGAGGTGAAAGTCTCGGTACATCTTGGGTGTACCTGACCAAGGCCAAAGCTGTCAGAGGCAATAAACGTTTCCGGCTGTTCCAGCAGCCAGAGCAAATCCTCCTCCTCGCAGAATGCACGTTGATAGGTTCCACCACCGTTGAGTGACCTGCAGATTGTCAGTAATGCTTTTTCCAGGCTTTCTCCCAGTTCGCAGGCAATGGTTCCCAGCGTCTTCTGATTGAATACTTCACGGTTACAAACGACGGTGGTTTCTGCAAGCCTGGGTGGTGGGTTGTCTACCAGCCACTGGCAGAAATCATCGTCGCTCTGTTCCTGCCAGAAGTCCGTGGTGGGAAACAGGGATGTCAGTGTGGTGGAGGCAAACGCAAATGGGTATGTATCCCAGCTCAATGGAAACGCACTGCTTTTCTGCCATTGCAGCAGTGTGTGATAACGCTCAGGAAACCGGCCCTTGTGGCTGGCTCCTCCGAATTTCAGGTGGCTGATATGGCATCGTGCAGCTGTTCCTTCATGCCAGCTCATGACTTCCTGAATACTCTCAAGGATCCGATCTTGCTGATCTCTTACATGGTAGCTACAGCATACAGGCAGTCTGGTAAGCAGGCTGTTCATAAACCGGTATAAGCGTTCCGTAGGAAGGCTTTTTACTGGATGATAGTTCAGGCTGAGACTGAAACCCTGGAAAGGATAGCTCTGGTATTGCTCAATACATGTATTGATTCTATCTTCCAGCACATCATCGCTGTTGAGCGGGTAGTTATAGAGAAAACTGTTGATACCAAAGAGCTGATATTTTTTGACCGGCCCAGTATGGTCAAGTGTCTTGAAAAAATGCTCCCATGAGGTGCTGAGCATGGCAGTATCACCGAGAAACCCCGTGTAGCGGATATAGTCGTCACGTGACGTTGATTTCGGGTATACAGGATGGAAGCCACACAAGCCCGTGACCTGACGGGTGACTCCCTGGCCAAGTGCGTAATCACGGGCCCTTGAGTCACTGGCGGTAAAGTCTGCATGGGTATGGATATCGGTAATACCGGGAATGATATAGCCGCCTTCCAGGTTGAGCGTTGTCTCGTCAGCTTGCGGTGTTTCGCTTTGGCAGATAATGCCATTGTGAACCCGGAAATGAGGCATGAATATGAACTGCTGGCCATCCCAGACATGGGCATTCAGAAATAGTGCTGATAGTGAATTCACAGTGTTGTTCTTAATTGTGAGGAAGTAGTGGAAGCACCATAGATCCAGGCTTCACCACGGGGAAATGCCAAAAGTTGATGTGGAATGCCAATTCGGCATGAATCAGTTGACCGTTGTCATCTGCTTACCGGCATGGTTCTGATAGCCTGCAGCCTTTGTTAAGCCTGTGCACAGAAGTATCCATGAACATTGTTGAACGCTTCCTGAACTACACCCGAATCAATACCACCACTCACCGTGAAAACGGAGCCGCTGGCATCATGCCTTCATCTCCAGGCCAGATGGAGCTGGCTGAATTAGTCGCCAGTGAGCTTGAAACGCTTGGGTTGGAAGATATTGTACTGCGTGATAATGCCATTCTAACGGCGACACTGCCTGCCAATACCAACAGAAAATTACCCGTTGTTTCTTTCTTTGGCCATCTGGACACCAGTGCAGAGCAAACCGGTGATACCCATGCGCAGATTGTTCACTATTCAGGTGGTGATATCTGTCTGAACAGTGATCTGGATATCGCATTAAAAGCATCAGAGTTTCCGGAGATCGCCCGGTATCAAGGGCAGGATATTATCGTGACGGATGGCACCAGCCTGCTGGGGGCTGATGATAAGGCGGCTATCGCGGCTATTCTGGATGCATTGCAGACCTTGAAAAATAATCCTGAGATTGAACACGGTACGGTGAAGGTCGCCTTTGTACCTGACGAAGAACAGGGGCTGCGTGGCGCCAAGGCTTTTGATGTGGAAGGCTTTGGGGCTGACTTTGGTTATACATTGGACTGCTGTGGTATTGGCGACTTTGTTCACGAAAACTGGAATGCCGGTGATGCAGTTATTACCTTTACCGGGCAGTCTGCCCATCCCATGTCAGCAAAAGGCAAACTGAAGAACTCGTTGCTGATGGCTCATAAATTTATTGCCATGCTGCCAGCGGGTGAAGCGCCGGAATATACAGAAGACCGTGAAGGGTATTACTGGGTTAAAGAGCTTGCCGGTAACAGTGCCAGAACCGTGTTGAAAATGGATATCCGGGACTTCACCAAAGAAGGTTACCGTCGTCGCATGATGTTCCTGCAGACACTGGCAGAAAACTGTCAGGCTTTATGGGGAGAAAAGGCGGTCAATATTCAACTGTCTGACCGTTATGAGAATGTGGCCAACAGTCTGGAAGGCGATGCCGGATTTCCTATTGAAATTGCCCGCGAAGCCTATGCCCGCAACAGCATCACCATGAACGCCGTGCCCATGCGGGGCGGTTACGATGGTGCCATACTTTCCCAGAAAGGCCTGCCTTGTCCGAATATCTTCACCGGCGCTCATAATTTCCATTCAATTTACGAATATCTGCCCGTGAAATCGTTGCAGGCTGCCAGTGATATAGTGGTGGATGTGATTCGAATAACAGCGGAAAGAAAGTTTGAGTAAACGCACCCGGCTGGATCGGTTTCTTGCCAAGCATCTGCAAGTCCCCCGTAAACAGGTTCGCCTTGTTTTATCAGCGAGCCGCATTACGGTAGATGGTGATGTGGTTCGGGAGATGGATTATCAGCTACATGAGTTTCATCAGGTTGCCCTTGATGGACAGCTTCTGAGAGGGGATAAGCCCAGATACATCATGATGCACAAACCCGTGGGTGTGGTCAGTGCCACTAAAGATGATATTCATCCAACAGTGCTGGATTTGTTACCCGAAGAAGAACGACATGGGCTTCACATTGTGGGTCGGTTGGATCTGAATACTTCGGGCCTGGTACTGCTGACTAATGATAGCCGCTGGTCAAAAGCGCTGATGGCACCTGATCATCATGTTGCCAAGGAATATCTGGTGACGCTGCAGAACCCACTTTCCGACGATTATATCCCGGCATTTCGTGATGGTATGTACTTTGGCTATGAAGGCATCACCACACTGCCTGCGACTCTGGAAATTTTAAGCCCATACCAGGCAAAAGTTGTACTGGTCGAGGGCAAATACCACCAGATCAAGCGAATGTTTGGTCGCTTTCGTAATCCGGTGGTGGGGTTGCATCGCAGCCGGGTGGGCAATTTGATTCTGGACAGTGACTTGCCACCCGGGCAGTGGCGGCATTTAATGAGTGGTGAAATTGCAGCAGTATAAGAAATAGTGTCAGGCCTTTTTTGCCAGACAGGAAAGCCTGCCTGGCAATGTTGCAAGAGTGCCTGATATTTAGAGTGGAATCACTGACAGCTTAGTTAGGGGTTATGACAAAAATTGTAAGAAAGGTAAATATAATTAAGGCACACGAGGTGCTGTAATGGACAATAAGCTTCGACTATTAAGCTTCCTTTTTTGTAGTGACCACTGAACTTTTTTTTAATATTTCCAGAATACCGTGGCAGTAAGAAGCTTTTGTCACAGAGGGAAATAACTGTTGGGCTTTTAGATCAGCATTACCAACTAGATAGGCATTACTTACAGCATGGAGCATATCAATATCATTACAGCTGTCCCCAAATGCGAAGCTTTTGCTTCTAGGGATTGTAAATTTATGTTGAATAAAAGCTACTATTTCCTTTTTTCCACAGCAATTAGGTATAAAATCTACATCGAAGGCATTTTCAGGATCCCCAGCTGCTGGGTTGCATTTTGTTATCATTGCTTTCATTCCTTTCTTTTTTGCCATGCTCTTAATAATCTTGATGGAGTGCTCATTTTTAGAATATCCATAATAGTAAAAGCAGGCTTTGTTCTTTCCTTGGTAGTCATTGTCTTGCTGTTCCAATTCAATACCTTCTCTTCTTATTTCTTTTGCTAATCTGGTTGTTTGACTTTTTTGATAGCCACTGGCTTTTATTAGTTCATCCCATTCTAGGTCAGGTTTTAGCTTTCCATCATTGTTCCAAAATAATTCTGTTCCAAGGTTTGGAGAGATAAAGTTAGGGAGAAGGGAAAGATAATTTCGAGATTTATTTAGAAGAGAATTTAAATTGCTTCCTGAAATCCAGCCTATTATGAATGGTATGCCCCCGGACTTTTCAATTAAAAAATTCTCTAATTTGTTAATTCCAGAATGATTTTGGTGAATAGATGATACTGGTCGGTAAGTCTCATCAAAATCACAAAATATGGCAATTTCGGGGTTTGAGTATAATGGGAGAGACTTAAAATTATAATTTGTGTTTGCATGTTTCATAGAGGACATCTTTGAGCCTGCTGTATAGAGTGTTTAGGTTTAGAGTGATTGGGTAGGAGGATATAAATATTAAACTTTAGATGATGCCGCATTAAATTTCTCCAGTTTAGTTAAAAACTAAAAAAGCAGAGTTTTTATTAACTGTGCTTGGGTTGCAGGTTTATAGCTTTTTCTTCTTCTGTGGTTTCCTCCACAGCTTCTTCTCCCCAGTTTTCAATGGTTAAGCCATTACCGGGGTAAAGATGGCTGATCACCATATAACTGACAAAACTCATCAACAGCCCAAGGAAGATACCGTCCAGTCCAAAGAAATTTATCCAGTCGTACTGTACGGCCAGAATACCCAGTGTTCCCAGGAACAGTGAAACCCAGGTGGCCTGTTTGCTGCCTTTTTTGTAGAAATGACCCAGCAGATACGGTACCAGTACCCCACCGGCTCTCAGACTGAAAGAGAACATCAGTATGGAGATAATGGCAGAGGTGTTCATCACTGCAATCACCAGGGCAAAGACACCAAAGATCAGCATGGTAAAGCGGGCAACATTCAGCAGCTGTTTCTGGCTGGCTTTAGGGTTCAGGTAGATTTTGTAGATATCGTTGGCAAAAATGGAACCCGCACCCAGAAGGTCTGAAGAGGCGGATGACATGGTGGCTGACGTGATACCAGCGAACAGAACGCCGACAAGAACCGGTGGCATTACCTGTACAGCCAGTGTTGGCAGTACATAACGGGCACCGTTTTCAAGAATGTCAGTAGCGTCAAGGATGCCCAGCTCCACCATGGCTTTGGCAATGACGCCCAGCGATGCAGGTATCAGAGCGAAAGCGAAGAACAGCAAACCGGCAAAGAGACTACCAAGCAGGGCAGTTTTACCGTTTTTGGCGGCATAAAGGCGCTGTGTGACTTCCTGACCGCAAATAAACGACGCAGTGTAAATAAAGATCAGGCTGAGGATGGTTGGCCAGCCTATACCCTCTGTCAGGGACATTGATTTGGCGGGAAGCGTATCAACCACCATGTTCCAGCCACCGACCATATCAAGGGAGTAGGGGAGCACCGCCAGCATACCAAAGACGATCATCAGCATCTGGAAGAAATCCGTCAGCGATACCGACCATAACCCGCCCATAATGGAGTAAATAATCACGACCACCGCAACTACGGCGACAGAGGTTTGATAATCCAGCCCCATAATCACGGACAGGATAACCCCGGAGGCTATGAACTGTACGGCAGTCAGGCCAATCAATGGCAGGGTCATTATAATGGAGGTGAATAGCGCAGAATGCCGGTCGTATCGGCGGCGGAAGAATTCAGGAATGGTTTTCACCATCGCTTTGCGCAGCATGGGCGCAACGACGGCAATAATGGTAAAGGTGACGCCCATGGTGGCGACATACCAGAGTGATGACAGTCCCCAGTCACCGTAAGCTTTTTCAACAACACCCAGTGATGAGCCTCCACCAATTTCCGTTGCGGCCAGCGTGCCAGCAATCAGAAACGGCCCAAGACGCCGACCCGCGACCAGAAAGTCCTCCGAACTTTGTATTTTTCGGGTCGAATAAATACCAATACCAATTAACACCAGCAAATACCCAAGAACAATCAACAGGACAATCGTCTGCCCATCCAGATTCAGGCTCATGGCGGTATACTCAAGAAAGAAATTTGGTTGTTATTTGTTGTGATTCTGTGTTTATTGTTTCAGTGTTGTTTGAATGATTTGTTGATTTTTATCAACAGGAATGATGATCGGTTTAATTTTATTTTTATTGTTTTAAAAATAAACTGGATGGGTATTTTTTAACAGTATGGTTTTAGCAAGCCTGATTAAACCAACCTAATGGATTTAAATTCGCCTATTTTAATACTGATATCACCAAGACTTCTTTCATTTGGGGATGCTGGTTTTAACAATATTTGTGTACTGATGGTGACCGGCTGACCGATTTGAATACGGGCACTCTCTGTCATAGTCTCAAAGCCAGATGTCTGAAGGGTGAGCTTTGCCATGATGCCTCCATCGTCCCGGGCATAAAAATCTGTCCGACATTGTGGTGTAACTGAAGATAATGGAGAGGGGATATTGAATAGAGAGCGGTAAACCAGGTCGAAAAACAGCCACAGCGTATTATCTGCTGTTTGTGTCGTCAGATCCTGAATTGCCATTGCTAATGTGGGATTGCCTTCAGCGAAATCCATAATTGCTCTCTGGCAGGATTCTGAAAAGTACCGTTTATTGATTTGATCGTCAGAGCCATTTTCATGGGTACTGTTTGAAAGCTTAAAATTTACTTGGTCAATCAACTTATCGTTTCTGTATTGTAAAAACTGATACCCTCCATTTCTGACCCTGGCATGAAAAACCAGCTTGTTACGGGATGAGTAATACCAATCGCATTTTCTAAATCCTTAAGCTGCCGCCAACTATGCTTAGGCATCATTACCATGCATTATCTAGAACAGATGTCTCGTCGACCACAGCTACCCGAAGGTTTTAATGATGTTGATTTTC
>NZ_LUKQ02000689.1 GCF_001647025.1 Endozoicomonas atrinae
TAAAATCACCCCAGCTGATGTGATGACAGCGTATGCAAATGACAAAACCTCCCTACGAGGAGCCTTCTTCCTGCAAAAGCTCTGCTTAAAGAACATTCCAAAAGACCAGAGAAAAATCAGCCCGGATCAGGTCATTCAAGAATTCAATCGAGCTCCAGATCAAAATAATAAGTATCAGTTAGCGATAGCGCGCTTCAAAGCGGAATGTTGCCTGAGGGGCCTGCTGTTGACACCGGATGGCAAGCAGAAACCCGAGCAGGTCACACCGGATGCGGTGGTTAAGGATTATCAGGCAGCCAAAGCAACACTGGAGCTAGCGCGCTTCAAAGAGGAATGTTGCCTGAGGGGCCTGCTGTTGACACCGGATGGCAAGCAGAAACCCGAGCAGGTCACACCGGATGCGGTGGTTAAGGATTATCAGGCAGCCAAAGCAACACTGGAGCTAGCGCGCTTCAAAGCGGAATGTTGCCTGAGGGGCCTGCTGTTGACACCGGATGGCAAGCAGAAACCCGAGCAGGTCACACCGGATGCGGTGGTTAAGGATTATCAGGCAGCCAAAGCAACACTGGAGCTAGCGCGCTTCAAAGCGGAATGTTGCCTGAGGGGCCTGCTGTTGACACCGGATGGCAAGCAGAAACCCGAGCAGGTCACACCGGATGCGGTGGTTAAGGATTATGAATGCAGTGGTTGGCTCCTCGAAAGAGCTATTTTTTATTC
>NZ_LUKQ02000690.1 GCF_001647025.1 Endozoicomonas atrinae
CAGATGACATCCCATTCTGACGGCAGGTGACGCATGGACGCGATTGAGATCATCGACCTGATTGATCAGAGCTATGAGCAGGAAGCCGAGCAGAAGGCTCGCCAGTACATCGGTGCCAGTGCCATTGGTAACGAGTGTGACGCGGCGATCGCTTTTAATCTGCGCGGTTTTCCCAATGTTGCTCCTGATCCACAACTGAAACGGATTTTCGGTATGGGCCACGTCATCGAAGACATGGTGGTCGCTGATCTCAAACGTGTACCTGGTCTGGAGATTCAGGAAGTCGACCCCAACACCGGCAAACAGTGGACGTATCAGGCCAGTGGTGGCCATGTGAGCTGTCACACGGACGGGATGGCGATCTGGCAGGGGGAGACCCTGATTCTTGAGATCAAAAGCATGAATACATCGTCGTTCAACAAGTTCAAAAACAAGGGTATGCAGCGTTCACACCCGCACTACTTCTTTCAGGTGCAGATGTACATGGGAATGAGTGGGGTACGACGGACGTTGTTTATTGCCTACAACAAGAACCGCAGCACCTATCACGCTGAGATTGTCGAGTTCGACGATTTTGAATGGTCTGCCATGAGGTACCGCATCAAACGGATTTTGCGGGGCGAGGGCAAACGGATTGCCAGAGACCGGAGTGACTGGCGCTGCAAGGGTTGTTTTAAACGTGATGTGTGCTGGGGCAAGGTTCAGCCAGAGGTGAG
>NZ_LUKQ02000691.1 GCF_001647025.1 Endozoicomonas atrinae
ACCATTCGCACCGGAGTTAAACAGCTCAGAAAGGCTATGGGAGTGGATGCGGGAGCATGACTTATCAAACAAAGCATTTTCAGGTTATGAAAATATTGTAGATTGTTGCTGTGAAGCTTGGAATAACCTTTGCAGCGAAGCTGGTCGACTGTTCAGTCTGTGCTCCCGTGATTGGGCAGTTATACAGTAGTTAGAAAATTCAATTGGTATAATCAAAAAACTGTGATTCTGAATTACAAAACCAATGAGAAGATTGAGTGCTTCTTGATTGCATCAATAAAAAATGAGCTCAAAAAATCAGGGGTTTCAATTGGCGGAAAGCACCTTCAAAAAACCAAGGTACTTTCGCATCTTTCATCCTGGCTTTCTGTCTATGCAGGAAAAGAAGGCAAGCCTGATAAATATCAAAATAAAGTACATGCGGCAAGAAAAAGACCAAGTATTTGCTCTAATCAAGAAAAAAGTCCCCCAGAAAAAAAATTCAAACCGTTGTCAACTGTAGATATGCCCCCCCATATTGTAAGCCGCTGTCATAATATAAGATATTCCGGTGGGACTCCTTCTATATTTTCAGAAAATCAAAATCGGGAATGTAATTTAAATTGTGTAAACGCTTGTCGTTAATACTCCAAAATGGAGAATAACAATGAGCGTTGAAATCAACGAAAAACTGGTAGATCAAATAGCCAGTCAGATTAAAACTCAGGATGAT
>NZ_LUKQ02000692.1 GCF_001647025.1 Endozoicomonas atrinae
CGGGATCGAGGCGTATCCGCTCACCGTAGAGTTCATCCGTGTTTTTATTGACCGCAATGTAAAAGGCTCTCGTCAGCTTTGGCTCTGCCAAGTACATATAGCTCTGCATCTGGATATAGTGTTCAGGCTTTGCCTCTTTCACACCGACTTTGACCAGCTGCTTGAATGACTTTTCGTTGTGGGTTTTCATCTCAATGAGATGCCAGGTTTTCGGAGCCTCGATAAAGCCGAGGCCGACACCATCAAAAGAACCGCCGAAATGACCACGGCAGGCCGTTACCCGGAATTGCTTGCCAGTAGCGGGATCAGTCTCAAAAACTTTGATACCGATACTGCGGAGGTCAGCAATAAACCGTTCCTCTGCGAGATGCCCGGTTTGAAACAATCTCAATAACTGGCCGTTATGCTTCGTATCCGTACACCAGCGGAAGCTATACCAGAGTTCCCGGTCGCAAGGCCGACCAATGAGGGAGCCGCCGAGGTGAGCCCGGAAGGCATCACCTTGGTTGCTCTCATAATGCTCGACAATGGCTTTGATGGTGGTTTGGGATGGCTCAGGGATTTGCATTGCTGCCTCCCTTTTCCTTTTCCCGGTTAATGAGCTCGACGATCTTGGGAATGGAAAAAGCATCGTTATTTTGTGCAGCCATTAAGACGTACTTTTTCAACTCCTTGCTCGCACCCGCCTTGGCTAACTTAATGGCTGCAC
>NZ_LUKQ02000693.1 GCF_001647025.1 Endozoicomonas atrinae
CATCAGGTTCTGTATTTCCTGCTGGCCTTGCTCAAGGGATAGCATCAGAAGTCCTCCAGGGTATCCCGGGTAAATAGCCGGTCTTCACGGCTGCGGGTGGTGCTGACTTCGGTGCTGGCGGTGGTGGAGGGGAGTGGCAGGACGGCGCTGCCCCGGACAATGTCCTTAAGCAGCTTGACGCTGTCGTCATAACGCTTTTCGACCTCGTCCAGCATGCGGCCGTCGTATAAACGATAACGAGCTATATCGGCGCAAAGCCTGACCACGATCTCAGGAATAACCGACAGCGGCAGGGTATAACGTACTGCCAGATAGCTGTCGATTTCATCGCTGGCATCGGTCAGGGCGGCGTCAATGGCGGCGGCGTCCATAGCACCATCGCCCGGGTCGGTGAGGCGAATCAGTTCATCCTCTCCAAACCGGGCGATCATGGCGGCGCTGTCACAGTACTTCATTTTTTACCCTTGCTTTTCTGCTTTGGCGCTGGCTTGGCTGGCTCTGTCACTTCTGCCTCTGCCGCTTCCATCGCCGCCACTGCACGACAATCCAGCAAAGTATCAGCAGCAGTGTCGTCCAATTCCAACGTTTCCCCTGCCTGATACAATTGCCCATCGTGCCGTACGCTGTGGAGTGCTGTGTATTTCATAGCCACTCCTTAGCTAATGACGTTTTCAAGGTGGTAAGCCACATCGTTGCAAATGATCA
>NZ_LUKQ02000694.1 GCF_001647025.1 Endozoicomonas atrinae
GCGTCATTAGTAAGGCGATCAAGAACCGGAAGATTTTTCGGACTGATGAGTCAGTCATGAAGGTAATCTATCTGGCCATGGAAAAAGCTTCCGAGAAATGGACCATGCCGATCAGGAACTGGAAAGCAGCCATGAACCGGTTTGAAATTATGTTTCCTGACCGGTTCAAGGAGTAATAGTTTTGGTGGCGTTTACACAGAATTATTTACAGGCTCTAGCCCTTTGGCATCCGATGGACTCTTGAGCTGATCTATCATTAGACTTTGATCGAATGATGGCTTAAATTGGACGACTACGGCACTGATAATTGATTGATAGGTATCCACAGAAGCTTCAGCTATCGCCTGTACAAGTTCTGGTTTACATCCAAATATTACAGATGCCGTTTGTGGATCTTCTTTTGCCATCTCACGTAATTTCAGAAAGTAAACACTGTTCAGCCGTAATATATCTGCATCAAGTATTTCCTGCTCCTCAAACCTGATGTGCTGAGGTAATGACTTCGTGTGTATGCTCATTATGATATCCTTTTCTTATATGAGTTTTTATCTAATTTTTGCAAGCTGACTTAATGCAATAGTCCGGACAGTTTTCCGAAATAGGCAACCATGAGAGGAATCAACCAGAGTAGAGAATCCTAATAATCTATCTGTTGATACCTCCTCTCATGGAAATCATAGTTAAGTCTGCTCTGGACAGTA
>NZ_LUKQ02000695.1 GCF_001647025.1 Endozoicomonas atrinae
GCGGTGTATAAACCACCAAAAGAAAATCCCCGCACAGGGCGAGGTTCGTAGAGAACAACCGGAGTCGTTATAAATTCCCGGGCATCCTGCTTGATTTTTCAGGGCTTCCCTCGGCTCACATCATTGTGACACCGTATTACTTCATCCATGAGGTCATGCTTCACTCAACTTGAGGTCTCAGCCTGTTTTTTGAACCCAACATTCTACAGACTGAACCGTCCTCTCCTATTCGTTCAGATACCAATTTAGGGGGCCTATTCCCCGTACCCGACAAAACAAAACCTCGCTCGAAGCAAGGCGACAAGTGCTGATTATCAGCGGTGAGCGGTTCTTATTGTTATTTGGGTGGTATTTATTCTTATCCAGAGCATTGGCATTTGGTGTTCTTATTGCCAGGTCCCGAAACCATCCCCCTCAGCTTCGGAAATCCCCCAATGGACAGTCATAGATTACGTATTTACCGAAACAAAAGAGTTGATTCAGGTCAACAAACTTCGGTTGACAATCGGGTTGACAACCGAGAGTAAGGTGGTTGACAAAAAAGTAAATTGGTTGACACGGAAACCCTGAAAAACACTGGCCTCCTTCGGTTTTTGTCAACCACTGTCAACCCCGATTTTCACTCTGTCACTGGCGAAAGCCTGCGGCTTTGTACCCCCGCATTAGCTAAAGGTTCGCAGGGTCCCTCCGCCTT
>NZ_LUKQ02000696.1 GCF_001647025.1 Endozoicomonas atrinae
GATGAGAGGGGCAGGCTTAAGCATTTAGAGATCAAAAATCAGCGACTATATCTGTAATCCGGTGGAAATAGAACTTGGCTAAAGTTAATCGCTAAATGCAAATGAGAATACTCGTGCGTAAGCCCTGGTACATAGGCCGAGTGATGTGGGTGGGGTCATTGGTTTGACAGAATTCACTATACAGCAAGAAGGTGGACTTGATGGTGTCGTTGCTACTGGAAAACCAGCTGAATATAAAGCAGAAAATAGTGCTGGTTTCGGCAATGAAATAGAACGGTTATTTACCAGAATGGAAGGAGATTTGGATGAATTGAAGAATTCATTTACACGATTATGCACATCGGAGGGTGAGCATAAAGCGAGTTATGTGGAAGGGGTTATTGATTTGGCAAAATCGACAGCGTCCACCTTGGATAATTTCAATTTAATAATAAGCTCTATTGATAGTAAGGATAGTAATAAAGAAAATATAAAATTTGAGCCTGTAAATAATTCTGTGTAAACGCCACCAAAACTATTACTCCTTGAACCGGTCAGGAAACATAATTTCAAACCGGTTCATGGCTGCTTTCCAGTTCCTGATCGGCATGGTCCATTTCTCGGAAGCTTTTTCCATGGCCAGATAGATTACCTTCATGACTGACTCATCAGTCCGAAAAATCTTCCGGTTCTTGATCGCCTTACGAATGACGC
>NZ_LUKQ02000697.1 GCF_001647025.1 Endozoicomonas atrinae
GCCCTGATCGTGATCAACTTATTAGTCCTTGGTTTTCTATTCGGTGAGCGAGCCATCAAGAACGTGGCACCGTACCTGATCCAGGCGGCACAGAACCGACAACGCTGAGTCTTGCACAGCCCAGCGGACGGTGGCGCTAATAACATCCGCAGACGTGCCAGCAACTCCTTTCCCAAAAAAATGCTGGTGAACGTTGGCAGAGGACAAACTGCCTCACCAAAGCCGGGAGGTAAAAGGCCGCCTCCCGTTTCATCCAATAACAACAGAGAGAGAAATTTATGAGTAATGACATCTTTCAATTGCAGTGGATCATCAAAGAGTACCGTGAACCGGTCACCATATCGGAAGTTTTCTATAACAGGCTGGTCGATGAGTTCCCGGACGTTGACGTTGAAAAACAGCTAAAAAAGGCTCACGCATACGCTGAATTGAACTTTGTAGACCCCGCTTATGCGAAGGGCATGGAAACATTCATTATGCGATGGATGAGGAGAAATCAAGCCAGAGCAGAACAGATAAAGGACACATTTACAAGAACCCTATCCAAACCAAAAAAGCATCATTAAGGAAAATACATGGGACGTATAAGAACAGTAAAGCCTGAGCTGTTTATTCATGACGAGCTTTATGACGCTGAACATAATAGCGGCCTTCCTTGCCGGTTGGCCTTTATTGGATTGCTCACCCTTGT
>NZ_LUKQ02000007.1 GCF_001647025.1 Endozoicomonas atrinae
GCGTCATTCGTAAGGCGATCAAGAACCGGAAGATTTTTCGGACTGATGAGTCAGTCATGAAGGTAATCTATCTGGCCATGGAAAAAGCTTCCGAGAAATGGACCATGCCGATCAGGAACTGGAAAGCAGCCATGAACCGGTTTGAAATTATGTTTCCTGACCGGTTCAAGGAGTAATAGTTTTGGTGGCGTTTACACAGAATTATTTACAGGCTCGAATTGAACACCGTACAAGGCGGCATTATCTTTGCCTGATGTATTGATTTTCGTACTGCCTTCGTCAATATTAAGATTCAGTTTCATACGGTTGTAACCAAGGGTTCCACCAACAAAGTATTTTGTATTTTCAAGTTGAAGCAGATTGTCGACATAGTCCAGAGATATGCTCAGCTCCTGATTTTTGATTTTTCCCTGTGTTGTTCCATCTTCATCGCTGTCTTTTTCAGTTCCTTTTACCTGGCTCAGATTTGCGTAAACACGAATGTTATCATTAATAAAGGTACCTGCTCTCAAGCCAGTGTAGGTATCCTTGAATTTTGGTTTATCACCCTCTTCATCTGCTTTGAATCCATGATTAGCACTACCGACGGTTGCACCCACAAACCAGTCATTAGCCATAACGGCTGAAGAACTCATTAATACAGAAGCAGCGATGGTTGCGGATGCGATATGCTTTAACATTCTTTACTACCTTGAAGATAAATCTGTGCTGATTCGAATACTATTTTCGAACAGAAGGTTAATTGAGTTTTGGGTTTGTTCAGAGTGAAATGAAAACAGTGATGTTTGCTCAACTTTATTTCAGTTCACACTCTCCCTGTTAGTGGGTGCCATTATGCACAGTGAACCTTAATGGATTCTTAACCGGTGAATGCTTTTTAACAGCATAGGGGAAGATAACTATCAAGATAGGGGGAGGCATAAGTGCCGCTTATATAGGGCATTCATGCACTCTCCATTTGTTTTAGATATGTCTGTTAAGCCACACACAAAGCTGATCAATAACTTCCTTATTGTTTGTTTCATGAAACAATTCATGTCTTGCATCTGGATATAGCATTAATGTTGTATTGCTGTGGCCAGAATTGATCAATGCTTTTTGCAGGTCTTTTAAGCCATCTGGTGCGCTGACAGGGTCTCGATCCCCCCCCATAATCAGTATTGGCAGCTGGTGCTTAATCTTCTTTAACGTATTTTTAGAGCATATTTCCTGCAGGCCCCCAAACAGGTCATACCAGAGCTGGTTGCTGCAGCGAAAACCACAAAGAGGATCTCTAACATATTGCTTAACTGATTCAGGATTGCGGCTTAACCAGTCAAACTCCGTCATATTGGGTTTAAAACTGCTGTTGTATCCGGCAAACGTCAGTTGGTGGATGACAGGGCTGTATCCCATAATTCCCTGGCGCAGGGTTTCGAGTTTTGCCACTAGCCTGCCCAGAAGGAGCAATGGCTTTGCCACAAAGTTTGACCCAGAGAGAATGACGCCAGATATCTTCGGGTTATGTCTGCTCAGGTAACTTTGGAGTATATAGCTTCCCATACTATGACCCAGAAGAAAGCAGGGTAAAGAAGGGTGTTGAGCAAGAATATGGTCAACAACAAGCTTCAGATCCTGAACCACATTATTCCACCCATCATGGTTGCCAAAATGTCCCTGGTTGGAAGTTTGGCCTTTTATAATGGTCGCTCCATGCCCCCGGTGATCGTGAGCATAGACATGGAACCCTCTCATGGTCAGTTGTTCCGCCAGCTCCTGATATCGAGGACCGTGTTCAGCCATACCATGACTGATATGTATCACCGCTTTTGGATTTTTTTCAGCCAGCCATTGGTAAACTGGAATACGATGGTTGCTTGATTGGCTGTTGATCGTTACGAATGACGGTGGAGACTCAGGGGGTGCCATACAACGTCCTTAAATAGGATAAAAGATTCATTTTATTATGCTGCTTATAGCATTATGGTACTGGATGATTGCTATAGGCCGCCAGAGCTATCGCTTGTGCTTACCGTCTGTTCAGTTGAATAGATACTGGCTCAAGTATCTTAACTGTTATTGTATGGAAGTGTGGCTGATTCAGACAGTCAGCAGTGATCACGGATAGTGCTTCGACCTCAACCATCTGGTCAATATCAAAAGTCGAAGTGTCACCAGAGCGGCTATCGACCAGAGTGTGTTTCTGAAGTGATAATATCGTCCTGACTGAAACATCACCGTTATCAAGAATTCGTGCTTCAGTTCTTATTTCTCTTTCAGGCAATGATAAAATCAAATTTTTTCCAATGAAATAAAGATTTAATAGGTTGTGGAAAATATTGGCAGATTTTTGGCTGCAGAAGAAAGCCAATGTGTGTACTAATTTGGGAGAACCTAGGATTTTATCAAATTTTGCTTTGATCCGGGCTTGGAACTTCTTTTCTTGAGTAACAAGGTCTGTAAGGTTGTCTGTGTCCAAAGTCATTTGTTCAAGGATATTACCGCTTTCTTCACTTTCTTCGTATGAGCAGGTTTTTGTATTGCCATAAATTCTAAGCAGTACATGTCCTGATGGCGAGTACAGGGCAACATTCATTCCTCGTAATAAGTCATTTGAAAAACAAAAACTTAATTTCATGGTGGAGGATATTTCGAGATCTTTTTGATGTTCTGTTTGCAGGTGCATGTTGCACTCATCTAATTCTTTGTGCTCTGGATCGTCCATGGACATTGTGTAATGGCTTTGTGAGAGGTTTGTTAAATGCCTTTTTATATCAAAGCTGTCATTTATACAGGCTTCGACCTGATTAAGAACGGCAGGAAGAGCCGATGCACGCATGGGTGGATGGTTTGGAGTTCTTAAATGGTGTTCGACTGTTTTTCTGTCATTTCTAAAGCCCTGAATAGCTCTGTTCAGATGTTCCCCGAATTTAATGACGTAGAAGTTTGTGAGTGTTTGCAGTTGCTCGTCATAGGTTAATGTCAGCGCATTTAATTGCTTTGTAAGTGCGCTCACTTTGTTGGGGAAAAAGAGGCTAATGATAAAATTCTTAAGTACGTTTGTTTCAGTTATCTGTTGCCAGAGGCTTGTAAATTCATCGATTAACTGAGTTCTATTGTGTCTTTTGGGTAATAAAGGCTTACTCTCGTCAGGGTGAGACATTTCTGTCTCGATATGAAGGGGGATTATGGGGGGGAGGCTGGCTTTTTGTTGAAGAGGAGCAACCATCAGGGATACAGTTCTCTCAGATAGATTTGTCCCCTGTGATGGTTTCATGTTGGGTGGAGTTACTAATTGGGGCGTGGTTAATAATCTGTCGGCATCATGGCCATTAGCTGGCTGTTTGTAAGTAGCAGCTGAGGCATAAATGTTGGTCATTCTGTCCATTGACGTTTCTCTTGTGAATAATATTGGTTATGTCTTCGTTGAAAACTAAGTTAGAAGTATTTACCGTAGGTCGTCTATCAGGAGCAGAAGAAAACTGATAACCTCGGAAAATTTTCCAATGCGATAGTTTGCAAGACAGGTTGAACAGTTTGCGAGCCAGTTTTTATCCTATACAGCTTCATCATGGATGTGGGAGGCTTACCCCATGACCACCGGTTTCTGGAAAGACAAGTATCCGGAAGGCATTCCTGCAACGATTGATGTTGGGCAATACCGCTCGATTATTGATGTTCTGGAGTACAGTACCCGCAAGTTTGCCAGTAAGCCGGCATTCAGCAACATGGGGCATGAGCTGAGCTATTCCCGTCTTTATGAGCTCAGTGGCCATTTCTGCAGCTACCTGCAGAATCATACCGATTTGCGTCCTGGTGACCGTATAGCGATTATGCTGCCCAACGTTATGCAGTTTCCTGTAGCGGTTTTTGGAGCACTTCGAGCCGGGTTGATTGTGGTGAACACCAATCCGCTCTATACCGAGCGTGAAATGGAACATCAGTTCCGTGATTCTGGGGCCAAAGCGCTGGTTGTGCTGGCCAACATGGCCCATATGGCTGAGAAGGTCATTCCCAAAACAGCGATCAAGCATGTTGTGGTGACTCAGGTCGGTGATATGCTGCCGACATTCAAGCGCACACTGGTAAATCTTGTCGTTAAACACGTCAAGAAGATGGTACCTGATTATTCGCTGTCATCAGCCGTGCCGTTTACTACGGTTCTCAGTCGAGGAGCCCTGCACCATTGCTCGGATGTTCGCAGGGAAAATGACGATGTTGCCATCCTGCAATACACTGGCGGAACAACCGGTGTCGCGAAAGGTGCCATGCTGACTCACCGAAATATTCTCAGCAATATGTTCCAGGTAAAAGCGCTTGTTGGGGGTAACCTTCGGGAAGGTGAGGAGCTGATTATTGCACCTCTGCCGCTTTATCATATTTTTGCTTTTACCGTGCATTGCATGGTTGCTATCTTGCTGGGTGAGCACAATATGCTCATTACCAACCCACGGGATATGAAATCCTTTATTAAGGATCTGACCGGTAAGCCCTTCAGCATGTTTATTGGTCTGAATACCCTATTTGTTGGTCTGATGAACCAGGAAGCCTTCCGTCGCCTTGATTTCTCCTATCTGAAAAACACCATTTCCGGGGGTATGGCACTGCAACTGGATACGGCGGAGCGATGGGAGAACCTGACAGGCAGTCGTATCTGTGAAGGTTATGGTATGACGGAAACTTCACCGGTCGTAACGATTAACCCGCTGGGTAAGATCAAACTGGGTACCATTGGTTTGCCAGTGCCGTCCTGTGAATTAAAAGTGGTTGATAGTGACGATAACGACCTGCCCATTGGTGAGGTGGGGGAACTCTGCATAAAAGGTCCCCAGGTGATGAAGGGTTACTGGCAGAGTGAGCAGGCCACTGAAGAAGCCATGCTGGACGGTTGGCTGCGAACCGGGGATATCGCCCGAATCGATGAGGAAGGTTATGTCACCATTGTGGATCGTAAAAAGGACATGATCTGTATTTCCGGTTTCAATGTTTACCCGAATGAACTGGAAGAAGTGCTCTCCGCCCATCCTGATGTTACTCAGTGTGCCGTGATCGGTGTTCCCGATAAACGCTCCGGAGAGGCAATCAAGGTGTTTGTGGTGTCCAGTAACCCAGGGCTGACCAAAGAAGAAGTGATTCACTTTTTCCGTCAGAATCTGACTGGCTATAAAGTTCCAAAGCTGGTTGAGTTCAGAGATGAGCTGCCCACGACCAATGTGGGTAAGATCCTCCGTCGTCATTTACGTGATGAAGAGCTGGCTGCCCGGAGCAGTCAGTAGCGGAAAGAACTACTCACCCTGAGCGATGAAAGTTGCCTGGGAAGCTTAATGAGTGGTTAGAATTCCTGTCAGGCGGCCATTCAGGCCGCTTTTCCAAACCTGTATAATCAGCTACTGATTTTATATAAACGGGAGTACCTGGGTGTCCGGCTTTTCCGATAAGCAACTGCGCCAGTCCATCAATCAATGCATGATACGTGATCGTTACCGCTTGCGGGGGCAATTGCGTCGGCTTAAGCGGGATGATGAGACAGGTCTGGACCGGATCCAGAAAAAAATAGAGTCCTCTCTATCGCTGGTAGAGCAGAGACAAACCTCTCTTCCTGAGATCCGTTATGAGCAGGAGCTACCGGTTGTTGACCGGAAAGCGGATATAGCAAAGGCTATCCGTAATCATCAGGTGGTGGTGATTGCCGGTGAAACTGGGTCTGGTAAGACAACCCAGCTGCCAAAAATCTGCCTTGAGGCTGGCCGTGGTATTTTTGGAACGATTGCCCATACTCAGCCTCGCCGACTGGCCGCTCGTTCCGTTGCCAATCGAATTGCTGAAGAGCTTGGTGGAGTGCTGGGAGAGCAGGTCGGGTATCAGGTGCGTTTCACCGATCACTCCACAGAAACCACCCTGATAAAGTTGATGACCGACGGTATTCTGCTGGCTGAGATTCAGAATGATCGTTTTCTTAACCGCTATGACACCCTGATCATTGATGAAGCCCATGAGCGCAGCCTGAATATCGACTTTCTTCTGGGCTATATAAAGCTGATTCTGCCTAAACGACCAGATCTGAAAGTGATCATCACTTCGGCCACCATTGACGTTGAACGGTTTTCAAAGCATTTTGATAATGCGCCGGTGATCGAAGTCTCTGGCAGAACCTATCCGGTAGAGACTTTATATCGTCCACTGGAAGATCTCGAGCTGGAAGGTCGGGATGCTGACCAGCGATTACAGCAGGGGATTCTTGCAGCACTGGAAGAAATTGATCACATTGAACGCTCAGGAAAGGGCAAGCGACTGGGAGATGTGCTGGTTTTTCTCAGTGGTGAACGGGATATCCGCGAAACTCATCAGTTCCTGCGGGATGCAAAACTGCCGCATACTGAAATTCTGCCCCTGTATGCCCGTCTTTCTGCCGCAGAGCAGAACCGCATCTTTCAGGAGCACTCTGGTCGTCGTGTTATTCTGTCGACCAACGTAGCAGAAACCTCGTTAACGGTACCAGGCATTCGCTATGTGATTGACCCGGGGACTGCGCGTATCAGCCGATACAGTGTCCGTTCAAAAGTTCAGCGACTGCCGGTAGAAGCTGTGTCACAGGCGTCGGCAAATCAACGTAAAGGGCGGTGTGGCCGTGTCGCCGAAGGTATCTGTATTCGGCTTTACTCTGAGGAGGATTTTTTTTCCCGCCCGGAGTTTACCGATCCAGAGATTCTCAGAACCAACCTTGCTGCCGTTATTTTGCAGATGCTGCGGATGGGGCTGGGCGATATTGCTGCGTTTCCATTTGTTGATCCACCGGATGGCAAAGCGATTAATGATGGTTTCAAGCTGCTGCAGGAGCTGGTGGCGGTGGGTAAAGACCGGCGCATTACCCCGGCTGGCCGACAGCTGGGGCAGCTGCCTGTCGATCCACGTCTTGGACGGATGCTGATTGAAGCGAATAAAAATAATGCACTGCATGAAGTGTTGATTATTGTCAGTGCCCTGGCAGTACAGGATCCAAGGGAGCGCCCACAGGATAAGCAGCAGGCCGCAGACCAGAGACACCGCGAGTTTTATCACGAAGACTCGGATTTCATGACCTATGTGAATCTCTGGGAAGCCTATGAAGAGCAGCGGCAGGCACTGTCACAGAATCAGCTGCGAAAATACTGCAATAAGCAATTCCTGTCTTTTATGCGCATGCGGGAGTGGCGCGATCTCCATCGACAGCTGACATTGGCCTGTAAAGATCTGCAATTCCGGTTGAATGACAGTCCTGCCAGCTATGGCGATGTTCATAAGTCACTGCTATCGGGCCTTTTGTCGCAGTTGGGCAGTAAAGATGACGAAGCGGATTACATGGGGGCCAGAAACCGGCGCTTCTATCTGTTTCCGGCATCGACGCTGTATAAACGAAAGCCAAAATGGATTATGGCGGCGGAGCTGGTAGAAACCTCCAGGCTCTTTGCCCGAACCAATGCCAAGCTGGAGCCGCAGTGGATTGAGCCACTGGCAACGCACTTGGTTAAGCGGAATTATTTTGAGCCGCACTGGGAGAAAAAGCGTGCCCAGGTGGTAGCGTTTGAGCAGGTTACTCTTTATGGGTTGATTGTAGTCGGTCGTCGTCGGATAAATTATGGTCCAATCGATCCAGTCGTTGCCCGGGAGATCTTTATCCGTGAAGCCCTGGTTGAAGGGCACTTTGATTCCAATGGTGCGTTTCAAAAGCATAATCTGGCATTGATTGAAGAGGTGGATGAGCTGGAAGCGAAGTCCCGACGTCGGGATATTCTTGTGGACAGTGAAACGCTCTATCACTTTTACGATGAACTGATTCCTGCTGATATCTGTAATGGTGCGGGTTTTGAAAAGTGGCGCAAAGGTGCTGAACGGCAGCAACCTGATTTGCTTCACCTCTCCAAAGACTACCTGATGCAGCATGATGCAGAGCATGTCACGGTCAACAGGTATCCGGATCGTTTACGTTGGGAAGGGTTGGAGTTGCCCCTGAGTTATCACTTTGCCCCAGGTGAGCCTGATGACGGTGTAACCCTGACGGTGCCTGTAGAGGCATTAAGGCTGTTGCCCAGAAATCGTTTGGAATGGCTGGTGCCCGGAATGCTGTTCGACAAGTGTGTTGCGCTGGTTCGATCCATGCCTAAACCGGTGCGCAAGAACTTTGTGCCTGTACCTGATTTTGTGAATGGTGCGCTGGAATCTCTTTCTGCCTGTGATGAGCCTTTGACAGAGATGCTTGGGCGGCAGCTGACTCGTATGTCTGGTGTGCGAATTCTCGAAGAGCACTGGAACACAGAGGGGCTGGATGCGCATTTGCTGATGAATATCCGGGTGGTGAATGAGGATGGTGACATCATCGGGCAGGGCCGTGACTTGAACCAGCTCAGGCAGCAGTTCTCTGATCATGTACAGGATACGATCCGTAAGCTCGCCAAAAGCCATTTAGAGCAAGAAGGTTTGCTGGACTGGACCTGTGGTGAGTTGCCTCATGAAATTACCCGAAAAGCCGGAGGGCTGGTATTAAAGTCATACCCTGCTTTGGTTGATCAGCGTGATTCAGTAGCCGTTCAGTTGTTTGAAAGCCCCGCCATGGCTGACTTTGAAAACCGTAAAGGGTTGACCCGATTACTCAGGATAAGGCTATCCACACAACTTAAGTTTGCCCTGAGTAAGATGGCCAGATTGAAAGAAACCAAGTTGCTGGCCACAAATCTGATGAATCAGAATCAGCTTGAAGATGACTTGCAGAGTCTGATTATCAGCGGCGTCTATCTGAATATTGACAACGAGCTGCCCAGAAACCGGGAGTCATTTCTGGAGTTACTTGAGAAGCATAAAGGTGACATTGTGCCTTTTGCCGAAAAAGTTGATCCCATTATTAATGAGGTCTTTCGTATCGCTCAGGGGGTTAGTCGTCAGCTGAAAGGTAAGATCAGTTTTGATCGAGCTCTTGCTCTGGCTGATATCAAGCAGCATGTACAAAGGTTGTTGCAACCGGGGTTTATGACGTCTGCTGGTATGGAATGGCTAAGCCATTATCCTCGTTATTTCAAGTCGATTGAGGTCAGGCTGGAGAAGCTGCCAGCCCAGGTAAACCGTGATCGTGCCTGGACGGAAGAACTGACCTCTCTTCAGCAGAAGTATGAGAAGCGCCGGGATGCTCACAGTCAGCATAAGGTGGTTGATCCCAATCTTCAGCAGTTCTATTGGATGATTGAAGAGTACCGGGTATCTCTGTTTGCCCAGCAACTGGGCACTCGCTTTCCGGTGTCGGATAAACGACTTCGAAAATTATGGGAAGAAGTGGAAGAGATTTAAATCATCAGCGCTTTCCCTCTATGACTCTGATGTTATGGAGGGAGGCTGTTTTGTTGTTGAAATAAAAGTTTCATTTGACGTTAACCTGCCTGAAATATCCCGCCTCCAAGATACCTTCCGCAGTAATCAAAAAGTGCCAGGGGAAAATGATTAAATTAGTGACACTCTTAATAGCTGTTACTAATCAGAATCGTTTTGGCACTTAAGGACAACAAAAAATACTAAGTGAGAGTATCTGGGAATGAAACTTAAGCCAATTGCACTTTTTCTGGGGATGAGTGTTTTTCTGCAGGCAAACGCAGGCGTGGTTAAAACGGAAGGTGACGATATTATTGTCAGCACCAAAAATGGCGGTCTTCAGTTAAAAACAGAAAGCGGTGATTTCTCTTTTAAGCTCAGCGGCAAGCTCCAGTGGGATATTGCCAGCTATGATGATCTTTATGGACAGGACACTGCGAATTTAGCAAATCCCAAAGATGGCTTAACCTCTTATATTCGGCGGGGTGAAGTCAAGGTCAGTGGTAAAGCCTATGATCTCTGGAAATACGGACTTAAACTGAAAACAAACAGTGATGATTCCGTCGATCTGGATGATGCCATTATTGGTTATACCGGTTTTAGACCTGTTGAGATTGCTGTCGGTCGCTGGGATATGGATTTTGGTTTGGAAGACTCTACCAGTTCTTCATGGATTACCGGCATTGAAAGGCCTTTTGTCTTTAACATGATGAATGGTGCCGGTGGTAATGATTATGGTGTGAAGGCATCCAGCTCGGCAAAAAACTACACCGCACAGTTGGCACTTGTTAATACCGGTAACAGCGAAAGCAATAACACCAGTAAAGACCGTATCGGTTATTCATTCCGGGGTACTTATGTTCCTATTATGAATGACAATATGCTGTTACATCTTGGCCTCAGTATCTTTGATGGTAATCCCGACAGTGCTACTGTTGAGGGTGACACCCGGCTGGGAATCAAGAAAGGTCAGGAGAGTACCCTGTTCAGCAGTGTCAGTAATGTGACCAGCGATCGTGAATACGCAGTTGAAGCAGCCTTTCAGATGCAGTCTTTTAAGTTGCAGGGCGAATATCTGCAAAGGAACATCAAATCTGGCGTTGCGAATTCTGATGTTAAGCTGAATGGTTACTATGGAGAGCTTTCTTATATGTTGGGTGGTGGTAAGCGATCCTACAAAAAAGGAAGCTTCAGCAAGCCAAAAGGGGGTAAGTGGGAAGCCTTCGCTCGATATACAGCAATGAATGTTGATGCCCAGAGTGCTGTATCAAAAGGTATTAATGGTAAGGATGTAGACGCTTCCAGCTATACCGTAGGGGCGAATTACTTCCCAACCTCGAATATTCGAACCAGTCTGAACTATGTGACAGGCCAGCTGGATAATCACGTGGATATTGATGGAGTAGCCAATGCAGAGGATAAAGGATCTGCGATTGTTGGTAGAATTCAGTATGTATTTTGAGTGAAATGGTGATTTCAGGCCCTGATACCCATCAGGGCTTTTTGCGTCTTTAAAGACTAAATAATTTTCTTTTATGATTTTTTGAAATAAAAAACAAACAAAAATTTGACGAATCTGTTTTTTGGTTCTTTACTGAAATAATAAGAGGTAATTTAATTTCGAAAATTTTTATCTACGCTGTATAAATTAACCGGATGACAAGGATAGTCGTCTTATGGAAACAGCTGAACAGGTACTCATCATTGAAGACGCGGAACAGCGTCGGCATGACTTCAGCACCATTCTGCAGTTCATGGGCTATCACACAGTGGCTATTGGTGCAGCCTACTGGGAAGATGCCGTCAGTGCTTTTCCTCCGGAAACCTTCAGTGCCTTATTCCTGGGTGATTTTTTACAGGCAGAAAGCTCCCTGCAGGGAATGCTTTCCAGAGTTCAGGGCTGGTGTGGCGGGGTTCCGGTCATCCGGATTTCTGAGTCACTGCCAGATAACTTGCCAATAGCACTTGCCAGGCAGATTATTGCCCGAGTTGACTGGCCATGCAGCAAGCCTCAACTTTTATCCAGCCTTCATTATGGTCAGGTCTACCGTGAGCAGTGGCGCCAGGCTCATCAGACTGGCTATAACCAACAGGTACAACTGTTCCGTGGACTGGTTGGTAAGAGTGAGCGTATCCGAAAAGTGCGGGCCGCGATGGCTCAGGTGGCTGATCGGGACGTCAATGTTTTGATCACTGGTGAGTCTGGAACAGGTAAAGAAGTGGTTGCCCGTAACCTTCATGAGCATTCCTACCGCAGAAGTGCGCCTTTTGTTCCGGTAAATTGTGGTGCAATCCCCACAGACCTGTTGGAAAGCGAGCTTTTTGGTCATGAAAAGGGTGCTTTCACTGGTGCTGTTACTACTCGAAAGGGACGGTTCGAGCTGGCTCAGGGCGGGACGCTGTTTCTTGACGAAATAGGCGATATGCCTCTGCACATGCAGGTTAAGCTGCTAAGGGTTCTGCAGGAAAGAACGTTCGAACGGGTGGGTGGAACAGAGCCAATTGAGGTGAATGTTCGGATTATTGCTGCAACCCACAAGAATCTTGAAGGTATGATCACTGAAGGAAGCTTTCGGGAGGATCTTTATTACCGGTTAAATGTATTCCCTATCGAGATGCCTTCTCTCAAAGAGCGGCCCGAAGATATTCCGCTGATGATTAATGAGCTGACTCATAATATGGAAAAGCAGGGGAGAGGGTCCATTCGACTCAGCTCAGCTGCAATATTGTCGCTTTGCCGACATGACTGGCCGGGAAATGTCCGGGAAATGGCAAACCTTCTGGAGCGTCTTGCGATCATGTACCCCTATGGGGTTATTGGTGTCCAGGATCTGCCAGAAAGTTTCTGTCACCTCGATTTGATCAGTCAGGAAGATGATGGTGTTGCTGATTTATTTCCGGACAGTATTCAGCCAGCAGGCGCTGCCACTTCGGAAGACCTTGCTGTATTGCCTGTAGGGGGATTAAACCTTAAGGAATATCTAACCCGACTGGAAAAGAGTTTGATTCAGCAGGCGCTGAGTGACTGCAACAGTGTTGTCGCCAGAGCTGCAGATAAGCTGCAGATACGGCGAACGACTCTAGTGGAAAAAATGCGCAAGTATGGTCTTCAAAGGTATGAGGATTCTGTTAAAACCTGATATACAATGATACAAAAAAAGGCTACATACTCATGTAGCCTTTTTTTTGGGCTAGTTAGCTACTATCTACACTCATGACGTTGTGTTTTTAGATTTATTGAGTTGGCCAACACTTCCATATATTTGTTTCTGTGTTGTTCTGCTGTCGTTCGAACTTATTCTGTTTCTTGCGATCTTGCATATTGAATCACTCTTGCTGATTGGTTCTTGTATGGTCTGTATTTGTGTTTTGATAGTTCCTAAATGATTAATTCATAATGCTCGCAGCGTATGGTTGGAGGTGTATCGTATTTTTCTTTACAGTTTTATTCGATCTTTCTAAAGATGCTGTTTCTGTTCTCAAGTTATATGATTTAGCGTCGAATGGTTGAAGGAGCTATGTCCAGTTTATTGATTTGTCTTTTTCCTCCTTTCTATTGATTTAGCTCTGCCATTTTTGCGTCACTATAAAGTGACACTGTCAAATAACTATCTTTTTAGATGGTTCAAAAAAGTGTTCAAGATATTATTAAATCAACCGAAAAATATTCTATGTCAAAAAAATAGCGAATTATGAGTGGTAACGTTTTAGAAAGTTGTTTAAAAACATTGAGTTGTGTTTTTTTGTTTTTCTTTATGTGTTCTTTTGGGGTTTGACAGCTGTTTTTATTTTTCAAATCAAAGTTGGCACGCTCATTGATAAGTATATTTTGTCGTTTTTCTATATGCGTTTCTTGAGCAATTGAAAAATTAAAGTGAGAACGATGGCGCAAGCAAAGAAAAGAGTGATTGCGGTTTCAGGGTGTAAAGGAGGTGTTGGTAAAACCGTAGTTGCAGTAAATCTTGCTCTGGCTCTGGCAAAGCTGGGTCAGCGTGTCGTTTTGATGGATGGTAACCTCTCTGTGCCAGATGTTGAGTTCACCCTTGGGATGAATCAAGATGGTTTAAAGAGACAATCGTCGTCTGACTTGATTTTTTCATCTCCTGCTGAAGGTGAGTTAGTAAGTGAGGCCTCTAGCCATCAGCAGAAAGGATTATTGGATGGTCCTTCAGGTGTTAGGGTATTTACACCGGCTGCTCAAGGGGACTGGAAAGACAGTATTCAAGTTATTCAGGCAGTGGAGCTGATTCAGGACATGGATGATCTTGCATCGGATCTGGATACTTTGATTATTGATACGGCTCCGGGCTTGGCCCCGGATAATGTAACTCTCATTCAGGCTGCAACAGAGGTAGTCGTTGTCGTCAGCCCGGAAGACGTGTCTGTTATTGATGCTGTTCGACAGATAAGGCTTCTGTATCGGATTTTCAATGTTCACCAGTTTTATATTGTTGTTAACTTGGTAAGCAGCAGAAGAGGCGGTGCTAAACAGTTTGAGAAGTTACAGGAGTATCTGAAAGACGACAAACAGATAGTTTTAAGCTATCTGGGGGCAATTCCACATGATAAGACTGTAAGTGAAGCTGTATTAAAGCAGTCGGCACTTTTGACTGTAAGTAACGATTGTCGGGCTGCAAGAGCATTTCACAGAATTGGACATCAGTTATCTAAATTACCGGTGCCTGAGCCAAAAGGTCGTATAGAATTCTTTTTGCCTGGTAGGATCAAGGAGAGGATCTAATCATGACAGAGACCGCACAGGAAGTGCAGAAAAAGACATTGAGCATGGAAGAGATGGTTGTAAAGCATCGCTCATTGGTAAAAAGAATTGCTAATCATCTTGCCGCAAGAATGCCAGCCAGTGTGCAGATTGATGACCTAGTCCAGTCAGGAATGATTGGGTTGCTTGAAGCAGCCTCAAAATATGACGCATCCAAAGGTGCCAGTTTTGAAACGTTTGCGGGTATTCGAATTCGTGGCGCAATGCTGGATGAAATTCGAAAAGGCGACTGGGGGCCAAGATCGGTTTATCGAAATAGCCGTCGTATCACTGAAGCCGTTCAGGTTGTTGAAGCCAAACTGGGAAGAGATGCCCGGGATGCTGAAGTGGCAAAAGAACTTGATGTGAAAATTGATGAGTATTACACCATTCTGAGTGATTTAAGAGGGTGTCGCCTTTTTAGTTATGAAGAGCTGTTTGATAGTGAAGAATCAAGAATGCAGGCTCGGTCTGGAGATAGAGGGCCTTCTGCAGATATTCAGGAAGAAAAATTTAAAACAGCTTTGATAGAAGCCATTGATAAGCTGCCTGAAAGAGAAAAGCTGGTATTGATGCTTTATTATGATGAAGAAATGAATTTGAAAGAGATCGGTAAAGTATTAGGGGTCAGTGAATCAAGAGTAAGCCAGATTCATTCTCAGGCTGCCCTTCGCTTAAGGTCGCGGCTTCAAAGCTGGCTGAGTTAATATCTCAGCCACTCTATTATAAAAGGGAAGTGACAAAATACCGTCAAGCGTCGGGGAGCTGGTCTTTTTGTTTTTAATTTTGACAAAGTTTGGTTGAGTTGATCTGTTTTCAGAAATATATGCCGGTTATATGCTGAATTGCTTTGAACATTTTGTTTTTAGTTTCTTATTGTTCCAAGTAGGTGGGTCTTAGCTCCATATACTTCTTTAATAAAGTTGTTTAATAACGGACCTGCATTATATGAAATGGACTTCTATCTCGGCTGTCATACTGTTGTCGGCGCTTTCCTTTATGCTTCCGGCTCAGGAAGAAGCACCAGAAGAAATTAACGGTGTTATTACCATCAATACTCACCAGGCAAAACGCCTTCATGATATCGGTGCACTTTTTATTGATGTGCGCCCCTATCAACAGTGGCAGTATGGGCACGTAGATGGATCGCATAGCCTTGACCTAAGAGGTGGGTTTCGTCAGCTACTGGTTCCCGGGGTTCTGGAAAAAGAGACCCCTATCGTGATCTATGGTAACAGCACATACCATATGAGAGGGGCTATTGGCAGTTACCTGGCGGCATTATGGGGTTATGAGCGCGTGTTTTTCCTCAGAGATGGTTATTACTCATGGTTGGCGCTGGATTATCCCGTGACATTAAAGTCTGATGCCGTGGGTGAGTCCTACACAACAGGCGTTATGGATCAGTAAAAGCTCTTGTCTTCCCGCGGGGGCTCTTCTTCCTCAATACTTTTATCTTCACTTTCTCGATTGGAAGTGAAGATGGGGATGCTAAAAGACCTTCTCAGGCATCTCCAATGCTCCCAATAAAGCGTATTTACCCCCGCAGTCAGCAAAAAATCCTGATATAATCGCGTCCCTACGCTAATTAGGGACATCAGATAAAGCAGGGCTTTCTCATTGCTTATGGCTTTGCTGCTTTGCGAATCCGGGTCTCAGCGATACACGCTTTTGGTGATTGTTAGAAGATTCAGGAGCTCGCTTTGCTGAATGTGGTTCAGTTAAGTTGTGAACGAGACGACAGGATGCTCTTCAGCAACTTGTCCTTTCAGCTTGATCGTGGAGAAATTCTCCAGATTGAGGGGCGAAACGGCGCAGGAAAAACATCGCTGCTTCGTATTATTGCTGGCTTTTCATCCAGTCTCGATGGGGATATCTTTTGGAATGATCAGCCTTTATCGAAGGTTTATGCTGACTTTCGCCTTGATTGCTTCTTTCTTGGTCATAAACCTGGGCTGAAACTTGACCTGACCCCCTTGGAAAACCTTACCTGGCGGGCCAAGCTGGCCAATACAGCAATCAATCGAGAAGTGTTGCTCTCGGCTCTTGATCGAGTGCAGCTTACTGGTTATGAAGACATTCCCTGTAGCCATCTATCGGCCGGACAGTTACGGCGGGTGGCTTTTGCTGGTCTGATCGCCAGCCGGGCGCGACTCTGGATTCTCGATGAGCCATTCACTGCGATTGATATTGAAGGTGTCTCTTGGCTGGAGAGACTCTTTGATGAGCACACCCAACACGGCGGTATGGTGCTGATAACCAGCCATCAACCATTGAATGACCGTCAGGGAAAACTGCGCAAGTTGAATTTGGAACGCTTTGCCTTACAGAGAAGTGCAGAAGAAAAAGTTGCTGATGACAGGGAGGCCCTGGATGTCGAACTTTGATAAGCAATCCATGCATGGTTTTTCAGCCTGTCTTGCTCTGATTCGCCGGGACCTGACGCTTACATTTCGGTCACCTGGTCAGGCAGTTAATCCAATGGCGTTCTTTTTGATGGTGGCTACTTTATTTCCCCTTGGTATTGCGCCAGACCGGGAAGTGCTTTCAGAACTGGCGGCTGGAGTTATCTGGATTGGCGCTTTATTGGCTGTTTTGCTGTCGCTTGACTCATTGTTCAAAAGTGATCAGGACGATGGGGCTTTGGATCAATTATTGATGTCACCACACCCGCTTCCCTTGCTGGTATTGGCCAAAGTGTTCAGTCACTGGTTGACCAGTGGTTTTTGTTTAACACTGATGGCGCCATTGCTGGCCATCATGCTGCACCTGCCAACAGAGGCCTTTTCCGCTCTTATGGTGACGCTTTTGTTGGGAACGCCTGTACTCAGTCTGGCAGGGGCTATTGGTGCTGCATTAACGGTAAAAGTGCAGCGTGGTGGAGTGTTGCTGACTCTGCTTTCTCTCCCGCTTTACATACCGGTACTGATTTTTGCCACGGGAGCCGTTAATGCGGCAATGCAAAACATGCCATATACAGGCCATATTCTCTGGCTGTCTGTTTTTCTGATACTTGGGATATGTCTGGCACCGCTGGCGATTGCCGGGGCATTAAGGGTGATTAATGAGTAATGAATGTTTTTCAGGATATGGTAAAGAGTCTTGTCTTTATTCAGGCAATTTCTTGAAAAATGAAGAGATTTCCAGCATTGTGTCCCTGCAAAATCAGGTCGCATTGGTGGCGGCCTCAGTAAGTAGAACAAGATCATGAACTGGACGTTTTTTCATAAGTTAGGCTCTCCCAAGTGGTTTTATGATATCAGCGGGAAGTGGCTGCCCTGGCTTCAGGTGTCGTCCCTGGTGCTGATATTGGTGGCGCTTGTCTGGGGACTGGCGTTTACTCCACCGGATTATCTGCAGGGTAACAGCTACCGAATCATCTTTATTCACGTGCCTGCCTCATTTCTTGCCCAGGCGGTCTATATGATGATGGCAACGGCGGCGGCAGTGACTTTGATCTGGAAAATCAAACTCGCCGATATGGCACTGAAAGTTATGGCGCCCATTGGGGCTTCTTTCTGCATACTATCCCTGGCTACCGGAGCCATCTGGGGGCAGCCGACCTGGGGTACCTGGTGGGTATGGGATGCGCGCCTGACTTCTATGTTGATTCTGCTTTTCCTGTACATCGGCATTATTGCCCTGCGCGGTGCAATCCATACAACGGAAGCTGCAGCTAAAGCCTGTGCGATCCTCAGTCTGGTAGGGGTTGTGAATATTCCGATCATCAAGTTTTCTGTGGATTGGTGGAATACCCTCCACCAGGGGGCCACACTGAAGCTGACTGAAAAACCATCCATGGCACCTGAAATGCTATGGCCCCTGCTATTGGCCATTCTCGGATTTTATCTGTTTTTTACGCTGGTGATGGTGCTTCGTCTGCGTATAGAAATTCTGAGTCGTGAACGAAAGACCCGCTGGGTAAAAGAGCTGGTGAGTTGATGTCTATGTATTTTGACAGTTGGAGTGGTTTTCTGGCCATGGAGGGGCATGGGCTTTATGTCTGGAGTGCCTACGCCGTTGCTGCGGTAGTGATTGCTTACAATCTGATTTCACCGGTTATGGCAAAACGGCAGGTAGTTGCGCAAGTAAGACGACAGGAACGATTGGTCAAAAGAAAAGTCGTCGTAAATGACTTCAAGGTCACTACAGATAGTGGTAATGACCTAGAACAACGCTTTGCCAACCCTGAAAGCGCACAACAAAAACATCGCGCTGAGCGGCAGGAAGAAAGCCTTGAGTCTGTAGAGGGGAGTGCCCAATGAATGCAGTTCGCAAACAGAGATTGATACTCGTATTACTGCTGCTGGCAGGTGTTGGGTTGGCTGTGGCTCTGATGTTGTTTGCGCTTCGCGAGAACATTAATCACTACTTCTCTCCCGCTCAGATGGCTGCTGGTGAAGCGCCGGTTGGTCAGCGGATGCGTGGTGGTGGCCTGGTGGTTCCGGGCTCAGTTGAGCGTGATACCGAAAGCCTGAAGGTGAGCTTTCGCATCAGTGATGGTGCGGGAGAAGTGACTGTCCGTTATGAGGGTATTCTGCCAGATCTTTTTGTTGAAGGTTCTGGCGTCGTTGCCCTGGGGAAACTCAGTAATGACGGCGTTTTTGAAGCATCGGAAGTGCTGGCCAAGCATGATGAGAACTATATGCCCCCGGAAGTGCAGAAAGCTATTGATGACGCACATCCAAAGTCGGGTTACTCAAAGCCGGCTGCACAAACCACTGCTCAAAGTGAGTTGAGGAGTCTGCAAGATGGTAGCTGAAGCTGGCCTGCTGGCTCTGATTATTGCTCTGTGTCTGAGTCTTTTGCTCAGTATCTTCCCGTTGGTGGGCAGTTACACCGGTAATATCCGTTTGATGAATCAGGCCCGCTCCCTGTCCTGGGGCCTGTTTGCCTTTGTTGGCTTTTCTTTTTTATGCTTGGTCTGGGCATTTATTACTGACGACTTTTCTGTGGATTATGTCGCCAGGCACTCAAACAGTCTGTTGCCTGTACAGTATAAAGTGAGTGCCACCTGGGGTGGTCACGAGGGATCGCTTCTGTTGTGGGTCCTGATTCTAGTCGGCTGGATGGCGATGGTTGCACTTAAAAGCTACCGCCTGCCTCCTGAACTCTCCGCCAGGGTACTCTCTGTCATGGGGATGATTACCGTTGGCTTTTTGCTGTTTACTCTGCTGACGTCAAACCCGTTTAACCGGATCCTGCCTTTTTCTCCGGAAGATGGTGCAGACCTGAACCCTCTGCTTCAGGATTTTGGCCTTATCGTTCACCCGCCCATGCTTTACATGGGCTACGTTGGTTTTGCCGTTGCCTTTGCCTTTGCCATTGCCGCACTTCTGGGTGGACAGCTTGATACTGCCTGGGCTCGCTGGGCCAGACCATGGACGACAGTGGCCTGGGTTTTTCTGACCCTGGGGATTTCACTGGGTAGCTGGTGGGCATATTACGAGCTTGGCTGGGGTGGCTGGTGGTTCTGGGATCCGGTAGAAAATGCTTCTCTGATGCCCTGGCTGGTGGGAACGGCACTGATTCACTCTCTGGCAGTAACAGAAAAACGCGGACTGTTTAAGAGCTGGACGCTGCTGCTGGCCATTTTCACCTTCTCATTGAGCCTACTGGGTACATTCCTGGTTCGCTCAGGTGTGCTCACATCGGTCCACGCTTTCGCCAATGATCCGGAAAGAGGGGTCTTTATCCTTTTTTACCTGATGATTGTCGTTGGTGCATCGTTGACGCTGTTTGCCCTCCGGGCGCCTGAGGTACGCAGTCGAATCAGTTTTTCCATGGCATCTAGGGAAACACTGCTGCTGGTCAATAATATTTTGCTGACCGCCAGCGCTGCGACGGTGCTTCTCGGAACTTTATTCCCGTTGCTTCTGGAATCTCTCGATATGGGCATGATTTCAGTTGGGCCTCCTTATTTTAATTTTGTGTTTGTCCCAATGGCCATGTTGCTGGCCTTTGCCCTGGGTTTTGGTGTTCTGCTCAACTGGAAGAATGGTTCCGTTAAATGGCTGATCAGTCAGACTCGATGGATTTTGCTGGTATCCATCATAGGTGGTTTAGGGTTCAGCCTGTTCTACGGTGAAAGCTTCCTGATCAGTGAAGTGCTGGCCATGGCACTGGTGCTTTGGATCGTGCTCACCATGGTCCGGGATATTCTGAATAAAACCCGAAACACCCGGGCTAGAAACGGACTGATGGAGGCGTTAACGCGACTGAAACCCGCGTATTACGGGATGCATCTGGCGCACCTGGGCTTGGCCGTCACTATTGTTGGTGTCGCAATCACCAGTGGTTACAGCAGTCAGCGTGACTTGCGGATGGCTCCCGGTGACCGGGTAACCCTCGGTGAGTATCAGTTCCGTTTTGATGGTGTCAGGTTGCAACCCGGGCCTAACTATACATCCGAATACGGTTCAGTGACTGTATACGAAAATGGTCGTCAAATAGCGGTGCTGCACCCTGAGAAGCGAGTCTATACCGCGCAGCAGATGCCCATGACAGAAGCCTCCATTGACCCCGGACTAACCCGCGATATTTATGTTGCGCTGGGGGAGCCATTGGGTGATGACGGCAGCTGGGCCCTGAGACTGCATATTAAACCTTTTGTCCGCTGGATCTGGCTGGGCTCCATATTTATGGGACTTGGTGGTGCTGTGGCGATCTCAGACCGGCGATACAGAATGAAAGTTCGTCAGAAAGTGAGCGCATTGAGACCGTCTGGAAATGAGGGAGTAGCCAGCGCATGAAGCGACGTTTGCAACTGTTTTTGCCGCTGGCGATTTTTCTCGGGCTTTGCCTGATGTTTTATGTGGCGCTATTCCGGGATAACCCGGGAGAGCTGCCATCCGCCTTGCTGGATCAGCCTTTACCGACATTTGAACTGGCAACGGTTAAGAATCCTGACAGAACAGTGACCAGAGAGAGCCTGCTGGGTGAAGTCGCCCTGATCAACGTCTGGGCCACCTGGTGCCCTGCCTGTCGTGTAGAGCATCCATATCTTGTGGATCTGGCCAATAAAGGCATTCCCATTTACGGTGTGAACTACAAGGATGATCAGCCTGAAGCCAGAAAGTGGCTGAAGACGCTGCATGACCCTTATCGCTTCAGCATCAACGATAAGAGCGGTTCTCTGGGCATAGACCTTGGCGTTTATGGCGCACCGGAAACCTATTTAATCGATCATCAGGGCGTTATTCGGTATAAGCATGTCGGCATTGTTGATGCCAATGTCTGGAAAAATGACCTTGAGCCCAGGTTCAGGCATCTGAAAGAGAAGGCGCTCAAAGCATCCGCAAATAACCATGAAGGGGAGGCCAGGTGATGAAGCGCTTAACCTCCCGGTTGATCATTGCGCTGTCGACCATTCTGTTTATGGGGACGGCTTATGGTGTTATCGATTCCTATGAGTTTTCTAATCCTGAGCAGGAGCAGCGCTTCTTCGAACTGACCAATGAGCTGCGTTGTCCAAAGTGTCAAAATCAGTCCATAGCCGATTCTAATGCCCCCATTGCCCAGGATCTTCGGCGAGAAGTGCACCGCCTGTTAAATGAAGGTGCAGACAACCAGACTGTTGTCGACTTTATGCTCGCACGTTACGGTGACTTTGTGCTCTATAAACCCCGTCTTTCAGGGGTGAACCTTGTGCTTTGGCTTGGGCCTCTGTTGCTGCTGCTGGCAGGTCTGACAGTGCTTGTTGTTGTCGTTCGCAAGCATAAAGTGGCTGTTGCGGAATCCACACAGGCTGTTCCTGATGGACAGAACGTCGAAGAGGAAGCGTTGCTGGATCAAAAGCTGAATAGATTTCTGGCAGACTCGTTGAGCGAGCGTTCATCAGAAGATAAAAAAACGGATGGTAAGGAGTAATGATGGAGTTCTGGTTAGTTGCCGCATTGCTGATTGCCATTGCTGTGCTGGTTTCTGTCTGGCCATTAATAAAACCAGCAGTGTCGGCTCCGGATGAGTGTGAATCTGAAGAGTCTGCCAACGTTGCCAGTTTTCGTGATCAGATGGCAGATCTCGACTGGCAGTTCCAGCAGGGGCTGGTGTCAGCAGAAGAGGCGGAAAAGCTGAAACTTGAGTTAAAGAAAAAACTGGCTGATGAGTTAGGGGATGAAACGCCAGCCAGTGCGTATTCCCTGTTGAAAAAGCCGGGGTTTGCACTGCTCATTGCACTGATTGTGCCTGTGTCCGCTGTACTCCTTTATTTTAAGCTGGGTGCAACCACCGAGATCGCGGTAGTCAACGCCATGAGAAATGGCCACCTCAATAGCGAACAGGTGGAAACCGTTCTTAAAGACTGGGTGGCCAAACGACCTGAGAATAATCAGGCGCTGTTCATGCTGGGCAGTCATTACCTGAGAGCAGGCAAGCTGGATGAAGCGGTTAAAACCTATCGACACCTTGCCAGTATCAGTAATGGGCATCCCCAGGTAACCGCAGAACTGGCTCAGGTATTGTTTTTAAGCAGTAATAATGTGGTGACACCTGAAATCCGGGAGCTTTATGAGCAGACACTGCTGAAGGAGAGTCAGAATACCACGGCACTAGGATTGAAGGGGATTGATGCCTTTTCCAATGGTAACTACCAGGAAGCGATTGCCGCCTGGCAGCTGGCGTTGACCCATGAAGTCGATCCGACAGCCCGGCAGTCGTTAAGTGCGGGCATTAATCAGGCTCGCTCAATGCTGGGTGATACCGTGGTTGCTCTTCGGGTCATGATTGATCTGGACCCAGAGATGGGTGAACTGCCGGATGATGCGCGTGTGGTAGTCTTTGCCCGCCCTGCCGGTGATGCTAAACAGCCCCCCGTGGTTGCTGTTCCGCTGAGTGTCAGAGACCTTCCCCGGGAAGTTGTACTTGATGATAACAGTGCGATGATGATGGGTGGACAGCTGTTGTCATCAATCGACAGCCTTGATATCACGGCACGGATCAGCCTCACTGGCAATGTGATGTCCCCTGATTATCAGGTGCAGGCTAAAGGGGTGAAAACCACGGCAACCGAGCCGGTCAGGCTTACCTTTACGCCAGCAGGGTAAACTGTGATTCTTTGAACTAAAGTGCTTCAAAGCAGTCTCAAGTTATTAAAAATAATGGAAGTCGCCTTTTTCATTTCGGAAAAGGCGACTTTTCTATTAACTGTGGTAATGTGTAAGATCTGGATTGAAAGAAATATAAACTCTTTCAAATAAACGATTCGCTATGACAAGGAACCGGAGCCCAAAGCAACATGCTATGAATGGTGGTTTTACCGGAGCATAAAGCCCCATAGCGTGAACTATTGGTCAGTATTCAGGCTTGTATATTCTATACAGAGCCGGGCCCCGACAGTGAAGAGCTAAAGGAAACGATGCGTTTAAAATCCATCAAACTGGCCGGATTCAAATCTTTTGTGGACCCCACAACGGTTCACTTTCCCTCCAATATGTGCGGTGTTGTAGGCCCCAATGGCTGTGGAAAATCCAATGTTATCGATGCCGTCCGCTGGGTAATGGGGGAGTCTTCTGCCAAGCACCTGCGTGGCGAATCCATGACCGACGTTATTTTCAAGGGTTCCAATAGCCGAAAGCCTGCGAATCAGGCGATGGTAGAGCTGATTTTTGATAATAATGAGGGGCGGGTTACCGGTGAATTTGCCGCCTATCGCGAAATTTCTGTTAAGCGCACTCTTAATTCGGATGCCAAAAACACCTATTTCCTCAATGGCAGCAAATGCCGACGCAAAGATGTTATGGATATCTTCCTGGGCACAGGTCTTGGGCCCAGGAGCTATGCCATTATCAGTCAGGGCATTATTTCCAACCTGGTAGAGTCGAAACCTGATGAGCTTCGGGTCTTTATTGAAGAAGCTGCCGGTATTTCCCGCTACAAAGAGCGCCGCCGTGAGACGGAAAACCGTATCCGCCGGACCAATGAAAACCTTGAGCGACTGACAGACCTGCGGGAAGAGCTGGGGCGTCAGCTTGGCCATCTGCAACGTCAGGCTCAGGCGGCGGAAAAGTACAAAGAGTACAAAGCTGAGGAGCGGCTTAAAAAGGCTCAGCTCCAGGCGTTGAAATGGCAGACCATCAATACTGGAGCTCAGTCCCAGGAACAGGCTATCCGTGAGTTTGAGGTCCAGCTGGAAGCGGCGATCAGTCAACAGCGTTCGGCGGATGCCGCCATGGAAGACGATCGTGTCCAGCAGATGGAGCTGAGCGATCGTTTTCATGAAGCTCAATCCAGCTATTACGGTACGGGTAATGAAGTTACCCGTATTGAACAGACCCTGCAGCATCGGGAAGAACGCTCCAAAGAGTTGAGTCACGACCTTGAACAGGTGGAGCACAGCTGGGAAGAAGCCCGTGAACAGCTGGCGGATGATCAACAGCAGCTGGAAGCGTTTCAGGAAGAGCTGATTGAGCTGGAGCCGGAGCTGGCCATGCTGCAGGATCAGGAGTCGGACTCCGGTGATGTTCTGACCCAGGCAGAAGAGGCCATGCAGCGATGGCAGCAGGAGTGGGATAATTTCAATCAGCGATCCCATGAGCCAAAACGAACCGCTGAAGTTGAACAGTCCCGTATCAATCATGCCGAGCAGGTGATGGGGCGTTTGCAGGAACGGGAAGGGCGTCTGAAAGAAGAGTCAGCCGCTCTGGGTGGCACTGAAGATCAGGAGGAGATGACCCTTCTGTCGGAAAAGCTGACCGAACTTGAGTTGACGGCAGAAACCGTTGAGCTGCGTATTGAAGAGTGTGTCGAAGCGGTTGAGCAGCAGCGTGATCAGGTACAGAACCTGACGGCTGAGCTGGAAAACAACCGGGATGAACTCAGCATGGTGCGTGGTCGACACGCATCTCTGGAAGCCTTGCATCAGGCATCACTGCATCAGGATACAGGAACCATTGAGTGGCTTGAGCAGTATCAGCTTAATGAACATACCCGTTTGATGGATAAGCTTCAGGTAGATACTGGTTGGGAACGTTCAGTCGAAACTGTCCTGGGCGACAGCCTGCAGGCAGTGTGTCTGGATAGCCTTGATCCAGTGGCTGATGCGCTGGGTGCGTTAGAACAGGGATCTCTGGTTCTGTTGGAAGCAGGTACCAACCATCGGTATTCTCCTTCGTTAAGTGAGCTGCCACTGCTGACAGACAAAGTGATCAATGGTCAGGAAGCTCTGCCCCTGTTGGCAGGCATCTATGCCGCGGATTCACTGGAAGCAGCGCTTTCCCTTCGTTCAAAACTCCAGTCCGGTGAATCGATCATCACGCCGGATGGCATTTGGCTCTCTTCCGGCTGGCTGCGGGTTAACCGAGGTGTTGATAATAATGCCGGTGTTCTGGAGCGCCAGAAGGAAATGGATGCTCTGGGTGAAAAGCTGATCACTCTGGAAGAAAGCAGTCAGCTATTGAAAGAGCAGCTTGAGAGCGCAAGAGGAAAGCTTGAACAGCACGAGTCCCAGAGGGAACAGCTGCAGAAGCAACTGTCCGATTTAAATCGGAATCAGGGTGAGGTTCGGGCCGACCTCGGCGCTCGAAAGGTCAGGCTTGAACAGTTTTCAGAGCGTCGTCGACGCCTTGAACATGAGCTGCAGGAAGTCAGGGAGCAATATGAGCTTGAGCAGGAAGTGATTGGTGAGTCCCGAATGCGCCTGCAGGAAGCGCTGGACCATATGGAAGAAGACATTGGTCGTCGGGAAGTGATGCAGGAGCAGCGTGAGAAGCTGCAGACCCGTCTTGAAGAGGTGCGTCATCAGGCACGTTTTGATAAAGAACGCGCCCATCAGCTTGCTCTGCGCCAGCAATCCATCAATACCCAGATTGGTTCTTTGAAGGCAGCGATTGAGCGTTTAAGCCAGCAGTCTACCAAGCTCCGTGAGCGACGGGAGTTTCTCAGGGAGTCCATGTCAGAATCCAATTCTCCAGAAGGTGATCTGCGGGAACAGCTGGAGGAAATGCTGGCCAGACGCCTTGAGGAAGAAGAGGCGATGCAGCAGGCGCGGATGGCGCTTGAAGAAGTTGAACAGCGAATTCGTGCCGGAGAGAAGGTTCGCCACAGTGCTGAGCAGCAGGCACAAAAAGTTCGGGAGCAGCTGGAAAAACTGAGGATGGACTGGCAGGGGATGCAGGTTCGTCGAACAACATTGGCTGAACAGTTGAAAGAGGATCAGTTTGATCTGGAAACGGTACTTGAGAACCTTCCGGATGATGCTTCCGAAGAGCAATGGGAGCAGGAACTGGAGAGGATCGCTGCACGAATTGAGCGTTTGGGTGCCATCAATCTGGCGGCTATTGAAGAGTACGAAACCCAGTCAGAGCGAAAGCAATATCTGGATGCCCAGAATGATGATCTGGAGTCAGCTCTCAATACACTGGAAAATGCCATTCGCAAGATTGACAAGGAGACCCGTCAGCGGTTCAAGATGACCTTTGATAAGGTTAATTCTGGTCTGCAGGAGTTGTTCCCCCGGGTATTTGGCGGTGGGCAGGCGTATCTGGCGTTAACCGGTGAAGATCTGCTGGATACCGGAGTAGCTATAATGGCTCAGCCGCCCGGAAAGAAAAACAGTACCATTCATCTGCTTTCCGGTGGTGAAAAGGCACTGACGGCGATTGCACTGGTATTTGCCATCTTCCAGTTGAATCCGTCGCCCTTCTGTATGCTGGATGAGGTTGACGCCCCTTTGGACGATGCCAACGTTGGGCGGTATGCCAAAATGGTTTCTGAAATGAGTGATAAAGTGCAGTTTGTTTACATCACTCACAACAAAATCGCCATGCAGGCCGCCAGCCAGCTGGTGGGTGTGACCATGCATGAGCCCGGAGTGTCCAGACCAGTATCGGTGGATATTGAGCAGGCCGCGGCAATGGCTGAGTTGTAAGTATCCATAGTGGGATGCTTAAGAGTTGGATAAATAAGCTATGACTTTGACACTAAGCAGTCTATAAAGCGCGTAAAGTAAGCGTTCATAGCTTAATTTGTTATTTTTTTATTGTAATATTGCAACGTTGGCCGATTGCAGCAGTAATTAATGCAGATGTGATAAATGACAGTGGTCTATTTTTCATAATGGTTATTGTCATAAAGTGTTATCACAGGGAAGCAGACTGTAATTCGGGCGTTGTTTCAAGGTCTACAGGGCAGCAAGGACATGAGTTTGCGAGAATGGCTAATACTCATAGGAATACTGGTAATCGCCGGCGTATTGGCTGACGGTTATCGCAGGATGCGACTGGCCAGAAAAAGGTCATCGGAAATCAGCTTTGGCCTGGAGGAGGTCAAAGGCTATGACGATGATTTCTCCAGTGAACTACCTAATGGTGGTGCCCGGCCCAGTTCTCTGAAGGAAACTCTTCTGAAAGAAGGGTTTGCCAAAAAGGATTCTGCCAGAACTCGTGTTGAACCCGGGTTTTCAGGGGGGGATTATTCCGATGACTACTCAGAAGGGGCTGTTGAAGAAGCGCCTGTTTACCCTGAATCGTTGAGACAGCGTCACCGTCATTCTGCTGGAGAAGCTGAATTACACGCTGAGGAAAGTTCAGCAAGGGACTCTACTTCCAGGGAAAAAGTGAGAGCTCAAAGGGCACTTGACCTGGATGAGCCTGTTCCAGTGCTTATGAATCTGGATGACTCACAGCAATCCGCAAGAGAAAAGCGCCTTTCATCTGCCGAGGATAAGTTACAAGCTGAAGGTTTTTCACAGACTGAAGACTTTTCACGAGTTGAAGGCTCTGACCGATCTGTTCGCTCTCGTGAAACGTCCAGACTGGATGCCGAGCCGGAAGAGATTGTTGGTCGCCCAAGAGTGGCAGCCAGCCAGGGGAAGGCTCCGATTCAGGAACGTGAAGTTTCGGCCAGAGAGAGTTCGAACCCGCAGAAAGAGCTCAATCTGGGAGGCCGTGAAAAAGCTGAGAAATTAAAAGACCGTCCACCTGCCAGTGAAGTGATTGTCATCAACGTGCTGTCAAAAGGTGGTGGTATTTTTGCGGGTGAACAACTGATGCAGTCCATGCTGGCCTCAGGTATGCGCTTTGGCGATATGTCGATTTTCCATCGTTATGCGAATGCCGATGGTACCGGAAAAATTTTATTCAGTATGGCCAATGGCGTTAAGCCAGGTACCTTTACCATCGATAATCTGGAAGCCACTGAAACGCCGGCGTTGAGCCTGTTCATGAGTCTGCCGGGGCCAGAAAAACCCATGCAGGCATTTGCCCTGATGGAAGAGACAGCTCGTCGTCTTGCCCTTGATCTGGGTGGAGAACTGAAAGATGAACAGTTCAGTGTGATGACTCAGCAGACCCTTGAGCACTGTCGTCAGCGTATTCGTGAATATGAACGCAAGCAGTTGGCGAAACAGCCGGTGCATTGATATTCCTGCGGGCGGGCTATAGCCATTCAGGGTGAAGCCAGCGGCCTGATGTTTTCTACAGCGGGTTCTCTCTTAGAGAACCCGCTTGCATTTGATAATCTCCATGAGCATGACTTCTTCAGATCTTCTTTCCCCTGAGCTAGCAGAGCAAGAGATACTTCAGCTGCGTCAGCAGATCAGTGAGCACAATTATCGATACTATGTTCTGGATGAGCCGGAAATTCCGGACAGCGAATACGATAAGTTGTTTATCCGCTTGAAATCGCTTGAATCTGAATATCCACAATTGATTACTGAAGATTCTCCTACTCAGCGGGTTGGAGGTACTCCATTGAAAGCGTTTGGTCAGGTTCGTCATGAACTGCCAATGCTCTCTCTGGATAACGCTTTTGATGAAGAAGATCAGGCGGACTTTAATCGCCGGGTTAAAGAACGTCTGGGTACCACTGAGGATATTGAATACGCCTGCGAACCCAAGCTCGATGGTATCGCCGTCAGTCTGTTATACGAAAATGGCCTTCTGGTCAGGGCGGCTACCCGTGGTGATGGTACTACCGGGGAAGATATTACCCAGAATATTCGTACGATCGAGTCCATCCCACTGAAGTTGATGGGGGATGACTGGCCTGAGCGTCTTGAAGTCCGTGGAGAGGTGTATATGCCGAAGGCCGGTTTCGAGCAGTTAAACCGGCGGGCCAGTGCTAAAGGTGAGAAGACGTTTGTAAATCCGAGAAATGCGGCTGCTGGCAGCTTACGACAGCTCGATTCACGCATAACGGCCAAGCGCCCTTTGACGATCTATTGCTACAGTGCAGGCGTTGTGGATGGTGGAGTGCTGCCGGATACGCATGGTGAGATTCTTGCCTGCTTCAAAAAATGGGGATTACGGATCAGCCCTGAATTAAAGGTCGTCAAAGGTGTTCAGGCCTGTGAAGACTACTATCAAGCCATGGCTGAAAAGCGTGAGGGGCTTCCTTACGAGATTGACGGTATTGTTTATAAAGTTAACTCCATTGCCCAGCAGCAGGCTTTGGGGTTTGTTGCCCGGGCTCCTCGCTGGGCTATCGCCCGTAAGTTTCCGGCACAGGAAGCAATCACTACGCTTAAGGATGTGGAGTTTCAGGTAGGGAGAACCGGTGCGATCACTCCGGTCGCCCGTTTGCAGCCCGTGTTTGTTGGAGGGGTAACGGTCAGTAATGCGACCCTGCACAACATGGATGAAATTGAACGCCTGGATATCAAAATAGGTGACAGTGTCGTTATCCTCCGGGCTGGTGATGTTATTCCCAAAGTGGACCGGGTAATCCATTCCATGCGCCCTGATGACGTCCGGGATATCAAGTTTCCTGATCGCTGCCCGGTGTGTGATTCTGAACTGGAACGGGAAGAAGCCATCTTGCGTTGCTCTGGCGGACTGTTCTGTTCCGCTCAGCGCAAAGAGGCCATTAAGCATTTTGCCTCCCGCAAGGCAATGGATATTGATGGCCTTGGGGATAAACTGGTTGAGCAGCTGGTCGATCGTAAATTGATAGAAACGGTTGCAGATCTTTTCAGTCTTTCTGCCTTGGAAGTTTCCAGCCTTGAACGTATGGGTAAAAAATCGGCTGAAAACCTGATCAATGCCCTTGATCAATCCAGAAAAACCACGCTCTCCCGTTTTATTTATTCTCTGGGTATCAGGGAAGTGGGTGAGGCAACCGCACAGGGGTTGGCAGGTCACTACCGAGATTTGAATAAGTTGATGGCTGCCTCCGTTGAAGATTTGCAAACCGTTGATGATGTTGGCCCCATTGTCGCAGGTCATATTGAGAAGTTTTTCCGTCAGGAGCATAACCGTGAGGTGATTGATGCGCTTCTGGCGAAAGGCGTTGCCTGGGAAACCGAATCTTCCGTTGTAGAAGAGGGTGATCAACCGCTTGCTGGTGAAATCTGGGTATTAACCGGAACTTTAAACGCAATGACCCGCGATGAAGGCAAAGCCATCCTGCAAAAGCTGGGCGCCAAGGTGACTGGCTCAGTTTCCGCAAAAACGTCAGCGCTGCTGGCTGGTGAAAAAGCCGGTTCAAAACTGGTCAAGGCAGAGAAGCTGGGAGTGCGCATCGTCACTGAAGATGATTTTATGCAGATGCGGCAGGAGTGGGGCGTGTAGTGCCTGTGGCAATTTGATTTGAGTTGAACCCCGGAGTTCACAAAGTTCCGATAAATACTCCTGAAAGTCGGAATTGATCAAGCGGAATAAAGCTTATCTTTTCTCTGTGTGCTTTGTGATCTCTGTGGCTGAAATTAGGAGGATGGCGGCTGAATGTCAAACCTGAGCCGAAAGCTGTTTGTTTTGATCGTGTCTGCAGTACTGGCAGGCTGTGCCACCAAGGCACCACCCGAGAAGCCCCACAATCTCTGTAGTGTCTTCAAAGAAAAACGTGGCTGGTATAAAGACGCCAAAAAATCAAACCAGCGCTGGGGGACGCCCATCCAGATCATGATGGCCATTATGTATCAGGAATCATCTTACCGGCACGATGCCCAGCCTCCGCGCCCATGGTTTCTCTTTATTCCATTACCCCGTGATTCTTCTGCCTACGGCTACTCCCAGGCTCAGGATGGTACCTGGGATCAGTATGTCAAAGAGGCAGGGGGCTTTTTCTCCAGCCGGAAAGATTTTGGCGACTCCATCGACTTTATTGGCTGGTATACCCATAAGTCCCGCAAGATTAATGGAACTTCACTCTGGGCAGCGGACCATCAGTACCTGAATTACCATGAAGGCTGGTATGGTTACCGCAAGGGAACCCACAAGAAAAAGAAATGGCTGCTGAATACTGCCGGTACGGTTAAACGAAGAGCCAGTGACTATGGTGAGCAGCTGCGCCGCTGTAGCCTGTAATGGATATAGAAGGCTTTCAGGCTGTAAAAGTGATCTGGGTCGTCGATAAAATAAGTTGTCTTAAATAAAGTTGTAATTGCCCCATTTTGGTCTGTTGCCAAGGTATTCCAAAGGGAATTGATAATGCCTTCGCGTACATTTTTTCTGCCATTTCTGCTACTAATGGCCTTCCAGTTACCCCTGTTCGGATGCTCGTTGGTTTTCGAAGAGGGGTTTGATTCTGATCAGAGCAGCCAATTCTGGTTGGCCAGGTCTAATCCTGAAGCCTTGGAGGTTCTACGCTTCTGGTTTGAAGAGTGGGATGCCGACATGGAGCAGGGGGGGGCGGGTCGATACAATGAAAAATGGTTTCCCCATGGTCCAAATGGGCTGGCAGGTAGCCAGGAGATTGACCGTCTGACCCGTGAGAAATTCCTATCACTCTTTGAGTTCGTAGTTTCTGGTCAGCATGACTGGGATATTCATCGTAATCCTTTTGATAACCTTGCTTACATTATTCTGATTGATCAGTTCAGTCGAAACATGTTCCGTAACCAGGGAAGAGCTTTTCGTTATGATGGTTTGGCTCGGGATGCGGCGAAGGTCAATCTGGAAAAGCAGTTTCACAAGCACTACTTCACGGGCTATCAGAAGTTATTTGTTATTTTTCCCATGATGCATCATGAAAATCTGGCTTCACAACAGGTTGCTCTTGATTATCTAAAAGCATTGAATGAACACCCTGATCATCCGTATGAATTCCTTAACGCGCTGAATAAAGCTTTTGAGCACTACCAGATGGTGTATATGTTCGGGCGTTTTCCACATCGAAATCAGGCGAAACACAGAATATCTACAGCGCTTGAGGAGGCGTACCTTTCGAAGAAAGGCACCAAAGGGTTTATCGATGGTGCCAGCTGGTAGTCATCGTCGACGGTCAGGCGTCCAGCTCTCTCAGGATTTGCTTTGCAACATCCTTGTGCAGAATATTGGGTGTCTGGCTCTCCTGATCAAATACGATCACCATCTCTCCAGATTTTAAGCGGGATAATACCTGCGCTACTCTCTTGGAAAGTGTTTCGTCATAGCCGTTATCCGTCCCTTCACGGCTGACGAACTCTTCGATCAGACTCTTAAGCGTTTCCGGCTCAATCATGTCATGGGGAATAATCATTGCCCATTACCTTCCTTTGTATTCTCATCCAGTTTAAGGGGCTCCAGCTCTTTCACTAGGAAGTGATGGTTTGTGTATTCCCAGACCACATTCAGATCCCATAAGGCGGTGCCATGGCGCCGTTCGGAGGTTCCCCTCAGGTAGGCCGGTCTTGGATCCTGACCAAGCACCTGCTCGATCAGCAGAATCAGTTGTCTGCCGGTTCGTTGTTCATAACGCAGGCATTGATTCATGGCCTCATCGGTGAACTTCACTTCGGCCATTTGCATGGGTAAGGGAGCAAAGCCCCCCTTGGCATTAGGCAGTGCGTCGGCATAAGGCAGGTAGGGTTTGATATCTATAACTGGAGTACCATCAAGAAGGTCTACAGCCCCAAGGTGCAGTTTCAACTTACCATTTCCTGATTCAATTTTACGCAGTTCAACCACGGACATGCCCATAGGATTGGGGCGATGTGTCGAGCGGGTAGCAAACACCCCCATGCGCTGTCGGCCACCCAGCCTTGGTGGGCGGATGGTCGGACGCCAGCCTTCATCCATGGTCTTGTGGAAGATAAAATGGACCCAGATATGTGAAAAACCATCCAGACCACGTACCAGATTTTCCTGATTGTAGGGTTGGATAAGTTCCAGTGTGGCTTCAGCGGCAGTGACAATACCTGGCTGACGGGGGATTCCGAATTTCTGGCGGTAACAGGAGCGAATAACACCGATCTGTTCAAACTGGAATGAGTGGGTGGTGGCTTCTTTCACGGTGAATCTGGCAAGTTGTTGGGTCGGATATAATGACGCCCGGCAGTGCTATTGGCAACAGAGTATTTTTGAGCCATAAGGAGCACGAAGCTCACAAAAGTAATCCTTCTTTTCTTTGTGATCTTCGTGCTCTTTGTGGTTTTCAGAGCTGTGCAACAGCTGTGGCTATTCGTTTAACTCCCTCTTCCAGCAGAGATCTACTGCAGCCAAAGTTCAGCCTCAGGTAATTTTCATCACCAAACTGTTTTCCTGGTGAGAGGCCTACACCGGCCTGTTCAAAGAACTGGTGTGGGTCTTCCAGTCCCAGTTCGCTGACATCAATCCAGGCCAGGTAGGTTGCCTGCAGTGGTTCCATGGAAAGGCCCGGGATGTTATTGATGGCTTCCAGCAGGTAATCATGGTTATTACGCAGATAGTCCAGTAATGACTGCCGCCAGGGTTCGCCATGACGATAGGCCGCTTTTGCTGCAGTGTAACCAATCAGAGTGCTGTCCGTTGAAGGTACGATACCGGTACGAACCCGGTTGAACTGATGACGTAACTGATTATTGGGAATAATGGCAAATGCACAGCCGAAACCGGCCAGGTTGAAGGTTTTGGACGGTGACATCAGGGTGACTGAGTTGTCTCTGGCAAATTCGCTGATGGAGGCATAGGGAATATGTTCGGCATGGCGATCAAGAATCAGGTCGCAATGCACTTCATCTGAGCAGACGACAAGGCCATGCTTTTTACAGAGCTGCTCAAGATTTTCCAGCTCTGTCCGGGTAAATACCCGACCATTCGGGTTCTGAGGGTTGCACAGCATCAGCAGCTTCGTGCTGGGCGTGATTTTCTGCTCCAGGCTTTCGAGATCAAGAACCCATTGATCGTTTTGCTTAATCCATTCGACACCAATAAGCTCACGTCCTGCCAGCTTTGGAGCCATCAGAAATGGGTAATACACAGGAACAGGGGAGATAACCCCCTCTCTTTTGCCCGCATAGGCTCGAACACAGACATTCAGTGCCGATACCAGGCCTGGTGTCCAGACAATCCATTCCGGCTCAATATCCCAGTGATAGAGATTGCGACAGCGCTCAACGACAAGCTGTTCCAGCTCACTGTCGGGCTCGGTGTAACCAAAAACCCCATGGTCGATACGTTGGTGCAGTGCTTCGATGATTTCAGGTGCTGACTGAAAATCCATATCCGCTACCCACATAGGGAGAACGTCAGGACTGAAACGTTCCCATTTTAGGCTTGAGGTCTTGGTTCGATTCACCACTTTATCGAAGTCGATGCTCACTGCTTTATCCTGTTATCGTCGTTTTTCTAGTAAGAGGTGCTGCTCTATAAATACAGCCTCAAACTCCCCTGTGAGGCTGAGTATTTTATCAATGCTCAGGCTTGCGCTATTGTATCGCTATTTACCAGCAATGTGCTGTAGCTCTCCTGAATCTTCTTTCGATCTCCCCGGAAGATAATGTCACCTTCCTTCTGCTCCAGCTGATAGTCATACATGGGGTCGTAATAATTGCTGAGCAGGTCACTGATCAGAGGGCTATAGCCTTCTATTACACCATCCGTTTTATGTTGCTGAATGGCATTTTCCAGAATGTCGGTTAATTGCTGATAGCGCTCTCCACCCAGTCGGCGGCGAATGCGGTAAAGGCTGCCGGAGAGGCCTTCGGCAAACTGATCAAAGCCCTGTTGCTCACCATAAGCATCAATAAACTCGGCAAGATTGTCGGTAACATATTCCTTAAGACCAATTTTTACCCGTTCTTCCATGGTCTCTTCGAGCAAAATTAACGGGGATTGCTGCATTTTGTCCCGCATCTCCTGAGGCAGGCTGCAGCGGCCAATCAGTTTACTTTCGTCTTCCAACAGAACAGGCATGCCGGGGTGCTTATGGCGATGCTTCAGCAGCGCGATGGACAGACGATTTTCGAAATCGATCTGACTGGGCTGCCCACCATATCGTCGGCCAAAACTTGAGCCTCTATGGTTCGCGAGACCTTCCAGATCAATGCTGTAAGGCAACTGTTGAATAAGGTAGGTTTTGCCGGTACCGGTTTTACCACTGAGGATAATAAACGGAATGTCTTTAATGGAGCGTTCCAGTTCATCAATCAGAAAGCGTCTCAGTGCTTTATAGCCACCTTTGATTAATGGGTAAGGGTAGCCTGATTCTTTAAGCCACTGCTGGGTAATATGGGAACGCTGTCCACCGCGAAAGCAGAACAGATACCCCTCTGGATGTTTATTAATAAATGATTGCCAGTCTTCGAGTCGCTGTGCTCGAACATCGTCAGTAGCCAGCTTATAGCCTAGTGCTACAGCCGCTTCAGGCCCTTCTTTCTTGTAGCAGGTACCAATCAGATCGCGCTGCCGGTCGTTCAGAATGGGGGCATTCGTAGCAGTAGGGAAGCTGCCTTTGGCAAACTCTACAGGGGCGCGAACATCCATCAACGGGATGTCCTGAAGAAAAATAGACAGGAAGTCTTCAGTATTGGCTCTTTCTTGATGTACGGATATCGTCATTGAGGGCTGCAGTGGCTGATCAAAACTGCATAGTGTCGTACCCGAGGCAGTGATTTGGCAAGTCTGAATATGTGAAAGGGTAACCGTAACTACCCTTACATAGGCTGAATCAGAGTCATAGCAATTACATTTTCTAACCCTGTGGCAGTTAAAGGTCGTGACAGATGCAGCTGAGTCATCTCATATTTAGAGCATAGAGTTGGTATAAGTTTTAGTGGGTCATAAATGCTCAAAATCTGGTGGTGGCGATCAGTTTTCTTATGATTTTTTACTGATTTTACTGGGTCTCAGAAGGTTCCCGGTAAAATTATCCATCAAATCTCGAGTCAGTTACATTGACACTCTGGTTAGTGACTCTAAAGAGATATCATTCATAATTCTGAGCTCTGACAGTTAGAGGAAATGTGTGAACAAGTCCACTCTTGCCTTTGGTAAACCTTGGTATTAGTGGTGATATTTTTGGAAAAAGGGACTTACTCGTAGCCTCCACAGGTAAGGCATATTTAATGCTCTAAGGAGCTGTCCTGAAATCACTTCCCTGTTTTCAGTCAGAATGCCCAATGAACAAGAAAGGGATCAAGTGTTACCTATAAAAGTTAAAGTCCAGTTAATGACCAGTTATCAGTTACCAGTTTAATTAATTTGAATTGAGGTATAAAAATGAATACAGAAACCGATTTTCTGTTAAGGCGAATCCAACAGGGCGAATATATTATTAACAATGAAAAAAAAGCCATTGTAGGAACAAAAAATGGGTTCTCTGTTTATCTGACTGATCATGGTCGTTTTGCTTATGTTAATGATGATTTCTCAGAAAACTACCGAACTTCAATACGTACTATTTATGAACTGGCAGAAACTCTTCTCAGCAGTAGAGATATTTCATCACAGATACCACGTCGTAACCATGTGGCAACACCAAAGCGGATAACAAAACAGAATACTGGTATGGCTGGTGCAACAGGTGGTGAAGTATGTGCTTTAGTGCCTATTGTGGTTGCGGGACGATGTCATAGAGGATGTGTTTATCCTGAGAATCCTGATGGCAAGCCAGCTAATACTTTAATATCACCAATTGAAGCGGGAAGGGAACAGTCTGTTACTCAGAAGGAAATAGCTAGAAAGCCAGGCAAAATAACTCCATTGATGCATAATGAAAGGTCCCGTTTCAATCCTGATGTCAGTGCAGCTTGCTCAGTTGATGTATCTAATTTTCCTGGAGCGAGAGAAGAAGCAACCCAGCTGGATGATGATTCTCTTAAGTTTCTTAAAGAGTTGAATGAGTGCTGGGGCGATAAGGATAAAAACAAGGGCGTTATAAGGAGCAGTGGCTATTATCTCTCGCGAGGTGCTGACGGTATTGTCTTAAAATTGCGTTTGAAAAATGGTCAGTATGTTGTTGGAAAGTTGCCATCATCTAGTTCGGCAGGAAATCTGCTCGATAGGGATATTAGCAAAGGAAAAACATATCGTACTACATCTAATGCTGCTAAATCGCAAATAGTAAGAGGAAAATTGGATCGAAATGTCACCATAACCAATTTACCAGAAGTTGCCTTTGTTATTTCGTTTAGCAAGTATATCCCGGGTGTAACCCTTCATGAAAAGCTGAAAACTAAAGAAAGCCCTATATTTAAGCCGGAAAATATCAAAGTATTTGCCCGTCATTTATTGAATGAGTATAAAGAACTCTGGAATACAGGGTATATGCACGTTGATGCACATGCCTCCAATATTATGATAAAGCCAGATAATATGCCTTGCCTTCTGGATTTTGGTCGTGCAAGAGGAATGAGCGAATATTGGGTAAAGAGAGAGCTCATGACCATAGGACATCACTTACTGACACTGGCACTCAAAAATCCTGAAATTACGGCAACGAAATTTGGTGAAAAAAATCCATGGCCAATGTCAGTTATTTTGCCTTCAGGTGGTCAGTTCTCAGGCGGTTACACTTTAGATGAAAATCCACATCTAAAGACGTTTATTTTTAGTAAAGCAAGCGATGAGTTTTCAGATCTTCGATCATTATTGCAGTGGCTTTACGATGAGAAGACGAAATTCACCTTGGGTTCATTTAAAGAGCTGGAGCTGCACCCTTATTTCAGGGATTAATACTTCTTTGGTTTGGTTAACTGATTATATCGTCAACCCGGTGATCAGATAACCCTGCTCCAGCTGATATTTCAGAGCATCTTCCGAACTGCTGCCCTGTAACCAGTCAACACCCGAGAGTTCAATAGTATTGCTCCATTGATGGGCTGTTGCACTGGCAAGATTCAGGTTAGTGCTGCTGCCATTGGCGTTCAGCTCCATGTAATCATAAGGCTGAGCGCTGGCTTCTGCAGGCAGAAAACCTGCGATATCGATAACGTCCTCTGCATCGTGAAAATTGAGTATTCGATCATAAGCGGGTGCTGCTTCGCTGCCAGCGTCTTCTTTAAGCCAGTAGAGCGTATCCATTGCATGGGTGGTTGGGCTTAGCTCCAGAATATCGTTGCCAGGCCCACCTCTCAGTTTGCTGCCCTCATTGCTGGCATACAGGTGATCATCTCCAGCACCGGCATTCACAATGCCATCGCCTTTCAGTTCAGCAGCTGGTGGTGCATACAGGGTGTCTTTTCCTTCGTGGCCAAACTGATGGGAGACGATCAGCTGACTCTGTTCAACCAGTGAGCTTAAACGTTCTGCGGGATCCATTGCGCTTCCACCCGGCAATAGCGTTTCCAGTGGTATAGTATCCAGTGTAATAACCTCGGATAGTGCAGTTATTCGCGCTTTTCCATCCATTTCATCAACAGTGACCAGCTTTGCCAGATCGCTACTGGACCACACATCGTCCAGGTTCAGAAGCTTGCTCAAATCAATCACATCCACGCCGGGCTCGAAGTCCTGGATAGCGGTTGTGCCTGTATCGCCAACCTCAAAGAGGAACGTATCACGGTGGCCATCCCCTGAGCCTGAGTACTCTCCGCCCCATACGATATTGTTCCCTGAACCGGGTAGTATCTGGCTTTCACCTCGGCCCCCGGCAATAAGATCGTCCCCATTGCCTGCGGAGATCTTCGGAGCTGTTCCATCGGAAACAATAATATCGTTGTCTGGTGTGCCACTGATGTTTTGACTTCTTTCAACCACCACAACGTTCAGGGGTATGACATCACTGTTTTGGTTATCCCCATCACCGACATCGGAGATGGCCTCAACATCCAGAGTATAACTTCCAGTTTGATGATCTTTAAGGTACAGGTCCTGAAGCTCATTGCTCACCAGTGCAATACCTGCAGGGCTGGTGGACGGAGTACCTGTTGATACACCAGCATGGTTAACCAGCGATGCACTGCCCGGAAGTCCCTGGACGAGGGCATAGAGCTCTGTACCGACCAGGTTACTGACAGTCACAGCCGGATTGATCACTGAGGCCTGGATAAAAAGAGGTGCCGGTGTTTCAACGGTGGTAATTATGCTTTTTCGATCAATCTGCAGTGAGGGTTTGTCGGACTTTGGCGCAATGGAAATAGTGCTGTCCATCACCACTTCAGGGCCATAGGCTGTTGTCAGTCCATCGGTTTTATCCACAGAGCGGACGGCCAATGACATCAGCAGTGTTCCATGACCATCACCCGGGTTAAATTCCAGGTTGGGCAATGTGGTATCTGCTGTTTCTATGGTTGCGGTGTAACCACCTGAAGCATTGGGTGAGAACGTTGCTGGTGTGATGCCTGGAATGATAAGGCTGGGTTTGATGGCCTCTGGTTCTGGAGGTATCAGTGTGGTAGCGCTGCCCGGTAAAATCGTGAACGTTGCCTGAAGACCTTCCGGATGGTCATGGCTGTCTGAATAAGTGTCTGTGGTTTTGGCATTCAGATGAAAAACGATGGGAATGTTTTCATCACCCGTCAGAGCCTTGGGAATTTGATCCAGTGTGATTGGGTCACCCACAGGCTGTACCATAATCTGAAATGCTTGCTCATCACTGCAAACCGTACTCAAGCTCTGTTCGTGGCTGTGACTGTTCAGGGTCAATTCAACAACACCACTGAAGTCTTTTACTGGCCTGAATGACAGTGTTTGTATATGGCCAGTGTTATCCATTAGGTTTTCTGGAATCTGCCACTTCCCATTCCCGTTAAAGGGCAGGGGGGGGCCAGAACTATTCTTGATCACCGCACCATCAGGGACGCCGGAGAGCACAACAGAGATAACCTCAGAACCATCATTATCGTTCAGTGCAGCAATCAGCCCGGTGATAGGAATATCTGAGTCTTCATAACCTTCCTGATTGGGTGCAGTCAGGGTTGCACAGTGGTTGACCGGTTTGACAATCAGGTCGATTGATTTGGTAAATACTTTTCTGTCGGTATCTCCCGTTCCCGGAGCGGTATCCAGTACTTCCACCTCAAGTGGCAGGGGATAGGTTCCGGCGGGCAGTCCCGGCCCGGGAGTAAAGGTGAAGCTGGCTATCCGTTGCTCAAACTGCGCTTCTGTTTCGGATACTTGCCGATAGACCGAGTTGTCTGGTTGAAGTCCATTACCACTGATGACGATATTTTCGGGTGGTTTAAAAACAACTCTTTCGATGGTTTCCGAGCCATCAATATCGGTGGTTCTTAACTGCAGATGCATGAGCTCGGGATGATCCGCATCCTTCCACTCATCGGCTTCGGCAGCCGGTTCTGTCCAGGCTCTCAAGTCATATACCGAATCCTCTGGTGGTTCATCCGGTGAGTTTTCCACAACCGGAAGTACTCTGAATGAGATCTTGTAGTCAGTTTTGCTGGTATGGTCGGAATCGATGTTTCTCTTTAATATGTGATAGGTGATGCTGTCCTCTCCGGAAAAGTCCCTGGGTGGACGGAATTGAAGGTTGCCAAAATCTCCCGGTTTCGTGATGTATTCGGTGACTTCGCCATCGTTATTCCAGTACACCGTTGTGAAACCCTTAAGACTCCATCCGTGAAGATCAGCCACCGTTATGCGGAATGTGGTTTCTTCATCGGTCGAGGTATGGGTCTGGTCCAGGTTGATGCAATGGTCTGGAATTGAGAAGTAGTAATCCTCTTTTCCTTCTACCGGTTCTGAGCAGACAAAGATGTTTTCCGGTGTTGTTGGTTCACTCGGACCGCCAGTATTTTCTTCAACAATGACCTGCATCCGGGCATATCGGGCTTCTTCGTCCCCAATGTCTTCAACAATGACTTTAGTATGGATAAAGTATGTGCCCTTCTCGGTAAAATGAACCGATACGCCATCGAGTCCACCACTTTGGATCAGCCACTCATCATTATCAAAGATCAGATCCTGTCCTCCAGAGGTTTGAAGATGCCAGCCTCCTGTTACCTTATTTCCCGCTGGATCATAAACAGCGATCTCATATTGAGGTCGTTTGTCGTCTTTTATCCGCTCACTGCCATCCTTATCGGTGGAGGCAAGATGTAATGTTTCCAGTGAAAAGTCATTTCCTGTAAAAGGCCCGGGATTATCGATGGTAACCTGGGTATTTTCATCCGGATTCAGCGGTGTAGCTGGTGGCTGTTCACCATCAACTTCACCCCGCCAGTCAATATGTCCACTGGCGGTTACCTCTTTTTTTGCCGTTAACCCATTCTGCTGATCCGTTATTTCTACAGTAAAACTGAAGTCGGTGCTCTGGCTGGTGGGTGTTGGATAATCACTGTCAATGGTTCCATCGGAATGGACAGGCACAATGCGGATATTCCCTTCAGCAAGCGTCCTCTTCAGTGCTTCCAGGCCACCCAGGTGTTCAGCCAGCGACCCACACTGGTTGGCCATTAATGCGCCATTTACCATCAGTTGGAAGCCATCAGGCAAATTGAACCCGGTAATATCGGTAATGGACTCACTGCCATCACTGTCGCCCAGGGTGAACCCGGTAAGGGCAAGTGGTGCACCACCCGAGAGAAATTTACCGACTCGGTTCAGTTCAACTTCTTTACCCTGGATAGGCTCGATGGATTGATCCCGGGTATCCACCACCGGTTCAAAAATGGCGCGAAGCTGATAGTCAAAAATGGCATAGGCTCCGTCCAGCTCTGTTACCAGAACCTTCATGGGCACCAGTACCTCACCGGCATAGTCCAACGGTGGTTTCAGCAGATATTTACCAGAGATAAGGTCGGCTGGCGTTATCTGGTAAAGCGGTTTGCCATTAACGACATAAGCGATGGGAGGCTGTCGTCCATGGTTATCTTCCAGGCGAAACCGGTTGTCTTCGAGGGCAACAACCGAGTTAAGACTTTCGGAACCATCGATATCCGTTGAGTGAAGATCAAATACCAGTGGCAGTCGCTGGTCTTCTTTACCATGGCCAATCAATTCATAGGTATTGTCCGGGCTCATGGTCCAGGTATCATTAGGCGTCACTTCTGGAATATCTGGAACACCTTTAATACTTATTTGAATAAACCGGTCTGGTGATAGGGCTTCTTCTTTTCCAGCCGCTGGTGCAACACCATCCTGAGTAGACTCACGGCTGATGGCATTAATCTGCAAACGGACATCATCAAAGTTTGCTGAGCTTCGATCTTTTCCGGGTTGATAGTAAAGGTGGTCAATATCCGGCCCTGTTGCTTCAAAACTATTTGTTGAGCCTGGCTTTATTTCTGTCCAGTTGCTTCCCTGAAGAACCCACAGGCTGCCTATGTCTTCTCCAGGTTTAACCAATGGCGTGACTTTCAGGAAGAGACTTTCAGATCCGTCCATATCCACAAGGGCAGCCTTGATGTGACTGCCAATGGCAATGCGCTCATCTTCATTCCCGGTTATCTTAACGGTATCAGGGTCTGCACCGGCTGGCATGACCACCAGTGTGGGAGGGTCAGCCACAGGTTGAACATTGACGACAATGCTGGCCGGTGATCGTGCGGTTTCAACCGCAAAATAACCCTGCTCTGTCGCAATAGCGTCAACCTTTATTTCCAGCCTGCCACTCCAGTGTTCATCAGGCTGAACAACCAACTGCCCAAACTGTTCTGATGTAAGGGTGGTCCCGGTACTAATTTCCTGTCCATGACAAAACAGCTTCATGCTATCGGGTAGATGCGTTATCTCGTATGAGAGGACTTCTGATCCATCCGTATCCTTGAGTTCCGCTTTTATACTGTTGCCCAGGGGAATGTATTGATCCTCCTCGCCGGTGACCACCGGTATCTGTTCGGGCCAGATGGGAGGATCAGCAACGCCTTTAACATGAATAACCACCGGGGAGCTGAGGTCTTGATCAGGGCCGGGGCTTTTGGTGATATGAGCCTTCAGGTTGAGGGTTATCTGGTGATCAGTGAAGGTATAGTCAGAGGCATCTTCAGCAGGGATATAGCCCAGATTTCTGCTGGTGTAGATTCTGTCGCCATTGACATCCTTGACTTCCAGGCTGTCTGGAGGAATCAGTACTTCACCGGCAGTGTCCGTGACAGGAAGTCCGTTCAGGGTCAGGGTGCCTCCCTGAAGATCTCCTGCATCAATGGACAGTTTGCTGATGCTTTCGTGTCGGTCTATATCGCCAAGGTTCAGCTGAAAGAGGAAAGGTATAGGCTTAGGTGGATCCTCAAGACCCTCTGCATTTTTGATATTTTCAAACCGGGCCTGCAGATCTGCGATCGTAATGGTAAAAGGGGCATTAGAGGTATCACCATCCCCATCAATGATTGCCGCGTTGAGAACCGCAGTAAAATTTTCACCTTGACTATGATCTATATGAGGCAGGGTTTGCAGAGACCATTCACCATTAGAATGAAGTGAAAGCTCCCCGACATCAGTATCAACACTTATACTCCTGCTCCAGCTAAGTGGAAAAATATTGTTGTTATATTCCACCGCATGGATATGGGCCGGATCAGCGTCAGCCTTCAACTCGTCATTAATCAACAGGTTTCTTTCTGGTGAAGCATAAAGGAGAGTGCCTTCTTCTGCTATGGCATACCCATTGTAGAAATGATCCGGATGGGCGGTTGGGTTAGTATCAATAACACGGAAGATCAAGTCCATGCTTTTGGTGACAATGTCTTTGTCGCTGTCTCCCAGAAGTATAGGGATACATAACTCAATGAGGTCGTCCTGGTCTCCGGGTTCCTTTGGGTGATCGAGGTTATCCAGTTGTTCAAACAGCACCGTTGCACGGTCAGCTTGCAGATTCTTTATGGAAAAGCGTAAAACCGGATGTCCGTCCTGACGACTGATGGTTAGCTGAGTGTCTGGCGTATTGATCAGCTCAAACTTATCCAGAGACTGAGCATCCGACTGGATACCTGAAAAGGTTGTTTTAATGGTATCGAGATCAAAGGCTGGTACTGGCCTGTCTGATCCAGCTGTGAAGTGAATAGTACCTTCTGAGTTATTATGTTCGCCCCAGTTAATATCAATGACCTGAGGTGGGTTCACTATTTCACCAGGCACAGGCAGAGCGCCATCAAACAGCTTCAGGGTGAACTGGTCTTCTACCGTAGTGCCATCACTGTCTTTGGCCTGAACCGTCAGAGTTATGGGGATCAAGTCTTTGTTTTCGCCAGTTGCTGTCAGGTGATCAAGATAGTGATACCAGATAACCTGTAGCCGGGTGCTTCCTGTTGTATTGGGATCAATGACGATGGGAGTGCCGTCGGGAGGGATCGATGTCAGTGCGAATATTTTTGTATGCTGGGTACCGGAATCCATTGACCAGGCTTCCCAGGAACCGTCCGAGCCATAAAAATACTTCAGTGGTTTACCTCCGGCCTTGAGCTGCTGCCCATTATTTTCAATCGCATAATCCTGTGTATCTACTGCAGGCTTCAGGAAGTAAACCTCACGAACCGCATCCGTGCCCGCATCAATGCTGACCTGGCTGTATTCATTGACCGGAGCACCCAGGTAGAGAGGCTCCATCAGCCCCATGTCATCCAGGGCGATATCAATACTGAGGTTATCGTCTCTATCAATGACATTGACGATCAGGTTCCGCTGAGTGATATCACCATCATAATCCTGAACTTCAGTCAGCACTTTCAAAGGCCAGGTCCCTTTGTCCTGATCCATGGCCTGCTTGAGTGTCACCCGATAAAAAAGGGTTGTGATGTGCTCTGGGTCTGGGTCATTCGTCAGCTCAATGGTCAAGACTTCCTGGTCGGGCACACTTTCTTCAAAAATATGTATCTCTCTACCGTTGACAGTGTATGTCAGGGGGAGACCATGTGAATAAAGTCCCTCAAGGCCGGGCTGTGCCGAGCTGAACTGCCAGCTTGATGGAACAATTGTGTCAGACGATGGACTGGTAATCATTTCCCCGGTACGACTGACGGGAAAATTCTGCTCTTCCAGCGTTACGGTTGCTATATGGGCAAGAAATGGAGGAGAGCCGTCAATAATGGTGGAGGTGAACGTTCCTTTCTTCAGGGCAGGTGTTCCATCATGATCGCTAAAGGAATAGGGAAGCTTTAAGGTGATTTCATGATCGGTAATATCGACGAACTCTGAGCCTGTGGCTTTATTGATATGGTCCAGCGGTCGAAAGAGTTCGCCCTTGATTTGCACCTGCAGGTCTTTACCAACAGGTGATACCGAGGCGATTTTGAAATCAATCACAGGAATCGGTTGCAGGCCTGGAGGACTAACTATGCCTCTAAGTACATGGTTCTCTCGTTGAAAGGTGACTGGAAGTCCAGTTGAAGTGAGAATGTTGTCCAGCGCACCATGGGGAAAGTCAAAGTGAAGGCTATCGGGAGCGACGGGATCTGATCCATCACCATGCAGGGTGTAGATGCCAGTTGTCTTATATTCAGGGTAATACGGAGGGTGGCTGAGGTTGGCTTCAGTAATGATCAGAGTGGCATCTTTACCGCCTGTTGGGGCAGCACCATCCAGAATATCGATGACGGCTGTCGCCGTAGCAGTATCACCGCTGCTGTCTTGTACGGAATAGTCAAAGGTAAATGCGATTGGGTCGGGGTTATTTTTCAGGGAGTCATGTGCCCTGAACACATAGTCTCCATTACTCTGAACAACCAGACTGCCTAAAGGGGTATCAATGGGGGTTGAAGGTAAAAAGCTGACTCTGAACTGATCGTTGATTTTGCTGGTTCGAAAGGCGGTCTCATCAATGGTGACCTGTGTAACTGTAACCGCATCCATACACAGCTGGTCATTGGCCAGTAAATTCCCGGTAACCGTTTCTCCTTCTATGACTTCAGCAAAATCATCGTGAAGCGTAATACCCCCATCAATAATGGTCAGAGCAACGCGGTGAGTTACGGTATTGATATCATGATCACTGGCCGTAATGGTGAGAGGAAGGCTGGCAGGTTCAGGGCCATAGACATCAAAAGAGTTGAGCTGTTCTACATTAAGCGTCGCTGCCAGGTTGCCTTCAGAGGTTGTGTTGATATTGATAAGGCTGATCTTGAAAACAGGAGAACCATCAATTGTTGAAAGTGTCAGGGATTGGGTTGCCGGGTCAGGGTGCAGATTTTCCAGATCAAGGGGAATGCCATGACTGTTTGGATTTTTTTTATCTAATGATGCTTTGAGCTGCTCGCTGGTTGCTGTCAGGTCAAACGTAAGCTTTTCGGGTGGTATGGGATCAGATCCCTTAATGATCAGTAACTGGCCATTGTCTGGTACAGGCTTTGGCTGGTCACACTCCTGATCTATGGTCATCTCACTGACGGAATCACCACTGAAGGACAGAGGGATTCCATCTGCAACAGCAAAGGTGATGTGTGCATCACTGTTGTCACCATCAAAGTCCGTCAGGGTAAAGGTAAACGTATCATCCAGGGTTTCTCCCTGCTTATGAACAAGATCAATTTTTGCTTGATAAACCCATGTACCATCAGGTTTGACATAGAGTTGTCCATAAGTGCCGTCAAATGTGTAATAGCCTGCAAGCGTACCATCATGCACTTCATTAGCTGTATCCAGTGCAATATGGTTGATGTGCGATAATTGGCCACCATCCGCTCCAGTATCCTGCTTATGAAAGAGTTTTCCGCCACTGTCCTCCCAGCTTCTCTGTTCTCCTTCCTTTAAACCCACCGTTTCATGGTCGATGGCTTCAGGGGTGTCATCTACGACGGTAATGTGAACGCCGGCCTTTGAGTGGTGAAAGCGGGAAAATGTAGGGGAGTAGCGGCTTTTCTGGTAAGGGATATCAAACTCAATGGTATTGTTGCCAGCACCATCAGGGTGCTTCAAAGGGGTGTAGAGGGTTAATTCGGAAAGCCCATTACCGGTCTCTGGTACAGAGAATGCCAATGCTGTTTTTAAGTTGCTATTGATCTCATAAACAGCTTTCAGTTCCTGTGGTGAGTCAAGCTGCCAGCGAATGGGAAAGATACGCCCGGAATCAATAATTGACAGGTTGTCAGGAAGGTCTGAGAGAAAACCAGTCTCAATGGATAAGTGGGTCTCCTGATCTGAAACGGGATCAATGGATACGCTGGAGCCAAGGTTCTCTTTCTCAGTCAGTGTCACCGGTAACGGATTTCCCAGAGTTACTACATGGTCACTGGCCAGGTTACATGCCCGATCGCGAACAACAGCGACTACATGGTAAGGGGTGCCGGGGTTTATGGGCGTAGGAGGAAGGTTGGTGCTCCACAGGTTGTCATGCACAACCGGTTTCGCTGTGAAAAGAGAGGAAAAATCAGAGGCATCGACATTCACCACCTTACCATTGGCGACGCCACCGGTTTCACCGGAAATTTTTGGTTCAAATTGTGTTTGTTGAAAGGTGTCCAGGTCATTGACCCATACTTTGGTATAGGTATCGATGGTGACTTCCAGACTGCTGGATGCTTTATTGCCGGCAATATCCGTGGCGGATGCCGTCAGGTTATGTACGCCATCCTTAAGGGGGGTGAGGATTCGGATTGACCACTGTCCATTATCATCAACCTTAATGCCTTCAGCTACCAGGTTTCCATCGTCGAAAAGATTAATCGATGCCCCAGCTTCTCCAGTACCCTGAATTAATGGGGTTGTATCGTTTGTCACATTATCCTGATCATCGTCACAGGAGTCGCTTTCAGGAGCGAGATCGATGGTGACTTCTGTCACCGTATCCAGCAGGAAAGTTGCTATGTCCTCGGCATGATTACCGGCAAGGTCACTGGTTTCAGCTTTGATGGTGACAGGGCCATCAATCAGCCCGTATCCTTCGGCGGCAAGTTTTTCAACGGGAGTAGTCCAGCTCAGTGCATCGGGGAAGACAACGGTGTTCAGCTCAACGCTATTGCCCAGGTTATCGGTCAATGTCAGAGTAACTGGCTGTCCCGCCTCAACATGATAAACAAAACCGCTTATATCAAATGCCAGTGACTCCTCATGATTAATGATATTGTCAGCAGTAATGGGCTCTCTGATAACGATAACCGCCTGGTCGTCAATATATTTCTGTTCCGCCGGGGGAACCCATTGGGTCTCATTTTTTTGCAGAAGGTCGCCAGTGTCTGTAGGAAAACCGGCAGCCGGTATTACTTGCAGGGGAATGAGCGCTATAGCCCAGGGCTCGGTTAGTCCATTGACCGCCTGATCTTCTGAAGTTTCCTCATCGTCTGTTTGGCGGTTTGTTCCTGTTAATCCTGGCCTTCCTATGAAGAGCTGATCGGTACGAAGGTTTGTTGTTTTATCTACAGAGGTGAAGTCAATTTGGGCGTTGTCATCGAGCTCTATGCGATCTCCTGCATTCAGTTGTTCATTCTGAAGTAAAGGGCGCTGTGTTCCATCAGGAAATAGTTTCCATGCTTCACCGGTGATTCTGGAAACAACCTGTGTACTGTCCAGTTGAATGACTTTTTTCATGATCTCCCTCAATCACTGAAAGACTGGCTGAGGAAAGGTTTGTGCTGACCATTTTCTGAGTGGACGACTCTGTTCATAAATTATCAAGGCGGTAACCCGTCGATTTGCCAGGTTTGCTTCAGACGTGTTGCCTGGCTGTGCCGGGTTTTTTTCACCTCGCCAGCGGGTTTTGATTTGATGGCTGTCCAAACCAAAAATATGGATCAACCTCTTGCGGATATGTTCTGCACGCTTCTGAGAAAGAGTCAGGTTATAAGCTTCTGAGGCAGGTTGACTGGCATAACCAGTTAGTATGATGGTGCTTTGGGGGTAATCGGCCGCTATTCTGGCAATGGCTTTCAGGGCCTTATGAGCTTCAGGGGCCTCTGTCATAAATGAGTCCCTGTCAAAATGGATAATGTATTCATACTGGTTCAGAACAGCTTCCCACTGTGGACAACCACTGTTGTTTACCAATGCACCTGTCGGTGTTTCGAAGCAGAGGTCTCTGGCATTGATGACTCCATCAAGGTCATCATCATGAAGGTCAATAGTCTGTCGTTGATAAGGGGTGATTTCACGTTCATGAGTTACACAACTGCTGACCAGAATGAGTATGAATAATGTCAGTGAGAGTTGTCGTATGGGGGAATATTTGTTCATCAGATGCTGCCTACCTGTAAACTCCGGCATGAGCTTTGTGACCTTGACTATTTGCCGAAGCACTCTCAGAGGCTGTCGCAAACAGAGCTGCGCTTGCCAATACCGCGTTAAGAAATAGCTCAAAATGCTCATTTACTATCTGTAAACTGCGCTTTTTCGCCATTTTTTGCCTTGTCTTGCCTGCGCTCGCTGCCTTTTGCGACAGCCTCCTCAGGTATCCAGTCTTGGGGAAGTGTTAATCGGAATGCATCAAGTAGCTGACCCGTGACATGAAGCAGGCGGTAACATGAATCCAGTTGTGCTGTCCAGGCCCGGTTCCAGGCCAGTTCGGCTTCAAGGCTTTCATTCTCGGCATTTAATACATCCAGTAACGAACGTTCCCCCAGAGCAAATTGTCTTCGATAAGCAGATACCGTATCCAGACTGAAAGTGACGTGTTTCTGCAATTGAGGGATTTGCCTTTTGAGTTGACTATGAGCTTCCCATGAGAGTCTGGCTTCTTCCTGAGTATCCAGCAGTGCGAGGTGATATATATCTTTGGCTTCATTCCAGCGGCTCAGAGAAGCCTTCATGCGAGCTGAATCAGCGCCACCATTAAACAGGTTGTAACGGGCATGGAACATCAGGTTGTAATCATCATCACGACCAACAATGCCATTAATGTTGTAGTTCCATGAACGGGTCGCCTCAAAGGATATTTCGGGGTAGAAGCGCCCCTTGCTGGCTTCATACTCACTTTCTGCTGCATTGTTGTCCTGAAGCGCTGATTTGAGTAATGGGTAGTTTTTCCCTGACAGTATGACTGCCTGCTCAATCGTATCCGGTATTAATTGATAGTCCGGTACCGGCTCGTGAAGAGCGTCAGCGGGTATACCCACCAGTCTCATAAACTGAAATCGCGCATCCTGCAGATTATTCTCTGCAGAAATGGTGTTGGATTGCGCTCTGGCCAGTCGGCCGTTAACCAGGCTCAGGTCAGCAGTACTTTGTATGCCCGATTCTGAGCGCTTGAAAATGTTGTAGTAAATGTCTTGATGAACCTTCAGGTTTTGTTCTGACAGTACCAGTGCCCGTTCTGCCATAATTACGCCCAGGTATGTCTGAGCCACTTTCAGAGCCATTTCTGAAGCTGTTGTGATCAGACGAAATTGTTCCGAGCGTGTTGCTGCTTCAGATCTTTTGCTGTCATTACGTGTTGAAAAACCGGCAAAGAGAACCTGCCGAAGTGATATTGATGACTCATACCGATGAAGGCTGTCATCGCTGTTAGGGCCTCCAGCTCGGGTGGTTGGATTGGAAGACCATTCATACCCTGAGCCACCCTGTGCGTTAAGTGTTGGCAGAAAGCCTGCTTTGGCAACCGTTTCTTCATGAAGGCGGGTTTGTACTTTCTGAATAGCCTGATGGAGCCTGGGGTTAGTCATCAGCGCTGTGGAAACGGCCTCCTCCAGGCTTTGTGCTCTTACTGACGAAATATGCGAAGCAAAGAGCAGAGCAGATAGCCAGAATCGAAAGAAATACATACAGGAAAGACGCTTCATACTCATAACAGTGTTGGAAATGTTCCGGGGATGATCTTTCCCGCAGTCGGGGTCAGGAGGCTATCTCAGAATAGACTGCCTACTACGGTGGCAAAAAAATTGGGTTTGCTCGGCAAATGGCATCAATACTCACCTCACAAAACCGGTTTTTTGTCCTCAATTTTCTGCTGCTCTCGCCAAGGGCCCTATTCTTGGACGGCCTCCCAGAGGGAGAAGTAAAACTGACCGAATCAGTAGGAAAAAAGTCTTCTGAGTAAGAATAGATGATTTTTAGGTGCTTGGCTGAGAATGGCGGAGGAAGCGTTTTTACTCTAGGTTGTATCTGTCTTTGCTTTATCAGAACCTGACACCTCACGGAGCAGCAATGGCGCAGAGTTCTTTATTGACCAGTTTGATCTGGATTGCCAGGCATCATGGAATTAATGTCATTGCAGAAAAAATATTAGCAGGTTTGCCGGTTCACTCAGGCGAGTTGACCCAGGAGTATATAGAGCGAGCTGCCGGGAATGCAGGGCTTACTATTTTTAGCAGGCAACTGTCCCGTCAATTATCACTGGAAGAAAACTGCCCACCATCCTGTCTTCCCTGTATTGTCTGGCTTGAAAAGTCTCCAGTCGTTGTCGTTCAGATTGAAAAAGAATTTGTTGAAATTATACCAATCGCATTTTCTAAATCCTTAAGCTGCCGCCAACTATGCTTAGGCATCATTACCATGCATTATCTAGAACAGATGTCTCGTCGACCACAGCTACCCGAAGGTTTTAATGATGTTGATTTTC